>NZ_VXCT01000072.1:0-23717 GCF_052850535.1 Shewanella sp. 1180_01
ATCATCCTGACAGAGGGGTTTTCTATGATATCTTTGCGCCTTGATATTTTGCTGTTTGTTCTTCCTGAATAAGGCATCGAGTTGCGGTGCGTATTTAATCACCCAACGGTTCAGCGTTGAGTGGTCAAAATGGATATTACGCTCAGTGAATATCTCCTCAATTTCACGGTAACTGAGCTTATAAGCCAAGTAATAACGGAGCGCCTGCATGATGATATCTGTTGGAAAATGACGTCCAGAAAAGTTAAGTGACATTGATGATGTTAGTTAAGAGAGCATCGCTCATGATAAACCTGTTCCTCAGTTTGCGACAGAACCCGATTTAATAGGGGTCGCCTCAGAAAACGGAAAAAATCGTACGCTAAACCGGTGATAGCGGTCGTAGCGGCCTGAACTTACCTGCCCCGATCATGGCGCTGCTGCGCCACAGGTAATCCCCTGTCAGGTTGATGTGTTCCCAGCCCAGCGGCGACAGGTATTGCAATAACTCACCATCGACGGCATGCCCCTTGGCACATAACCCATGCGCCACCCTTTCCAAATAGACGGTGTTCCATAGCACGATGGCGGCAGTCACCAGGTTAAGACCACTTGCCCGGTAACGCTGTTGCTCAAAACTGCGGTCACGGATCTCCCCCAGTCGATTAAAAAACACCGCCCTAGCCAGCGCATTGCGTGCCTCTCCCTTATTCAGTCCGGCATGTACACGGCGGCGGAGCTCGACACTTTGCAGCCAATCCAGAATGAACAGCGTGCGCTCGATACGCCCCAACTCGCGCAGGGCGACCGCCAGGCCATTCTGGCGTGGGTAGCTGCCAAGCTTCCTCAGCATGAGTGAGGCCGTCACCGTTCCCTGCTTTATCGAGGTGGCCAGCCGCAAGATCTCGTCCCAATGTGCACGGATGAGCTTGATGTTGAGCGTCCCGCCAATCATTGATTTCAATCCCTCGTAGGTGGCATCGCGCTTTGGAATGTAGAGTTTGGTCTCACCCAGGTCGCGGATGCGCGGGGCGAAGCGAAACCCCAACAGGTGCATCAACGCGAAAACGTGATCGGTGAAGCCAGCCGTGTCGGTGTAGTGCTCTTCGATCCGAAGGTCAGATTCATGGTAGAGCAGGCCGTCGAGCACGTAGGTTGAGTCGCGCACACCGACATTGACCACCTTGGTATGAAATGGTGCGTACTGGTCGGAGATGTGGGTGTAGAAGGTCCGTCCTGGACTGCTGCCATATTTCGGGTTGATGTGTCCCGTGCTCTCCGCCTTGTTGCCGGTGCGAAAATTCTGACCGTCAGAAGAGGACGTGGAACCATCGCCCCAGTGCTCGGCAAACGGATGCAGGTACTGTGCATTGACCAGCTCGGACAAGGCCGCGCCATAGGTTTCGTCACGGATATGCCAAGCTTGCAGCCAAGCCAGCTTGGCATAGGTCGTGCCCGGACACGATTCCGCCATCTTGGTCAGACCCAGATTGATCGCATCGGCCAGGATCGTCGTCAGTAGCAGGTTCTTGTCCTTGGCCAAGTCACCCGATTTCAGGTGTGCAAAGTGCCTGGTAAAGCCCGTCCATTCGTCCACTTCAAGCAGCAACTCAGTGATCTTGACGTGCGGCAGGATCCTTGCAGCCTGATCGATAAGGAGCTGCGCGGTATCTGGTACTACTGCATCCAGCGGCGTTATCTTTAGGCCAGAGGCCGTGATGATGGCATCCGGTAATTCATTGGCCTGCGCCATGCGGTTGACGGTGGCGAGCTGCGTTTCCAACTGCGTCAGCCGTTCATTCAGATACAGCTCACAGTCGGTGGCTACGGCCAGCGGCAATTCATTGGACTGCTTGAGACTTGCGAATTTCGCGGGGGGTACAAGGTAGCCCTCGAAGTCCTTGAACTGGCGCGATCCCTGTACCCAGATGTCACCGGAACGCAATGCGTTCTTCATCTCCGACAGCGCGCATAGCTCGTAATAACGCCGGTCGATGCCAGTGTCGGTTATCACCAGCTTCTGCCAGCGCGGCTTGATGAAATCAGTCGGCGCATCAGCAGGTACTTTTCGGGCGTTGTCGTTGTTCATGCTGCGCAGCACTTCGATAGCCTCCAATATACCCTTGGCAGCCGGTGCGGCCCGCAACTTGAGCGCGGTGAGGAAGGCCGGTGCGTAACGGCGTAGTGTGGCGTAGCTTTCGCCGAGACGGTGCAGGAAATCGAACTCCTCGGGCTGTGCGAGCGTTTGTGCTTCTGTCACGCTCTTGGCGAAGGCTTCCCAGGATATGACCGTCTCGATGGCGGTAAACGGATCATCGCCCGCTTGCTTGGCGTCGATCAACACTTGGCCGATACGGCCGAACAGGCGCACCTTGGCATTGATCGCCTTACCGGATGCCTGGAACTGTTTCTGATGTCGCTTCTTGGCATCATTGAATAACTTGCCCAGGATGCGGTCATGCAGGTCGATGATTTCGTCGGTGACAGTGGCCATGCCCTCAATAGCCAGAGCCACCAAAGTAGCGTAACGCCGCTGCGGCTCGAACTTGGCCAGATCGGCAGGCGTCATCTGCCCGCCTTCGCGGGCGATCTTGAGCTGCCGGTTCTGGTGAACCAGGCGTTCGATTCCCGAAGGTAGGTCGAGCGCTTGCCACGCCTTGAGACGTTCGATGTGTTCCAGCATGTGTCGCGAGTTCGGCTTGACGGGCGACTGGCGAAGCCAGGCCAGCCAGGTCATCTTGCCGTTGTCCCGGCGCTTGAGCAGGTCATCGAGGCGACGGCGATGCGCGTCCGACAGCGGCTCGGCCAGGGCATCGTAGATGCGCCGGTTGGCGCG
Source organism: Shewanella sp. 1180_01 (assembly GCF_052850535.1). Taxonomy (NCBI): domain Bacteria; kingdom Pseudomonadati; phylum Pseudomonadota; class Gammaproteobacteria; order Alteromonadales; family Shewanellaceae; genus Shewanella; species Shewanella sp. 1180_01. The sequence goes on from NZ_VXCT01000072.1 coordinate 2,816, forward strand.
CGTGATCGCCTCGGCGCAGACGCGCTCGACAACATCCAGCGTCGGCAAGATGATGTGCCGGTGGCGAAGCGAGTCGAGGACGTTGCTGGCCAGCACGATGCCCTTGTCGGTCTGCAAGGCCAGCTCTGTCGTGGCGTGAACAGCTTGCCGATAGTGCGCCAGGCCGAACGGCTCCATGCCCAGATATGTGCGCAGCTCAAGCAAGTGTTCACGCCGGGTTTCCTTCCGCTCGGCATACTGTGGCCAACATGCAGGGTCGAGCAGCAGTTGCCGTCCGATCCATTGCAGCAGGGGTGTCGGTACGGCAACGTCGGGTAGCAAGCCCTGACCGGGGAAGCGCAGCAAGCACAACTGCACTGCGACTCCCAGGCGATTGGCATCACCGCGCCGCTGGCGAATCAGCGACAGGTCGGTTTCACCGAAGGCATAGCGCCGGATGAGTTCATCTTCGGTGTCGGGTGGCAACAGTAGGCTTGCCCGCTCGGCGGCAGACAGGATCGAACGGCGTGGCATGCACTCTCCTTCTTGAAAACGAGGGATTTTGAGAGGCCACACCAGGCCACCAACGTGACACGCAAAATCAAGGCGTTGCAATTCTCGAAAATGGTTCTTGAAATACTATTCTCGATCCCTTACCCTTACAATGAGTTTCGATAAAGAAAGGTGAACATGCCACACTTGAACGAGTTCGATCTAGTCACTTCACAGGCTCAGCCGATTCTCGATGCCTTCTACGACGGGGTCGTGGCTTGTGGTCGCGAGCCACCATTCAAACCGTCAATCGCCACCGCAACGACACCAGATGCGACGCGCTATGACCCTCAAAGCCGCGCCATCATCCTCGTCCCCTATGAGGTGCTCCCGCCGCCGCGTCGTGCTGCTATGGATCGCTTTGCTGCCATCGGAACTCTTGGCTTGTCCGGGCGTGAACAATACATCGAGGTATTCAATAACCTTCTGGTGGCACACGAGCTCGGTCATTGGCTGCAAGAGATAGCGCAAAGGCCATTGAATCGTTGGCAGGCCGAATATCAAGCAAACCAGATCATGGTCGCTTTTTGGCGCGAATATCCGGCCTCCTCGCCCTCCGCCGAAACAGAGATGCGCCTAGCGAATTTTGTCGCCCAATCTCCGAACATGCCAAATCCAATGCCAGAAAACACTGGCATGAGCGCCCAGGACTATTTCAACACCCATCTAGCCGAAATTGAGTCCAATTCAATGGCCTATGCCGGCTTTCAAAAGATGATGGTGCGTCAGGCCATCGGCGAACAGCCCGCTCCCAGCTTCTGCCAAATGGTGGCAATGATATGGCCCCAATAGGCGGTTCGACGTTGGGTGAAGACCACACGATATGCTGATCGGCTACGCTCGTGTCTCAACGCAGGATCAAAATCTTGAGTTGCAGCGCGAAGCCTTGACCAAGGCCGGGTGCCAGAAAGTCTTTGAAGACAAGGTGAGCGGCACACGTGCTGATCGCCCCGGCTTAGCCAAGGCGCAAGAAATTCTGCGCGAAGGTGACACCTTGGTGGTGTGGAAACTGGACCGCTTGGGGCGCAGCGTCAAACAATTGGTCGATCTGGTCGGCGAACTGCACAAGCAGGGCATCCAGTTCAAGAGCCTGACCGATGCCATCGACACCGGCACGCCCTCTGGCCGGTTCTTCTTCCACGTTATGGCCAGCCTCGCCGAAATGGAGCGTGAGCTAATCATCGAGCGCACCCGCGCCGGGTTGGATGTCGCCCGGCAGCTTGGTCGAAAGGCTGGACGCAAGCCCAAGATGACCGAGAGCAAGATCGAATCCGCCAAGAAGCTGCTGGCCAGCGGCGTGCCTGCCAAGGACGTGGCCAAGAACCTTGGCGTGTCCGTTCCTACGTTGTACCGCTGGGTGCCAGCCTCGGCACAGGCTTAGCGTACGATTTTTTCCGTTTTCTGAAGCGACCCCAACATCATCCCCTTTTGCCGCTATCTTAGCTTCACATACCTTCACAATCTTCGCTCGAATACTGGCTCTCATAATCTTTCCCTGATGGTTGTTGAGAATACATGCTATCACACACTGGTGAATGGACAGGGCTGGTTAAAAATTAGCCTTAACGTACAATGATTTTCGATATCCAAACTGACCCCAAGTAAGAGACTAGCAAGCCTAGGCAGGGGTTCCGAATCCCTGCCTAGTTTTGGATTGTTATGATACAGACCTTGAGCACCCAACTTTTTTAGTTTCAACTTGGCTGATTTGGTTTTTTTAGGCAAACAGGACAATATCGAAAACGCTGCGGCCAGATAAGCTTAGATGCGTTGATCCCAATACTTGTCAGGCTTTGGTTCTTATTACCAACAATCAGCTCTTGCTTTTGTGCATCGCACCTAACTACATCCATAAAGGGCTTAAAAACACCAAGCAAAGAATGATCATCAATAACTTGCTCAGGAGATATATTCCAGATATGACCAACATTTGATAGTAAAAGCTGGATATGCCCCTGAAATATCGAAGATGGAACAAAATTCCTTGAGCCGAACAGTACCTCTAGTGCCTGCTTATCGGCATTTATTCCTTGCCGTAAGATAAAACGAGCCAATACACTTGATAACAGTTCATCTTGATAGGGAACCGGAAATTGCATGATCATAAAAAACCTTTATATGAGGTTTTAATACAACCAAGTGTAGTACTTAAAAACTACTCGCCCATTCCAAGTTAAACACTATTTACTCTGATAGCGCCACTTCGTCACCACCGCACCAATCTGCTCTATCGTCATCGCCTGTTGCTGCCAACCTTTATCGAAATTAACATCATTTGAGCGAGGCAACTGGTCATCAGATAAGCTGCGAATCATCACTCTAGTTGGTAACGTTGCAGCTTGACCGACAAATATGGCCTCCTGACGTCTTAAACCGGAAAGCATTTTGGTTAAACCGGACATCGAATCAGGTAGCACACTACGAACATGCTCGCGGTCGGCATCATTGGTAATTCGAAGTACAATCCATGAATTGCATTGCGACAATACTGTTGCTTCAACTTCACTCGGTCTTTGCGAAACTAATAACAGACCAACGCCATATTTTCGGCCTTCCTTCGCAATTCGACGAATTGCAGACTGCGCTGCTTCATACTGTGCCTCACCACGATTCGGTACATATCGGTGTGCTTCTTCACACACCAAAAGTACTGGGCTATTTTGCCGTTCAGCCTCGGTTTGCCAGACTTTAAGTTGAAACACAATTCTTGCGATTGCAGCGCTAGCTACCCCAGCTACTTCATTGGGTACACCAGACAAGTCAACAATCTGCACTGTGGTTTGCTGCGTTAAGAACTGATTGACGATTGTAGGTAACGGATCGTTGTCACCATCCCAACTTTCCATCATGAATTTGAGTCGACCATCTTTTAGCAATGAATCAATCTTTCGAATAACTCGACTAAAATCCTCATGCTGCTTTTTATCTTTGTTTTCTGGTCGCTGCGCGTTGATGGCACCGATTAATCCTTCTTCGTAGCGTGCTCCATCTTTGAATCCGAAATGATCTAAGCCTTCTGTACTTCCAATAATGTAAGGGATCGGCGAGTCAACCGTTAACTGATTATTATCAAGCTCAAGTTGCTCAGCCGCTTGCTCACGAACCGCTATTAGGGCATTTTTAACAATATTTGATTGTGAAGTTGCTGCAAACTCGGTCTTGCCGATAAACAAGCTCAATGACTCTTCTAAATCAAGTAACCAATACGGTAGTTTTAGTGAACCCTCATCGGTCGATAAACGCTGGTGTTTGGGGAACGCTTTGCCGTATTCATTATGTGGATCAAGGATAATAATTTGTGGGTGCCAGTACTTATGATTGGCTATCTGACCACGTTCGAGAATACTGTGAATCACTGCCGCCACTGTGCCTGATTTACCGGCACCGGTGGAGCCAAGAATAGCAGTATGCTTGCCTAGCAATTCATTCAACTCAGCGTAACAAGGTGCACCGCCTGAGCCAACATGCTCACCAAGTTCAATAACCGCACCTTTGGCGGCTCCGTAAATAAACCTAAGTTCTGATTTGGGTGTCAGGTAAATGGTTTGCTGCGGTAGCGGATAAGTAGCAACACCGCGTTCAAACTCAAGGGAAAACTCATCTTCACCTTTTCTACGCCATTCCCCCTCACCGAACAAATCAGCCTCAATTATACGCTCATCTGAAGACGCAACAGGCAAGCCCTTTTCTAGTTGGTAGTCAGCCTTCATACGTAATCTACTGACTAACCCATAAATAGAGCGGCGACCAAAATGAACTTTGATGATTGAGCCAAACTGCCCAATCGGATAGTTTTCACCAGCAAATACACGGGACAAGTCTGAAATCGTAGGGTCGAGCTCGGCGATAATACGCGAACCATCTACCTCAATAATTTTACCGATAGAGAGATTCTCAATGGGTTTTATGTATTTGTTATCCATATCAAATACCTCCTTCAAGGATCTTGGTTAGGTTTTCAAACTTCCACCATTCAATGCTATTTTCTGAGGTTGCCTTGTCGTCAGCGTGATAAAAACCTTTATCGGCAAAAATAAGTACTTGTTCGTTGATTGAGCTGTCTTCATGCCAAGTTTGCAGCGCGCCACTAGGTACAGGGTCGCTCGTGAACGCAATCACGGTTAAATTGCCATTTGAAGCCCTTAAACCACGTTCGATTTCTAGGTTGATATGTGCATCGCCAAAACTATAACCTGCAATCAATAAAACTCGTTGGCTACCACCCAGCGGGTTTAAAACAGCTCTTGCTCTGTGCATTAAATTTGCGTAGGGGTCGAGCTGAGTTTCACGGTATTTAGTCGATGCAGGCCAAATCATAATCTTTGCAGCTTGATCTTGACTGCGCTTCAAATGTGGAGCAATACGCAATGGTGTTGATGAAGAAGTATGTTCAGCCCAATTGATGGAGCCATGTAGCTTAAATACTCTGGCATCAAGATTGTTCTGTTCAAACGTCGAAGGGTTCCACCATCCTGATACACCGCCTTCTAAACCATCGGCATATCTCAATTGTGATAGTGCGAGTGAGTCTTCAATTAACGTGTCGTAGTTCATCACTAGATAATCGATGGTGCTCGGAAGGTTGTCTTTGCCTGGTCGCATTGGTCGATGCAGAGCCTGAACAAAACGCTCATGTACAGCAGAATCTACTCTAACATTAATCACGTCAAAAATAGCGAGTTTTATCTCGTTTATCGCTTGCAATAGCTGCTCGTTACTATATTCAGTACCACCAATAGATACACTACTAGCCGTTACATTGCGATTTGTTCGGCGAGCAGTGATAGCAAGCCAATCTACGAGTTCGCTTAAGTAGTCTTCTATATGCGAAGCTGGATTTGCGCCAGCAAAAGAGTTTTGTATGGCAGTCAATATTTCCTTTGAATCAGCGGAGAGTTTGTCACTGTTTAGTGCTCTTGCTGTTAGCTGGTTTGTTAATGGAAGCCCAGCACAAAAACTCGCCCCAGCACCTAACAAAACCGCTTTTGAATGTGAGAGCAACTCTTCGAGTTTGTTGATTACTTCTCTGAACTCTTTTTGTTCAAAAACTGTGGTATCGAATGCCATACTCCCTCCTTAGAGCTCGCCTTTAAAGGCGGAATCGAGAATTGATGCTTTTAAACTTTTCAAGTCTTCTATTTTCCCTAGAAGGACTGCTTCCGCATCGTGAATTTTACTTTTCAACGCTTCAATCGTTGATACCAATGACTTCTGCTCTTCCAACGAACACTTTGGGATTTCAATCTTGCTTAAACGAGTTAGTGCCAACTTAGGCTGTGCAACTGTCTTGGTCGCTAATCCTGCCTGTGCAGAGAAATCAGAGGTCAATGTAAACAGATACAGATAGCTTAAATCTAGTTGTTGCTTATCTTTGATAACCAACTTAGCGGCGTTTTCTGTCAGGTTTGCACCGTCTAGTTCTGGGGGGACGAAACCTGTCTTACCGATAGTCCCAGCAATACTGATATAAAGGTCGTCCTTGGAAATCACATAGCGTTTGATTTGTTCGTGGATTTCTTTCGATATGTACTTGATACCAGATAAATCTATCGTTCCTTTATCTGTAAAATCTGCCACTCGAATATATGGGTGCTCAGTCTCTTCATCACTTAGTTTTTGGCCTTTTGGTAAGCGCTTTCCACCTTTTACTTCAGCTAGCGATTCAATCGTCATTCGTTCGGCAATAACAGCAAATTGCCCGTCCAATGCTGATTGAAGAAGGTTTTTTTTCAGTGTGACGCTTTCCTGCAAATGCTCGATGGCGGTGTCGATGCGGGTGAGCAGTGCATCGAGTTTTTCGACGATGCGTTTTTGTTCTCTGAGCCCACAAACAGGAATGCTAACACTTTTTAAAGCCTTTAAAGGTACTCGCTGTCGACCAGTTGCACCTTCCATGTGATCTATTAAAAAACGGCGAACCGATGGCGACCTAAAGAAGTGCAATAAATATTTTGGTTCAACACTATCCAATGCATGAATTGGAAAAACTTCTGTTGTTGCGAAGCCACCCTCAACATTGGCGATTAAGGCTGTTTTGTTATTCTCTGTACATGGTGTGATTTTGGCAAACAGTACCGCATTACGTTGAAATTTTGTGTATCCCTTTTTTACGTCATCAAAGTTTCGTAGTTCGTAGGTGCTCTTTTGACCCGTTTCTTGATCAATGTCTGTCATTCCAATAAATGGGACATTGCCTTCAGAATCTGGAGTTGGAGCAAATCCCCTATCGGCTCCAATCTGCGCAGCTTCTTCAATGGTTCGCCACTCCCACCCATCCGGTAGTTTATACAAAACTTGCTCCATGCTTATTTCTCCGCCAACAGGTTTTCAATTTCATCCAACAGGCCTGACACCAGTTTTTCTTTGATGCGGATCTGCTTAAGGATATCGCTTGGTGCTAAATGCTCGGCATCTTTTTGTTTGGCTGGGTTTTTCGCGGATAGGTCATAGTCTTCAGCTAATTTACTTGCCGATTCCGTCCATGAGCGATCGGTGGTTGCGCGGCTGTTATAAAGCTCAACAAACTCTTTTAAGTGATCATCAGTGATCGGTTTGTTTTTGGTGAGCTTTTGCTCAGGCTCACATTCGTAATACCAAACATCGCTGGTGCCACCGCTGCGCTCAAAAAACAATACGTTTGTTTTTACGCCCGAATATGGCAAAAATACCCCAGCGGGTAGGCTTAAAATGGTGTGCAGGTTAAAGTTTTCCAGCAGTTCTTGTTTAACCTGTTTGAAGGCGCTGCTGGTTTGGAATAACACGCCTTCTGGCACTACGATGGCTGCTTTACCGCCACTTTTCAGAGTTTTCATAAAGTGCTGCAAAAACAGCAATTCGGTGGCATTCGCTTTAATGGGGAAATTCTGTTGGATCTGATCTTTTTCTTTTCCACCAAATGGCGGGTTAGCCAGAATAATGTCGTAACGGTCTTTTTCCTGAATATCGCGGATATTCTGAGTAAGGGTATTACCACGGAACAAGTTGGGTGACTCGATGCCATGCAGAATCATGTTCATCATACCCATGACATAAGCCAGCGAGGTTTTTTCAAAGCCAAAGAAAGTATCGCGCTGGATAAAGTCCCATTGCTCAGTAGAAAGCGCACTCTTTTTTGCTTTTAAGTGGTCAAAGGCTTCGACTAGGAATCCACACGAGCCAGCCGCGGCATCGTAAATGGTTTGCCCGGCCTGCGGGTCTATGGCCTTGATCATGGCGCGTACTACTGGGCGCGGGGTGTAAAACTCACCCGCATAACCACCGGCATCGCCCATGTTTTGCAATAAACCTTCATAAACCAACGAGAGCTCAAACATTTCATCACTGGACTGGAAATTCAGTGTGTCGATAATATCCAGCACTTCACGCAAGGTATGGCCAGAGGCGACCTTGTTGTCTAAATACTGGAAGATGGCACCAATTTTATAGGCGAATGATTTAGGGTCTGAACCGGTAACGGCGGCATTGGCAAAGCTCTTTAAGTATGGAAACAACTCTTTATTCACATAATCGGTTAAGTCATCGCCCGTGCGAACTTTGTTAATGTCTAGCCTGCCATCGACGTTTTTCGGGCAGGCCCAATTTGACCAACGATGTTCTTCATCTAACACCGGTTGATAATCTTTACCTGACAGTACCGCTTCATCTTCTTTTTCAGATTCATAATCATCCAAAAACTTTAAGAACAGTACCCACGAGGTTTGCTCGGTATAGTGCATAGCACCACTAATGCCATCGTCGCGGCGCAGTATGTCGGTAATTCGGTCAATCTTTTGTTGTAATGACATGGCTTATAGTTTTCCGATAATAAAATTGTACATATTGGTGATATCTTCGCTGATTTCTTCTGGCGGGATCAGGTCGATATAGGCTTGGAGCTTGTCAGTATCGAGCCCTATACCCTCGGTATTGAGCAGAGGGTCAATGACACTTTTGGCATTCAATCGCCGAATATCGTCGTTATCACTTGGATTGTTTGGTTGTAAATAACATGGCGCTCTTAACATCTCAGCATTATTAATTTGATCTAAAACACCATGGTGCTGTAGAGCTGAGTGTGACAGCAGATAGTTTTTGATTTCGCGGCGTTTCCAAGTCAGCAAATGGCAGTTTATTCTCTCTGGACAAGGCAAACCTAAGTCAAATTTGTCAGGGTAATCAACTCCAACTACCTTGACACCGCTTTGTGCGTGAATGTTAGCTTCTGGCAGTTCATCACGATCGCATACCAAAAAGACGTTGGTTGCTTTGCGGTCATGCAGCGCAGGCGTTTTGCCATATTTCTCAGCTTTGCATGCCCTGATATAGTCTTTCATATCTCTCAACTCATTCAGCCACTTGATCTTGGACGCACCAAAGCTGTCCGCCGCTGAACTGTAACCAGATGATTTGGCGATAGGATTTATTGAGGACAGAGGCGTCCAGTCAAGCCCTTTCTGCTTTACTAATAACTCAAAAATCTTCCAATCGTTGTAGTAATCAATCAAGCAAATGTTGTTCAATTTGGAGGCTATTTCTAACTCGACGACCTTACTTTTGGATAAAACCTTCAATCTTTCCAATAACTTTTGAGACTTTTGCTCATTTTTTATCTGCCCATTTTCAACCAAAAACAATGATTCGAAGTCATTCTCAGCGATTGAGTCGACCAAATGAGTGGTGGTTAGGACCTTACCCTTAGTTTTGCTTAGGATGTCCCAAAGGAGCTCAACGTTTTTATGGTGCAGGTGTGAGTCAACTTCATCAAACATAAAGAGAGAAGAAGTGCTATCAAAAAGATCAATTAGTGAAGCTACGAATAGAAACTGATACTCTCCATCACTGAGCAATGAAAATTCAATATTATCAGTTAGGTAAAGCAATACTTCAGAAGCTGAAAAGAAATATTCGTTGTATGAGCCTTCGATTAGAAATTTTGTGGCATCAACTCTAGAGCCATCAAAAACATCAAAAAATTGTTCATTAGTTACTTCTACCTCGGTTGACTTTAAGCCTTTACCTGTTTCTAGCAGAGCATCAAGGTCTGGAAGTGTTTCTATCTTTTCAAGAAAGGTCTCAAGTCGCTGATTAAAAGGTCTTTTTCTTATCGACGGATGTTCATAGTCTTTAGCTTCAGCTATCTGGTCTTGTTGTACATTTTTTATATAAGTATCAGGAACAGATAGTTTCAGTCTCAATTTAACTGAAACTTGATCCTTAAATGCCTTGTGGTTGTTTACAAAATTGAAAACTAAGCCGCTGTTCTTGAATGTGTAGGCGAGAAACGTAAGGAATCGAACATCTTTCTGAGTAAAGAAAAGGCTAGAAAAATCAATGTCACTTATGTCTTTCCTAGCTCGTAAAGAGGTTAATCTTCGTTCAAAAAAGGTAGAGAAGTTTTCATTTTGTCCTGAAGTAGCACAGATCAGCTGAAGCGTGCCACTAGGCTCTTCAATCTGTTTCTTAAAGATTGAATGTAAAATACTGGATTTGCCGCTGCCATTTTCACCAATCAAAGTAGCTACTTTGTTGATATGTAAGCTTTGCGGCTGATCGTAAAGCGGGTTAGGTGCGAGTGTTAATTCCATTTCAATTCACGTGATATAGCTGTTGTTGTAATTGTTTAAAAGCCGCCAGCAAATAGGCTGGTTTTCCACCGAATGCTGTTGAGGCGTCTTTCACTGTGCCCAACCCCGATAGCTCAATAAGTGCAGGCAAGCGCTCGCGTGATAACTCCGTGCTGCCGGTTTGCTCATATCGGTTAAGCACAAAGTGCAAAAACTGCTGTGCCTTTTCTTGCTGATATTGTTTAAAGAAAGCGCTGTTAGTACGAACTTGATCGGCACGAGCTTTACGGGTTGCCATGGGCTGTTCGAAGGCTAAAAAAGCCAGCAGATCGAAGATATCGCACTCTTCTGCTTCAAACATGCGTCGTAGTGTGGCGAGCTGATCTTTATCAAAGCCAGCTTGTACGAGTTTACTGAGTAAGGTTTCACGTTCGTCTGGGTCAGACCAAATTGTTGTTAGCTCTTCCACCGACTTGAATAACCCTGGTAATTGACTAATTAGACGCTCAACAAATTCTTGCACTGTGAGTGGTTTACCGTTTTCATCGATATAACGGGTTTCAACATCAATCACTTTGAGTTCACGATGTTTGCTTAGTTTCACTTTTAACCGTAGCTTTGGTTCACCCGGCTCAGGCTCTGGGCCATCTGCTCCTCCGGGTGGTTCTGGCGTGCAGGGTGGCGACGTTGGCTCGCCAATGCCACCTGGCTCTGGTGCTTCAGGCTCTCCATCCCAATCTTTGTCATAAAACTTATTGGTTGCACCGCGAAAATCGACAATGGTGAAATAGTCTTTGCCATCAAAAACACGGGTTCCGCGACCGACAATTTGTTTAAACTCCACCATTGAGCCAACGGTTCTATCCAGCACTACATTACGCACGTTACGGGCATCTACCCCAGTGGTTAACATTTGTGATGAGGTAATGATGGTGGGGATGTCTTTATCGTTATCTTGGAATTTTTCCAGTAGCTCGCGGCCAACTTTACCTTCGTCACTGGTTACACGCACACAGTAATGGGGATCTTTCAGCTTTTTGTGTTTGTTGATCATGTCACGCATGGTCAGTGCATGATTTTGGTTTTCGCAAAAGACGATGGTTTTTTCTAGTGGATTGATATTGTCCAAAATGGCTTTTGCGACCAGCTCTGTACGCTCATCAACAGTGATTTTTTTGTCGTAATCTTCTACCTGATAAACGTCTTGCCCAGACTCTCCTTCGATTACTTGGTCATCTTTGGTTAGCACCAGTTCATCTAAGTTAGTACGTACCCGCTTAACTCGATATGGCGTTAAAAAGCCATCGTTGATGCCATCTTTTAATGAGTATTCAAATGCTGGTGTTCCAAAGTAATCATAGGTATCCACGTTGGCTTCACGTTTTGGTGTAGCTGTTAGGCCGATATGTACCGCACTGCCAAAATGATCGAGTATGGCTCGCCAAGAGCCTGTCTCATTAGCACTGCCACGGTGACACTCGTCAATCATTACAAGGTCAAAGAAATCACTTGGATATGCTTTGTAGTAGCCTTCAATATTTTCACGCTCAGCAATGGCTTGGTAGATAGCAAAAAAGATATGCGCATTGGTTGGCACTACACCGCCACGCTTGCGTACCTCTTCCCCATTAATTTTAATTAGATCTTTTTCGTACGGATTAAAGGTATTGATGGCTTGATCTGCCAAAATATTGCGATCAGCTAAAAACAAAATTCGTGGCCTACGTGTGCCCGGAGATTCTTTGTTCCAACGTGACTGGAACAATTTATGGATGATTTGAAAAGCAATAAAAGTTTTGCCTGTGCCCGTAGCAAGCGTTAACAGCACCCGCGTCTTACCTTTACCAATAGCATCTGTGGCAGCATGTACCGCTAACTCTTGGTAATAGCGCGGCTGCATTGCACCTTCTAGATGGAAAGGCACATTACGAAGTTGTTGGCCTAGATCTGAATTAACACCCGCGTAGCGGTTTTCAAGCTCTTGTGGTGTTGGGTAAAACTCGATGTAGTTGCCTTTGCCAGTTTCTAAATCGAACTCATAGGTTTGTTTGCCGTTGCTTGAATAGACAAAACGAACGAGTAGCTTCTTAGCATAGTCTATGGCTTGTTGAAGACCTTTGGTTGGATGTTCAGATTCTTTTTTTGCTTCAACAACTGCAAGGTAACGATTGTCTTTGTGGAGCAGATAATCGACGAAGCAACGACGACCACGGACACCGCCAGCAAGCTTACGGCCATCGGTAAAGTAATGTTCCCGAATGATGTTGCCCGGTTGCCAATGTGCGGCTTTTAACGCTGGATCGATGTAGTTTGCTCTGGTATCTGCTTCTGACGACATGTCGTCACTCCTTGATAATTTTTAGCCCTGTCTATCGCTTGGCATTTTTTCCAATATGTCGCTCAATGGGCAGTTAAATAAATCGCATAGCTTATCGAGCGCTTCTAAGTCCACCTTGAGCGCGGTTTCTTTGTAAAGTAGCGTGACGGTGGTACGGCTTAGGCCGGTTTCTCGCATCACGTCGCTAATGCGCATTTTTCTCTCGCCCATTAAACGGGCTAGATGGCAGCGAATCATGCTTTCTCCACGGTATTTTTTAACCCTAAAATTTGGGGAATTATCACAGTTGCATACCCTATCACTATTATGATTTTTCTCAACTTATTTGAGTTGAAACCAAATTTTTAGAATGGTGGACAGTGGCTTAATAATTTAAAAATGTGGTTTACTACGCAATAAGCGTCTCACTTTCACATGTGAAAATGGGGCAGTTAATCGATACTTGTGCAAAATGTTAACGTAGCCTACGAAAAAAGGACTGCATTACCGCCTCATTATCTGCATCTGTAATACTAAACCACGAATTTGACGGGCTTATTTTCACGCCAAACTGCCCAAAATGGGCCTGAGCACCGCGCGCCTTTGCGTTGCTCACCCTGCAAACTATTCCTTGATTATTCATTAACTGTCAGGAGTAGTTATGACCGAGCAAAAACAATCAAGTCAGCTATTAAGCTATTAAGCTATCAAGAAGTTTGCAAACTAACGCAACTATCTCAGGCAACCATTCGCCGTTATGTGAAAAATGGTTCTTTTCCTTCTCCAGTCACACTATCACCTGGCGCTAGAAGCGTGAGATTTCGCCTTGAAGATGTGCAAAAGTGAGCCAGTGAATCACTCTAGGATAGACTGATTCACGCGAGCCTTAAAACAGACCCATTTCGCCCCGTATCTTCCTTCCAACGGGGCTTTTTTTTGCCTTAGAGTGAATCAAATCTTTAGAGAATTGATTCATCGTTTTTTAGCTCATTCAACTTAGCTGCTTTGGCAATGGTAGAACGACTGCATTTAAGCAGACTCTGCACTTGTGACCAGCTTTTCCCTTCATCGAGTAGTAACCGAATATTTTGCCTTAATCCATGGTCTGGCTGACGCCCAAGGTATTTGCCTAAGGTTTTGGCCTTTTCGATGCCTTGAGCCTGTCGCTTTCTTCTTGTCTCGTAATCATCTCTGGCCATTGCTGCGGCCAAATCAATCATGAACTCCGTCAGTACCTTTGCGATCATGGTATGTTCTTCTGTGCCACTTAAGATCCCATGTGTCATTGGCTGGTCAACAACGACAATATGAATATTGGCTTTTACCAACTTAGTTTTTAAGATCTTCCATTGTTCGAAGGGGAGGCGAGACAACCTATCGACTTTTTCAATGAGTAAAACATCGCCAGGGTGAGAGTCCATGATCAAGCGCCCAAGTTCAGGTCGTTCAATTTTCGCCCCTGATTGCGTCTCGGTATAAAAACTGGCTATACGAATATTTTTATTTTCTGAAAACTGAACCAACTCATTTTTGGCTCGATTGGCATCTTGTTCATCTGTTGATGCACGCAGGTAGGCCCGAATAAACATTTTGCCTCATTTGGTGTTTTTAGGGTGTGGTTTATGATGCTAGTGCGAGTAGGGTTTAAAATCAATATATAGCGAACCAATTGGCAATGGGATATGGCTAGTTTGCTTGGGGTATGCCCAATAGCTACCGAGTCGCCTAACCATATCAAAAGACCACGTAGCTTTAGTGCTACAACAAAACACTTGTGACAGAACAACAATATTAAAGAGTATCATTTGTATCATTTGTATCATTTGTATCATTTGTATCATTTGTATCATTTGTATCATTTGTATCATTTGTATCATTTGTATCATTGTATGTATAATTGTGCGGGGCGAGATCGTACTAACCTAAAAAATGAACAATTAGCGTAAAATGCTAGCTCTTAGAATCAAAAGTATTCATGCCTAGAGTGAAGCTGAGTGTTGCTTACTCATGAATTGTGTGCTTCGTGAGCGACAATTGCTTTTGTTACTTGATTTAACAGAGTGGAATTCCATCCCGCCCTTGTACTCGTAAGAGGCTGTACCCTTCCAGCAATTTATGTAATAACTGAACTTACAGGATGTAAAATGAATAAAAATTTACTTATTGTTATAGCAGGCCTCCTTAGCTTACCAGCTCAAGGGGCTCTAGAGGAGCATAATATCTCCTCATATGCTTTTCAGGATAATATAAATAATAGTGACTTATATTATGAGGTTAAAAGCAAACAATACTTGTCGGATGTAAATGAGTTCAATACATCTTCAAATGAATTAGAATATGTAGAAATAACCCCTTATTGGATAAAACAAATAGGTTTAGATGAAATACCTCAACCTAAAGAAAATATTATTGATGTCTGCATCATTGATTCCGGAGTTCAGACAAGCCACCCTGACTTACAACAGTCCAGTTTTAACGGCTATGAGAGCAATTACTCTGGAGAGTGGAATAAAGATTCGGTTGGACATGGGACTCATGTTGCCGGCATTATTAGCGCAATTAAAAATAATAAAGGTGTGACTGGAGCCATAGATAATGAACTTATTAACATTCATGTTGAAAAACTTGTAAATACTAGTAATGCTCATCATTCTAAGATCAGTGACCTAGCACTAATTAATGCGATTGAATCATGTGCAGGAAATGGGGCCAAAATTATAAATATGTCCCTAAGTGGTGACTTCTACTCAAAAGATCTAAGAGATGTTATAGATCGTTTTACATATGAAAATGATATAGTATTTGTTGCTGCTGCGGGGAATCATGGCAGTGGTACTGGCTATGATTCACCTGCTTTTCCTGCTGCTTACCGCAATGTCATATCAGTAGGTGCTGTAAATATTAACGGTGAATTGGCTGACTTCTCTCCTGTGTATGATGGAGTCACTTTTGTTGCTCCTGGTGTTGATATTGTATCAACCGTAAATCATGAAAAAGTTGTGGTTGAAGATATATTTTTTGAAGCCGAAAATGGTATCTACTCTTTTGAGTATAGTCAGTTAGATAAAGGGGATGTTGAATATCCTTCTCATTTACCATCTGAGTCATCTTGTTATTATGAATTACCCCTTGATATTGTTTATGAGCAAATAAAGAAAAGAGAACTAAGCTATCATTCAAAAGAATCTATAAATGAAGCTTTAGAAATTTGTAAAGCCAATGATGGCAAAGCTTTTGTTATAACATATGATTTTTTGAGTGTTGTGGATAAAGCTGAATTTGAAGGCTACAACACTTGGTTATATGGTATTGATATTAATGTTACTTTGCCAACTATTCTCCTTCCCGGTTTAAGTAAGGAAGAAATACACTTTTTTAAAGAGGGACTTGTAAAAGTAAAAAGTTTAAAAAATAGCTACTTACCTTTAACTGGAACATCGCAATCAGCCGCTATTATGGCAGCAGGATTAGCTAAGTTATGGTCTAACTTTCCTGATGCAACAAGGTTAGAAGTCCTAGAATCGTTAGAAAATACCACTAATAAATTAAAATATGAATACCCTTCAAACTCTTACGGGTATGGTCTGGTTGATTTTGGTGCCGCATATCATTACCTTTTAAATTATGACAGGGTAAGCGAACCTGCTGTCTGTCCTAAAATTTGGTATGAAAATCAATATTACAACCAAGGTGAAACGGTAACATTTAACGGAATAATATACAAAGCAAGTTATGATTCAATAGATGAAGTTCCTATAATTGATGAAAATCAAAAATTAGCTTGGACTAAAATTGAAGATTGTAAAAATTCTGAGTCAATAAATAATTTTAAACCAACAGATTTTTATCAAAACTATATCCTTAATGCAATTGAAAGAATTGGTATACATTATAAATGTGCCTCCTATTCACTTTCTTGTGGTGGCGGTAGTGGATTTGGTGGATTTGGTGGATTTGGATTTGGTGGAAGTGGTTACTCTGGTGGTGGCGAAGTTGGAGGTGGTGGTGCAGCTTCATCAAAGGGCAATGATAAAGATGATGTAGAGAAGAAAAAACAAGAAGAATATGAAGATATAAAAAAACGTTCTAAAAATACTCCTCCACAACGAAATGGAGAGACTAATGAGGATTATAATAAAAGACTTGCTAAGTATTATGATAAATTAGCTAAAGATTATCATGAATGGGATAATAAATACCAGCCTGGGCGTCATGATAAAAAAATTCAGGACATTAAGAATCGGTCTGAAAAATATCAGAAAACTGCTGATAATCTACGGCAACATAGGGAAGTAAAAGATAGATATAAAAATGGAAATAGAGATAGGGGGACCGATACAATTTGTAAGAAATCAAAAGGTATTGTTAAGTTAGCTTGTTTAGCTAAAGACATTTTGTAGGTATTGTGATTAACAATAGTGAGATGGCTTATAATCTCACTATTAATAAATTTATTGTAATTGGAGGTTTACATGGTTGTGTCGGAAAAAATGTGGGATGATTTAATAAAAAAAGATGCATCTAACTTTGACTTGGTTTGTGCAAAAAAAACATTTTTTAATAGAAGAAAAGAAGATATTGCCAAAGATTTTTCCAATAACGTTATCGAGCGTTGTGATGAACTTAGGCATATGCCCGATGTATTGTTTAATCAGTACTTTATTTTTTTCATTGATTTTGTTATGACATATGAACATGAAGAGTTTTACAGGGCGGAAGTAGCTGATACATTTACAACTTTACTTTTAGAAAAGCTACTAAGTAATTCTATTGATAGCCAAGGTCTAATTAAATCATCTACTATCGCAGTTGATTTTTTAAAAGACAAACTTGATTATTTTAATACAGATCCTGATATTTACGGTGATCTTAATAAAAAACTGGAAATACTTTTAGCTAAATTAAAAGAATAATTAATGTGATCGGTATTTAAAACATAATATTTTATATATGATGTATTTAAAATGTAACTCATCAAGTATGGCTGAAGTTAGGGCTTTGTTGAATTGCAAGGGCTATCCATTTAGGGTCCCCAGTGTCAATTGTAGTGTAAGCGAGTGGTTATCTACTCCTAACCCTTGTTGGGGTTAGTGAGTAGAGTCATTGTTACCAATACTTTCCGAGTAACTGAGACGGCCTCGCGTAAAAATAAGATACTAGAAAAATAGCTTGAGCTCATAGAACTTCACAAGCTAAGCAATTTATCTATTGTTGATTTTTGTTCCCAGCATCACCTTGTCGTTAAAATCTTTAGCCGCAAGGGCTTTGTTGCAACACTAAAGCTACGTGGTCTTTTGATGCTGTTAGGTTACTCGGTAGCTATTGGGCATACCATAAGTGAACTAGGTTTTGGCTAGGTAAGTGTTAGAGCGATCATCCTAAGCCATTTCTGCCCCAAAACTTGCTAGCACTCGTTTAGTGAATCGAAAACAGGCGAACTACTTGCCCTACAAATTCTTATCTATTAACCCTGCTTTTAGATCTTCTTCATGAGTGAGCGGATCTGGATTGGTAAACAGTCATATTCAAATTTAAGTAGTTTTGCGCGTTTTCCCAGCCTAAAACTAACAAAACCCTTTAAAATCATTTGTATATAATTCACACAAATTAGTTAGTAGGTTTGGAAAACGCGCATATACATTTTTCTTGATGGTGTATTTGATGCAAAGCTGATAAGTTAATTGAATACAATTAGTTAACTATGTGCGCATTAATAAGACGTTCAAGCGATTTATGCCCTACAACCAGCTCAACGCATGAATACTAAGACGTTAAATGCCTAAAGGAAATCAGATGGAACTATCCAAACTAGAACGGCTGAATTTAATAAATCAGTTTTTAATACTAGAAAAGCTCTATCCAGAAGAAGCTGATTACTATGCAAAGCATCGAAAAGCTGTTCAGGAAGGCTATAAGCTTCATTATCGTTGGATATTTGAACATCTATATGAAGAAATGTCGGAAGTAGAATGTCAGGAAGTTATCGATATTCTAGAAATGCATAGAGCCTTTGCATGGTCTTATATGGATGCTACAGGCAAGAAAGAAGTTGATGATGATCGGTTGAAATTTAGAGGTTTTGACGGCAATAACGAATCAAGTCAGCTTTCCTACGCAAGTTACTTTGTAATAGAGCTTGATAGATTTCAAGAGCTTTTGTACGGCAAAGAGTACAGTGATTTTAATAGTCACATGCCTACAATGGATCGTTATCGCCGCATGTTAGAGGTTTGGAAAAGCTTTGGGACTCCTAATCAAATGAGACTTTCAATGGATCAGATTGATCAGATATTGGGAGCATAAAATGGATTGGCTTTCGATCATTGGTTCAGTTGCGTCAATTGGTGGTGCAATATGGGCTTGGAAAGAAGCGGTGAAATCATCTAAATCTGCAACTAAAGCTGAACAAATTAAGGCGCAGATGATTAATCAAAGAAAGACGTCTGAATTGTCTGAATTGAAACCTTTAGTTTTAGATGCTACAGATAGTGTTAAAAGATACAGTACTACCATGGTTTCCAGCCTAATTGGAGCTGATGAAACAACAAAAGAAACAGAAGCAGCAAAAATTCAAACTCTACTAAATAAGATTGTTGAGTTTAGTGACTATTTCCCTGAGAACTTTGCTAATCAATTTTTTGAAACATCCCATAGCTCATTGCAATCGTTCTTAGAAGCTAATAGTCCAGGAGACTCCAAAAAACATGGAATGGATCTACACAAACAAATGGTCGACTTTTCATCAGTTCTCAGAAAGAATCTTACAGAGAAAAAAGAATCCACAACTTAACTCCGTGCAGGCTGTATTTAACAAGTTGCTGCACTCGGAAAATTACTCGCAGGCGCTCCTACTTTTCCGGTGAGCAAGGCGTTATACACCTAATTCGTAACTGAGAGTCTGAATGTATCAAATTGATTTAATGACAATCCCTGTTTATAGAATTAAACGTGAAGTATATTACGAACAGAGAAGTGTATTTACTGAAAATAGGATCTTTGGTGGTTCTGATGCTGAATTTAAAAGGAAGTATTGTGAAGATAATCCAGATTATTTAAGTATTTATAAAAATGCAATACATAAAAATTATGGTGGGGCTTGGGAATATAATGAAATAATAGGTTTTATTAAACTACATATTTTAGGTTCACAAATTAGAGGCGAATATTGGCAAGATGATAAAAAACGGTTTGTTAAATCGAGAACTAAGCAGTTCAAATATGTAACTCATAAATTAGCTCCTGAGAATTCGTTTTACAAAGAGGCAACAAACGCAGAAATCTACCAAACTATTTGCTCATACGTCGATGATTGTCGTAATGAGTTAAAAGGTCGTCATATTGACGATTCTAACCTCAAAAACATAGGTAAATACGTAGATTGGAAGTCATTAATCAAAGGTATATAACAATTTGATTAATTAGACTAAAAACCGCAGTCTATTTTCGCTACGCTCAAGTTTAGCCCACAATTTTTCGCCAGTTTTTAAGGCGCTATACCTATTGAAAGGATTTGCGATAGATGAGCAAAATTGAAGAAAGTCTTATCATATTCTTCGATATCGAAAAACAGGTACGTGAGCATATAAATACTCATAGATATCAGAAGGTTTTGATTTCAGAGTTAGATAACTGGAATCAAATATGTAGTTCATTGGATACCCTTGGTGACACTGGCTTGGCATTGCAAAGCTACTTTAAATCGGAATATCCTGAGGAAACTGGATTATCGTATATCTATACATACGGGCTACTACAAGCGTTATTTATACAGCAAGATGCAATGAATCATTTATCAGAAGCATTTGATGTACCATATGAACTGTCAGAAGAATTAAAAGGTATTAGAGCAGTTAGAAATGCCTCAATAGGTCACCCAACAAAGAATCAAGTAAAGAGAACAACGTACTTTAATCACATATCTCGTATTTCTATGAGCAAAGGTGGTTTCACCCTTGCTCGTTTCTACGACGAGGGTAAAAGTGAGTTCATCGACGTAGATTTTTCGGAAATTGCAGAAACACAGCTGATGGGCATCAATACAGCATATCTATCAATTAATGAAAGGCTTCGAGAAATTGACGAAAAGCATAAGGCTAAATTTATGGAAAAACCGCTAGTAGACATCCTTCACTCAGCAATGAGATATATGTTTGAGAAAGTAGGACAAGCTATTTACTCGCCTTCGAGCTCAAATGTCTCCTTTGGTTTTAAAATGCTTGAGTCGATTGAAAAAACATATAATGAGTTTCAAGGTGCACTGCAAGAAAGAAACGAGCTTACTGAAAATACTAAGTACGAGCTTGATGAATATTTTCATGGCATTGAGCGAGTAAAAGATTATTTGACCAACTCAAATACTAATGATTTTTCTGAGTATGACGCCAGAATTTACTTGTACTACCTGCAAGAAAATCACAAAAGCTTCGAAAGTATTGCACGAGAAATAGATGAGAGTTACGAGGAAGAATAGGTATAACAAGTTGCTTAAACGGATAAAAAACAGCTGGCTTTT
>NZ_VXCT01000073.1:0-20629 GCF_052850535.1 Shewanella sp. 1180_01
CCCCACGACCTTGATTCACCTCGGCCGTAAGGCCGTATTGATCTATACAAGACGCCCGCCCCATGGCCGCTTTTTGGCATCCATGCCATCACGGCATTTGTGAATCCTTTCACATCAGACGGGCGGTCGAGCATCCAAGGATGGACTGGCTGCGAGTCGACGAGCGAATGCCATGACTCACCTATACATTGATACCTGCAAACACGAAGATCCCAAGTACTTAAATCAAAGATGACTCAGTACAATTGACCAACATATGTTTGACCAATAAAAAAGCCAGCAAAGCTAAATGCTTGCTGGCTTTTCTGTCCAACTTATTCACTCGCTTTATTTCATCAAGCGAGCACTGAATCAAAGCCGCTCAACTATGACTTCTTAGGAAAAATGGGATAGGACTCAGTGCCTAACACTTTGCCATCGACCTCGACACCATAGTAATCGCTGTCATTATGATATTTCTCCTGCGCTTGCTTCACATCACCTTTGCTACGTGGGTCCTGTGGACGCTCGTGGGAATTGATATAAGCTGCAACGTCCCAAGCCTGTTGGTTAGTTAACTGCATACTCTTACCAAAAGGCATGTTTTCATGGATGAAGAATGCAGCAGTATTGACCCTGTGCATTCCCGCCCCCCAGTTGTAACTCTTAGGTCCCCACAGCGGTGGCAGCGCATACACGCCTGCAATCGCTTGACCTTGGCCATCAACACTGTGGCAAGTTTGGCAATGGGCGACATAGACCTCTTTACCCCGTTCAGGTGAATAGGCTTGTTCGGGTTTTGGGATCTCAGGATAACCACGACCCGGCAAGTTGGCACGCTGCTCAACTGTCATCGCCTTGGCTAATATCTCAGGTAGCGGGAAGTCTTCCCGTTTAGCACCTTTGACTAACTCGGCATCGCTAAGCTCAGGGACTGGGCCGCTAATATTTGCTTCGTCCATCAAGCCACCCATGCCTAACCAATAGGCATAGGCAGAAAGCGCCACTAACTCAGGGCTACCCGATGCAGGGGCTTTACCATTCATCGAATAGTTAAAGCAGCCTTGGATGCGTTCTTCAAAGCTACTGACCTTATTATCTTTTTTGCGATAGGCCGGATAAGCAAAATACGCGCCCCATAGGGGTGAAGCATTGGCTTTACGGCCCGCATCCATATGGCAGTTGGTGCAGTTAAGTTCGTTGCCCACATACTTATCACGCAGCTGTTGGGTATTCACAAATAGCTGATAACCCAAACGCACTTTGTCACCAAAGGCGCCTTCAGGAATGGCACTCAAAGGTCTAGGAGTAAGATAGGTTTGATCCGGTATCTTAGGGAAAGAAGGCAGCGGGGCTTGTTTATCTGGGCGCTCTTGCACCGGATCCGATTCGGCTTGTGCCTGCACGGTTAACGACCCCATCGCGGCCAGTAATAACATTGCGGAATATTTCATGGCCAGCTCCTTATTTCAAATTAGCAAAGTAGTTCGCTAAGGCATCAACCTCAGCGGCAGTAAGCTTGTTAGCTACGTTCGCCATAATGCCATCGACATCACCTTTGCGCATTCCCGACTGCCATGCCAGTAATTGAGTTTTAATATAACTCGCTTGCTGACCGGCTAAACGGGGAAATAAGCCGCCACCTAACCCCGAAGGACCATGGCAGGTCACGCAGGCTGGTAAACCACGTGACCAATCACCTTGGTAGGCTAAACGGGCGGTATCGTCATTAAAAACCACCTGTTCACCGCGGATAACGGGCTTGACCTCATTGGCAGGCTTTGCAGAAAAGTAGTTTGCCACTTGCTCAATCCCATCACCTTGTAACGTCATTGCCATCGGCATCATGGTTGCGTTTTGGCGCACACCCGCTTGGAAATGCTGTAATTGGGTCGAGATATATTGTTTAGATAATCCCGCTAATCGAGGGCCGATTGGTTCAACGCCCTCACCTTCTACCCCATGACAAGACACACATAACTGTGCCGGTTGGGGGATAATTTCCATCAATTGTTTGCCAGAAGGCGCAACGGAGGCGGCCGCATAGCCGCTGCATAGCGTTAAGCCTATGACGAATGTTTTAATCTTCATGTTCTATCCTTGAAGAGAGTTAAGCTCTAAAGCATAGGTGGTTATTGTTATTTATGTAGCTACTCATACACTGAACCCATTTTTAAATCAGCCGCTCATTTTTAAAACAGCCAATAAATGAGCCTTAGCGTTCATTAAGGCTCATTTATCGTTCAATCCAAATGGGATAAATTTACCTTACTCTTTGAAAGGGTAAGCTGCAAGTCTTCAAGCCCGAGTAGCCAGAATCAATAACCAAATCGCGTCGATTCAAAACGATTCAATAACTTATGTATCAAATAACACAGGAGTAGCGTGCCGACGATGGCGGTGAGAATGCTGCTCACTCGATATAAGGCGCTAAAGATTAAATCGTTGCCAGGGGTCAGATACTGGCCAAACAGAATGCCTAAAGTTGTCATGGCGCCAAAACCCACGCCAGAGCCACTTGCCTCTCGCACATGGGCTTGGCTAAAGATCATCAAGCCAATCCACAGCAAGGGGACGATTAATATCAATAGTCCTGACCAGTCATAGAGTACCAACTGCACAACGACCCCAAACGACACGCCCAGCAAAGTACCTATAGCGCGCTTACGGGCATAGTCGAGTGCGCCATTCCAATGCATGGGAAACAATAGCAAAAGAGTGGTCGCCTGAGCTGACATCGAATCCCGCAGATCAAATATTTGGAATACCAGAAACGATGTGGTCGCTATGGTCGCGCCGAGTAATGCTTCGTGGCGCATTCGATGTGGCGCCTTAGGTCCTGGCTTGTAAGCCGCCCTTGGTTCCACATCGGGCCAGAGTGCCGTCATAGCATAGGCAATAACGACCGACAATGCCGTCGCCCAAAAGTTACTGAAAACTAAGTCATTCAGATTGGTATTGGGATAGCTTGCAAAGTGCAGCATGATGCTAAGGCTGAGCACTCCGTTGGCGCCAAAGAGGAATAAACTGCCGCGGGACATGGCCGCAAAACGGTATAGAAATAACAGGAAGACGATGGGCGTCATCAGGCCGGGATGGCTGCCGAAGAAACCACCGAGCAGTCCAACCTCTAACCCCGCCATGGCAGATGAGGCCAATAACTGACGCATAGCGTGGCCATTCATCACAGGCACGAGTCCGAGTAATAGCATGGGGGTCACAGTGAAGAAGACTCCATTGCTCCAACCAAACATTTTACACAGGGTAAAACCTATGGTCGCGCCAGTCGCAATCCGTAAACACTGGCGTAAATCGTTGGCCGTCAATGGGCTATGGCGTAGTAACATGCTCGTCGCCTTGTTCTATCGATATGTAAAATTGGGGGATGTTTAGCTGGCTTATGCTGCATTCACACTTATGTTGCTTTGAAGTGTTCACTCAAGCGACTCACGGCAAATACACACCAACCGCGAATCGCTCACCCGTCAACAGCAATAAGTGCGTGTAGATAGGCGAGTCAATACGCTAGTAAATAGGCTGATAAATAAGCTAGTAAATAGGCTAATAAATATAGTGCAGCAGGCTAATGACTTTAATCTGCACCTTAGCCAGCAGACTAAACAGGCTATTCTCAGGCAGCAGTTGCACGGTCGCGCGCGCACCGGCTGGCAAGCTGTTCATCGCCATCCCATCTAACTCCAAATGCAGTCTCAATCTTTGGGCATCACGCACCCAACGATCAGATTCCTGCGGCGCCGCTAAACGGCCATTGGCATCGAATTGCCCCGCACTCACGCCCGCATCGACACTGCTCACCGTCGCCCGATATAAACGGCCGGGTTCGCCATCAAACGCAATCAAAGCGGTAGATGAAGCATTGACGCCACGCAAACTCTTTTCGCGAAAATCAGCAATAATATCAATCTTATCCGATACCACGGCTAACAGAGGTTGCCCCACAGTCGCAAAACTCCCGACTTCTAACTGCAGGTTAGTCACTATCCCGTCCTGATCAGCATGGATTTGGGTGTAAGACAAATTGAGTTCAGCTTGGGCAAGATGATTTTGTGCCTGACGCACCTTAAGATTCTCTTCGCCATAACTGCCACGGCTCACCTTAAGTTTTTCTAAACGCGCATTAGCGGCGAGCAAATTGGCTTCCGCGGCGGCGGCATCACTATCGGCCTGATCCCTTTGCTGCTGCGATACACCATGGGTGGCATACAGGGCATCGAGGCGCTTAGCTTCGCTGCGTTTCTGTTGTGAGGTGGTTTTGTTGGCATTGACGTCGGCCTTCGCGGCCAGCAGCGAGGCATCTAACTCGGCATTGTCTTGGCGGGCTTGCTCTAAGGCCAATTTAGCTTGCGATACCGCTAACTCATAGGGCGCAGGATCGACTTGAAACAGCAAATCGCCCTTGGCAACCGCTTGGTTGTTCGTCACGGCTATGGTCTGAATTTTACCGCTGATCTGCGGCGTAACCTTAGTCACCACACGCGTCGCCATAGCTTGCGGCGTTAATGGCATCATAGTATCGACAAGCATAAAATAGCCAAAAACCATCACAAAGCCGAACATGGCAAATTTTACTAAACGGGCAAACTGTTGATCCGGTGTCATCTTCTTTCTCACAAAATGGTTGCTGTTGCCTTGGCCAATTTGGCGCTGGCGTTGTCACTAATCAGGCTAATAATGCGTTCAAATTCGCTGAGCTCGCTGGCACTGATCCCAGCTAATAACTCACGGCGCACCTGAATTATCCGCGCTTCCATTTGCTTTAATACATCCAATCCCGCAGGCGTTAGCGTCACAATCCTTGCGCGCTTATCTTTGTCGCAGCAATGACGCTCGACTAAACCTTGCTCTTCTAATTGCCCTAAGGTGCGCATTAACGAAGCCAATTCAATTTCTAAGGCATCGGCCAACACTTTCTGGCTCACGCTGTCGCCTAAACGCAGTAATTTCCACAATGCCGTCCAACGGGGATGGGTTAATCCCAAAGGTGCCAGTTCGACATCGGCCACGGTACGCCACAATCGATGCAGACGGCCTAAATGCTCCGCCAGTGATAACTCTTTCAATCGCTCTAATTCTTTTTGCATCTTGCTCACCCACTTAGTTAGCGTGCTAAGCATTATACTTAGTTAGCAGGCTAAGTAAATGTGCTCATATAAAAAATTTTCTGTGTCCTATGGCGCAAAAATGTCGCATAGGGAAACAAATAATCCAAAATGCTGGCGCTATCTCAAATATAATCAGCCGTATCTCTATAATATTAAAAAGATAAATCAGACTGATGAAGTGAACTGGGAGGTTGGCTTTGGTGAATTTAAAAATTAGTACGAGGATTGTGGTTGGGATATGTCTATTACTGTTGGCCATGATGAGCTTTATCATGCTGCTAGTCCTGTCGGAATTCAGCAGTCAGGTGAAAGAATCTGAGCAAAGAGAACTGCATAAACTGTACGAAACTGCGGTCGCCAACATAGCCTCATCCGGTAAACTCGCACAGGCCATGGCAACGATAGTTTCACTGACGCCAGAGATCCAAAGTAACTTCGCCGAACGGGATCGCCCCGCACTCAAAGACCGTACTCTGCCGCTGTTTGCCAAGCTTAAGCAAGATTTCGACGTACAACAATTTCAGTTTCATACGCCGCCGGCAACCTCTTTTTTACGATTACATCGCCCCGAAAAATTTGGTGATGATCTCACTGCAATTCGTAAAACCATTGTGGAAACCAACACCACGAAACTGCCCTTAAACGGTTTGGAATATGGTGTTGAAGGTTTAGGGATTCGCGGTTTAGTGCCCATGGGTTATCAAGGCCAACACACTGGCTCAGTGGAATTTGGTATGTCCTTTGGACAACCTTTCTTCGACAGTTTTAAAGATGCTTATCAAGCTGAAATCGCATTATTGTTGCCCAATGGCGCGGATTTTAAAGCATTTGGCGCCACGTTCACGCCCGATATTCAGGCCATAAGTGAACTCAATAGCGTGATGCAAGGCAACGAAGTGATTCGCACTATTAGCTTAGAGGGCAAAACCTTCGCTTTGTATCGCCACGCCATAAAAGATTACTCGGGACAAGTCTTTGGGGTACTGGATATTGCGATGGACAGAAGCCATTCAGAGCAAGTTATGGCGGATATTCGCCTCAAGTTGATTCTCATCGGTTTCGCTGCAATGTTAATCGGCACTGCCATTGCTTGGTTTATTGCTAAGGGCATTACCCGCCCAATAGCAGAAACAACCCAAGCCATGAATGACATCGCCGAAGGCGAAGGCGATTTAACCCGTCGAATTACCATAACGAGTAAGGATGAAATCGCCGAGTTAGCGCAGGCATTTAACCGTTTTGTGGAGAAAATCCACCACACAGTAACTCAAGTGTCTGATGCCACGAGTTTACTCGCAACCTCTGCTGAAGAAATGTCGAGCATTACGCGGGAAACCCAGAAGATGGCGAGTCGTCAACACCTCGAAACAGATCAAGTTGCCACCGCAATGAATGAAATGGCCGCAACGGTACAAGAAGTTGCCCATAACGCAACCGATGCGGCCGATGCCGCCAATCATGCCAATGACTCAACCGAACAAGGCAAATTAGTTGTACAAAAAGTGGTAACCACTATCGCAATATTAGCCGAGGAAATAGCCACAGCAGCAAGTGCAATCAATGAATTAGAGCGTAATACCGCTGAAATTGATTCTGTGCTTGTGGTTATCCGTAACATTGCCGACCAAACTAATTTACTCGCACTCAATGCGGCAATTGAAGCCGCAAGGGCGGGAGAACAAGGTCGAGGATTTGCGGTCGTTGCCGATGAAGTACGCACTCTGGCGAGCCGCACTCAAGCATCTACGACAGAAATTCAGCAGATGATCGAAGCGCTTCAGCATAAAGCTAAGTCCACAGTCAATGCGATGGAAACCAGCACCCGCACCACCCAAAGCTGTGTATCCCAAGTTCACCAAGCGGGTGAGGCACTCGAAGCCATTACCCATGCGGTTTCCACCATTAGCCAGATGAATATCCAAATCGCCAGCGCGGCAAATGAGCAGTGTGCGGTTTCAGCAGAGATTAATAAGAATGTTAATAACATCAATGACATTGCAACTAATGCGACAGATAGTGCGGTACAAACTGCACGCGCTGGCGATGAGCTTGCCCAACTCGCAGTCCGTTTAACAACTTTATTAGCTCAATTTAGAATTTAAACAAAACAAAACGCCGCATTCTCTGCGGCGTTTTTATTAGCTTATTTTATAAAGTTTTACTTAGGACGCACGCCTAACGTATGGCAAATCGCGTAGGTCAATTCGGCGCGGTTTAGGGTGTAAAAGTGGAAATCCTTCACGCCTTCACGTGACAACACCTTAACCATATCAATCGCTACGTTTGCACCCACTAATTGGCGTGTACCGGCATCATTTTCTAAACCATCGAATTGCTTATGCAACCAGTTAGATAACGACACATTGGTCATGCCCGCGAAACGTTTTAACTGGGTAAAGTTAGTCACAGGTAAGATACCTGGCACGATTTCAACGTCGATACCGGCGGCGACGCAGCGGTCACGAAAGCGCAGGTAAGATTCCACATCGAAGAAAAACTGGGTAATGGCACGGCTAGCGCCCGCATCAATCTTACGCTTAAGGTTGATCAAATCAGCCTGTGCATTGCTCGCATCGGGATGCACTTCTGGATAGGCCGCAACGGAAATATCAAAGTCGGCCACTGAGCGCAGCAAACGCACTAAATCTACCGCAAAACGAGTGGGCTTGGGGCTGCCCGCAGGTAAATCACCCCGCAGTGCCACTATGTCACGAATGCCCGACTTCCAATAATGCTTAGCCAATTCTAATAGCTCTTCATCGCTGGCATCCACTAAGGTTAAGTGCGGCGCGGCAACGAGGTCAGTTTCCTGTTGAATACGCTCAATCACGCCGTGGGTACGGTCGCGCACACCTGAGTTAGCGCCATAGGTCACAGAGACAAACTTAGGATTAAGTGGCTCTAAACGACGAATAGAGTTCCACAGGATCTGTTCCATTTCGGGGGTCGATGGCGGAAAAAACTCAAAAGAAACATTAATATCGCCATTAAGCTCAGACAAGCTCTGGTTCAGCGATTGTGAATGTTGTGCGTGATGAAAAGCCATGTGTATTTCCTCAACCGCCCTTGGCGCTACTCTTTGCTAGTATGAATTAGTTCAAATGGACGTTTGGACGTCTATATGTCCATATACTAGAGAAACTGAGATGTAAGTCAAGCCAAAAAATGTCCATAAACCGCATTTAATCTCGGTTAATTCGATAGATTTATTCTAGCCAATAAAAAAGGACTCAAATGAGTCCTTTAAGCTGCTGAATTTCAGTCTACTCTTGCAAGAGATCGCGACAGATCTGCGTTAGATCCGACTGCACGGCCGCCGCTGTCACTTCGCGTCCGGCGCCCGGTCCACGGATGATCATCGGATTGCCTTGATAGAAGGCACTGCGGATCACAAACACGTTATCGCCGGGGGTCAAATTAGCGTAGGGATGATGGGCATCAATCCACTGCAAACCGACTTCAGCTTTAAGCTCTGGGCCGCTGTTATCTAAGGATGCCACGTATCTGAGCACCTTATTTTGCTCCGCAGCCGCACCGTATTGTTGCAGCAGATCGGCATCTAACTCGGCAATGCGGGCAAGAAATTGATCTAAGGGAATATCGGCCAAATCGGCTGGCACTAATGAGCGCAGTTCAATATCTTCAAGCTCGATTTCAAGGCCAATTTCACGGGCCAAAATGAGCAGTTTACGCTGCATATCACGACCGGACAGATCGTCGCGGGGATCGGGCTCAGTGATACCTAAGCCTCTGGCTTCAATCACTAACTCAGAGAAAGGCTTGCTGGTATCGTATTTCTCAAACAACCAACACAAGGTGCCGGAGAAAATCCCGCCCACGGCTTCAACGCTATCACCGCTGTTACGCAGATCATTTAACGCATGTTGGATGGGTAAACCTGCGCCACAGCTGGCGTTATAACGCCAAAATAAACGACGATTACCCAGTTGCTGCTTTAACTCACGGTAGAAAGGCAGTGGACCCGAGCCCGCGAGTTTATTCGCGCTCACCACATGGATGCCGCGCTCAAATAGCTCTGGATATTGCAGCGTCAAACTGGCGCTGGCACTGATATCTAAGGCCACCAGCTCATCGCAGTTAACCCGTTCTAATTGCTCGAACAAGTGCTCGTACTGCCAAGGCGTAGCCTCGGTATTAAACTCAGTCTGCCACGCGGCAAGATTAATGCCTGTGGATTTAATCAAGGCTTTACTCGAACTGACTAAACCGACTAACTCAACACTGGCTTCGAGTTCATGATCCAGTGATGGCGACACCGACTTAAACAAATCGACCCAGGCCTCACCTATGTTGCCCACGCCGAGCAGCAAGACACCAATGCGTTTACGCGGCCCAGCGCAGCGACGATGAACTTTTTGGGTTAACAGATTCACCTGCGACTGAGGCACTAAAGTCACCAAACTTAAATCGCCGCTGAACAAAGGTTTAGCATCACGGCTCAGTAAACGGGCGAAGCTGCGGCGATAATGCTCGGCATCGGCACTGACTAATGCGACTAAGCCGAGATCGGTATTGATCTGCTGATCGCTGATCCCTAAAGCTTCTGCCTCGGCATCGAGCAATCTTTGCACTTGTTTTTGATTTTCAGCGGTATAGGCAAGCTCAACCCTTTGGTGGGCAGAGGTCCAATGGGCCAATGGCGTTAAACCCGCAGCGATCAATAGATCTAATAAACGAGTTAATTCGCCCGTAAGCTTAAAGCCGAACAGCACGACTGCATTAAGGTTAGTCACCACAGGTGCACTCGCCGACGAACTGTGGGGCGCGATTAAGGTAAAGTCGGTGTGGGATGCATAACTTGAGCGTACCGCTAAACTCACTTCGGTATTAAACAAAGGCTGCAGAGTGCGCGAATGTAATACTGGCGAACCTAAACGCGCTAGGCGATCGGCTTCGGCAAGTGACATGCTTTTCAGTAACTTAGCATCGTTGATTTTATTAGGATCGGCATTGAACACCCCTTCCACATCGGTCCAAATGGTCACGCGCTCGATATCGGCAAGGCTGGCAATCAAGCTGGCGCTAAAATCTGAACCATTTCGACCGAGTAACAAGGTATCGCCGCGCTCGTTAGCGCAGATAAAGCCGGTGATCACTAAGCGCTCATTTGGATGGGCAGCTAATAGGGCTTGTACTTTAGCACGGGATTCTTGTACCCGAATTTGCGGCACAGCGGCTTCATCGGCCACTAAAATTGAACAGGCATCCACATGGCTTGCGGCCACGCCAGATTCGCACAGCAGCGCCGCCATTAAACGTGCCGACCAACGTTCACCAAAGCTCACCACATGGCTAATTTGGTAATCGTTGCGGGTATCTAAGGATAATAAGCTGATAAGCTGCGCTTTATCAGTGGCCAAACGCTCACGCAGATCGCGGGCTTGTTCATTTGATAACAACTGCTCAATCAACCCCTGTTGGTAGCTGATCAGCACTTGTAATTCTTCTTGCCATAGCTGACCCGCATCACGCAGCGCTAATAATTTATACAGGAAATTCGTGCTCTTACCCGCCGCAGAGACCACCACGAGATCATCACTATGACCGTGGGTTAACAGGATATGGGCGACTCGGCGATAACAATCGGCATCCGCTAAACTGGAGCCACCAAATTTATGTAAGTGACAACGTGCCATCTATTATTCCTCTACTGACAAGCCGCAACGGCGGCTAATCCTGCTTGAATATCTGCAACTAAATCGGCGGCATCTTCAATACCCACCGATAGACGCAATAGGGTGTCCTTAATACCCGCCTCGAAGCGCGCCTGCGGCTCCATGGCTCTGTGGGTCATAGTTGCGGGCACGGCCACCAAACTTTCAACGCCACCTAAACTTTCCGCCACGCTAAATAAGCTGAGTGCACTTAAAAAGGCCACCACTTCGGCCTCGCCGCCCTTGAGCTCAAAACTCAGCATAGCGCCAAAGCCCTTTTGTTGCTTGGCGGCAATGGCATGACCTGGGTGATCCGCAAGACCAGGGTAATAAACTTTGCTCACCACAGAGCTTTGCGTTAACACCTCAACAATGCGCTGGGCATTGGCTTGATGTTCACGAATTCGCACCGCTAAGGTACGTAGGCCGCGCAGGGTTAAGTAACTATCAAATGCCGATCCCGTTAAGCCTAACGTGTTCGACCACCAATGTAAGCTTTCGCCAATTTGTGCATCTTTGGCAACCACAGCGCCGCCAACCACATCGCTGTGACCATTGATGTATTTAGTGGTGGAGTGGATAACGATATCCGCGCCTAACAATAGGGGTTGTTGCAATATCGGCGATAAAAAAGTGTTATCGACCACCACCAGCGCGCCGACCTCATGGCTTGCCTTAGCAATAGCCTCGATATCCACCACACGCAATAGCGGGTTAGACGGGGTTTCGAGCCACACCATCTTAGGATTTTGCGCGATCGCTGCGGTTAACGCTTGGCTGTCGGTTTGATCAACCACAATCAGCTTAAACTGGCCTTTCTTCGCCAAATTAGTAAATAAACGGTAAGAACCGCCGTAGCAATCGTGGGGCACCACCAATAGGTCATCAGGGCCGAGCAAAGTGGTCACTAAGGTGATGGCCGCCATGCCAGTGCAGGTCACTATGCCAGTGGCGCCCTTTTCTAATTGCGCTAATGCTTCGCCTAAAATACAGCGTGTTGGGTTGCCTGAACGACTGTAATCGAATTCGCGAGGATTTTTATGACCATCGAAGGCGTAATTAGTCGACAAATAAATCGGTGGCACAACTGCGCCATATTGAGTATCGCTTTCGATACCCTGACGCACTGCCAGTGTGGCTAATTGACGCTCTGCCATGGGTGGACTCCTAAATTCGGTAGACTGATAGAGATGTCTGGACGTCTAAATGTACCTAAGCCCAACGCCATCGTCAATAGGCGTGAAGACGTTTAGACGTCTGAACATAAAGAAATCTGTTTGCAATCACAAAGAAATAGTAGCAATAATTTGACTGTTCTTTGTAAGGGTTTAAAATCTGCCCCGAATTTAGCGTTATAACAGGTGAGTCAATGACTGAATGGAATGGGGAATACATCAGCCCCTATGCTGAACATGGCAAGAAGAATGAACAAGTAAAAAAAATTACTGTGTCTATTCCGCTCAAAGTGCTTAAGGTCCTTACGGACGAACGAACTCGTCGTCAGGTCAATAATTTGCGTCACGCCACCAACAGCGAGCTGTTGTGTGAGGCATTTTTGCACGCCTACACTGGCCAGCCATTGCCTAACGATGAAGATCTGTCAAAAGATAGCCCAGACAGCATTCCCGCCGAAGCCAAGTTGCTGATGGACGAGATGGGGATCGAGTGGGAAGACATGGAATAGCGACTTGTCGCTGGCAAAGTTACATCACAGTGCTCATCAATAGGGATCGTTAACGATCCCTTTTTGTTTATATGGAATCCTATGTTTTCTATGATAGATCCACAGACTCTCGCCTTGGCCTCACTGATTGTATTTCTTGGCGCCTTAACCCAGAGCCTGATTGGGTTTGGCCTAGCGGTTGTCGCCAGTCCTTTGCTGTATATCGTCGATCCGCAGCTCGTACCGGGTCCCGTTATTGCCATGGGATTTACCATCTCGCTACTGACCTTATTCCGGGAACGTGGTCATTTAGAATTCAATGGCTTGCAATATGCGCTTATAGGTCGCGTGCCCGGTGGTTTTATCGGCGCGAGTCTGT
This sequence comes from Shewanella sp. 1180_01, assembly GCF_052850535.1. Classification (NCBI taxonomy): domain Bacteria; kingdom Pseudomonadati; phylum Pseudomonadota; class Gammaproteobacteria; order Alteromonadales; family Shewanellaceae; genus Shewanella; species Shewanella sp. 1180_01. Next base: position 12,820 of record NZ_VXCT01000073.1, read on the forward strand.
TGCTGTTTGCGCCTCAGCCCATACTCGGGTTATCCATCGCCGCCATTGTGGCTGTCGCGGTTATACTCAGCCTGTATAAATTCAGCCTGCCAGTGAATAAGAAAACCCTCTTTGGGGCGGGCGTCGTCTCGGGGATTTTCGGTAATATTGCCGCTATTGGTGGCCCGCCGATGGCGATTCTATTGTCAGGCAAAGACGCTTCGCAGTTTCGTGCCGCCCTGTCGGCCTTCTTCATTTTTAGCTCCACCATAGCTATGGTCATTTTGGCGATCACTGGCTTATTAGAATTGAAGCACCTGTGGCTGTCGTTAATGTTGCTGCCTTCAGTGCTTTTAGGGTATTTAGTCGCGGGGCGATTAGTGGGCAGTGTCGATAAAGATAAAACTAAAATGGCGACCTTAGTCCTATGCAGTATCAGCGCCTTAGTGCTAACGGTGAAATCGGTTATCGAGTTATTGCCCCAATAAGCGTCCTGCTTGTATTGGCAAATCATCTGAAGATTCAAACAATAAAAAAGCACTGACATTGTCAGTGCTTTTCTTTATCTATCAATATCTAAAGCCAGCTTACACTCAGCTTAAATAGCTTTGCCCTGCGTACACAATAAAGTGTCTTAGAGCGAGTACGCCGGTTAAGCTCGCACAAGCCACCATGATCATTGCGCCCTTAGTGTGGCGAGTCGCGGCGGGTAGCAACATGAACAGCAATGGAATACCAAAACCTATACCGACGACGCCTATCCAGAACACGCTTGCCCATAGCCCAGAAGTTAACGACGCTAAGGCCGCAGCCGCCGCGCCGCCCTTGAAGTACAAGGCGCAGAACAACATGAACAGGAACAGGATTTCAATCGCCATCACAGGCAACTCTAAACCGTGCATCTTGACTAAGGTTTTATCGTGGCTGTCAGTCTTAAACAGCAAGAGTGCCAGTACCGCGTTTGCCGCAGCGCCCGCCGATAAACCCGACACTAAAAACAGCGCAGGCAGTACCGCAGTATTGAGCATAGGATAAGCATTCATCGCCGAAATTAAGAAGCCAGTGTAAGCCCCTACGCCAATGGCGAGGACAAACAACAATACTTCAATCAGCTTTCGATATGGCATAAGTAACGTAGCGATAGGCGCTAGGAAACCCAAACCCCATTTTGGTAAGTCATCCCGCAGCACAATAATGGCGTACGCAAAGGCTAAGGGAGAATACGCCAGCAGCGCCAGCACCCCGATTGCCATCACAGACTGGAAGTTATAGTGAATTAAGATCAACCAAAAGTGGAATGGTTTGGTTAAGTCAAACACTAAACAAGCTAGACCTAAGCTAATTGCTACAGGCCCAATAATGGCTGCCGCCTTAAGAATGCTGCTTTCAGCTCCCGCGCTGAGTTCCTTATTCGCCCAGCGCAAACCAATGCCAATCAGTAAACTGCCCGCGGATAACCCCGCCATAAACAGGTAAACGGCGATGACCCAGTGCCAAGTGACAGGATCATATTGCGCCATGTCGCCCCAAGTATTGTTCATAATCAAATCCCCCCTCTTTTGGTAGGAACGCGATACACCCTAGGTTTAGTGCCCAAATGGGTTTTATCTTGGTAAGTGATTTTAGTGTTGAGCATGATGGCCACTTCACTCTTAGGATCATTGGCATCGCCAAACACTAAGGCATCGGTTGGACACACAGTCACACACGCTGGCTCTTCGCCCCGTGCTAAACGCGTATCCTTACAGAAGTTACACTTATCCGCCGCCTTGGTTTCTGGGTTCATAAAGCGCACTTTATAGGGGCACGCCGCCACACAGTACATACAGCCGACACACTTCTCAGCATGGATAGAGATAATGCCGTCTTCACCCACATAGGCCGCGCCCGTTGGGCACACTTTAACGCAAGGTGCATCTTCACATTGCTGGCAAGATACCCTGTGATATTTGAAATGCAGATTGGGCATCTCACCAAAGGGGCCTTCCACACGCACTTGCAGACGAGTTACGCCTTCGGGTACGCCATTTTCACTGCGACACGCCACGTTACAGGCTTGGCAGCCGATGCACTTATTCTCGTCGTGCACCATTACATATCGTTTATTCATTTAAGCCTCCGATTAGCGCTTTGCCAGCGTGACGCCCGTGGTGTGCACTGTCATGCCACACACAGGAGCAGTAACGTGCGGTAGTAAGTTACCGCAATGGATACCTTTGCCCGTTGCTCTGACCAACTCTTTGTTTTTAGAACCAAAGCCCATGTAAGCAAACACAGTATCTTGGCGAATACCCGGCGTGACTAAGGCATGGCCTTCTTCTGTGCCAACACTGCTGGTGAGGCGGATTGGGTCGCCATTGCTGATCCCTAACTTACCCGCAGTAACAGGGTGAACCCACACAGCGTTATCCGACATCAGGTTAGCGAGCATAGGCACATTGTGGGTTGCGCCATTGGTGTGCACCGCCACTTTGCCTTGGATAAAGTACAGCTCATCTGCTTTTTTAAGATTCACTTCGCGGAACTTGATCACCCCACGGCCCGGTGCCATGGCTTCGACTTTCGCGGAAGTGAGTTCAATCTTGCCACTAGGGGTTTTAAAGGTCAGTGCACTGGCGTAAGTGCCGTCTTCATCGGCAGGTCGCGCATTGGGGTATGCCTTAATAAACTCGGCAACCATCTTAGGCTCGCACAACATAATTGGCTTACCGAAGCTCACAAAACCTTCGTCTTTGATACGGCGCAGCAGGTCAGTGTCGCGGTTCACCTGCAGCATTTGCAGGGTTTCCATGTTTTCCCATGGATAGAACTCGCCAAGGCCCATAGCCACACCCACATCCTTAAAGATCTGCCAAGAAGGCTTAGTATCACCTAAGGTTTCAACCACACGTTGGCGCACATAATAGGCCGGATTTTTACCTGACTTATCAGCAATTTCTTCATCACGTTCAAGATAAGTCGACTCAGGTAAAATCACGTCCGCATAGGCGGCGGTTTCGCTGATATACACATCACACACGGCGATAAAGTCGAGCTTTTTCATCGCTTCAACAACGCGCGCTCTGTCTGTCATGGTTTGCATTGGGTTAGTGCGTGACATCACCCAGCCGTGTAACTGGTAAGGAACCGCGCTTAACGTGGCATCGAGAATGGTTTGGTAAACGCCGCCCGACGACCACATCATGGCGTACTGCTCTTCCACCTGATCGATACGTTTCGCCGTAGGTTTTGGCATGTCTTTCACGCCGGGTTTGGCCAATACGGGCGCAACCGCTTCACCGGCAAACTTGTTGTAATCACCGGGTTTCTGGCCGATATAAATCCCGCCCTTACGCTCGATGTTACCAATCAAGACGTTAGCGGCGTACAGGGCGCGGCGCATCTCAAACTCTTCGGTGGTAAAGGTAGATCTGTGACCAAAATCGACCACGGCATGGGGCGCTTTAGCGGCATATTCGTGGGCGATGCGGCGAATGTCCTTGGCGGGCACATCGGAGATGGTTTCGGCCCATTCAGGGGTATAGGCTTTCACTTCGGCGGCAAAGGCTTCGAAGCCTTCCACATAACGCGCGACAAATGCCTTGTCGTAAAGATTATCTTCAATCAATACATGGCATAACGCCAAGGCGACGGCCACGTCTGTTCCGGGGCGAATGGCGTACCATTCATCGGCCTTGTCGGCCACAATGGAGAATCTTGGCTCGAACACCACCAGCTTGGCACCTTTGTCCATCTGCGCCGCCATCATGCCGCGGGTTTCGGACATATTGATGCCTTCGTACAGGTTATGGCCGAAGTTAATAATGTATTTAGAATTACTTAAATCACGTTTAACCTTAGTGCCAAAAATAGCCTTAGCGGCAATTTCATAACCGCCGGGGCACGTCGACGCGTGGGTAAAAGTATTTGGACTACCAAAGGCGGTCGCAAGGTGAAACAAATGCTTTTCTTGTGAGCCCGATTTTGACGAGAATGCCACTGCCTCTGGGCCATGTTCTTTTTTGATTTTATTTAGATTTTCGGCGATAAGTTGATAAGCCTCATCCCAACTGATCTCGGCCCATTTACCTTCGCCGCGCTCGCCAACCCGCTTTAACGGTTTAACGATACGCTGTGGATCGTACAGTAAGCTATGGCCTGCGCCGCCTCGGGCACACACTTTACCGCCAAAGGACTTAACGGCCTTGTTGCCACTAATGAAGACGTTTTTGCCCTCAATCACCCGCGCCGAAATCGGGCAGCGAGTCGAACACATTTCGCAAATACTGGCAATTTCCTTGCCCATGCCCTTTAGCTGCTTATTCTCTAATGCCGCTAAGCTGCCCGGCAGCAGACTGGCTAACGCACACGTGGCGCTGCTCGCTCCCGCTCCCTTTAAAAAGGTTCGCCTATTAAGCTCAATCATGGTTACCTCCATCACGCTCATCCCACTCGTCAGTCGCCATTTGTGGCGCCATCGAGCAGAGGTTTGCTCACTGATTTGATTACTTTTTTAGTTATAAAAGCGTAAAAACAGCGCCGCCATATCTTCAAAATACCAGCATCCGCTGAATACACTGCTCATCCACAAAGATTGTTATCCCGAAAGAGGTAGGCGGATATTGTGGTAAACCACATGGGGAAGCTCGGTGTGATCTATCGCAACTAAAACCTAAGACTGACGCTGAAATACGTGAATAAGATCAATAGGCTTGTTGGGAACAGGCTTTACATCGACGGAGAAGGCAGAAAAAAGCCGCCAGCTTTGGACACTGGCGGCTTAGAAGAAAACTGACATTTCAGTCAATTGCGATAACCCTAGCAGGATAAGAACATCACGCTAGCGGGCGCAAACTGATTACCATCGCATTAATCCATTAACTCTATATCGAGGCAGTTGAGCAGGCGAATCGCTTCGTCGCGGCTAAACTTAGCCCCTTTGATTTTATTGTTAAAAATGTCGATATCGTAATTGGATGCCTCGCTAAAATCCGCCTCCAATAATTGAGTTCGGCCAAACAGACTATGACTAAAATCCGTGTAGGTGAAATTGGCTTGATTAAAGCTGCCCTCGCGAAAATCCACATCGTGGGCCTTACACTCTTCGATGATGATTTCATCGAGGGACAAGCCTAAAAATGAGCAGTCGTTTAGAATGCATTGCTTAAAGGAAAAGGGCGCGGCAAAGGATAAACGCGACCATGCGGCGCGGGTCCAATCGATACCGACTAACTTACACTCTTCAAACTCGACCCCGCTGAACTGGCACTGGGGTACTTTCACTAAGCTCAAGTTGCAGCGTACAAAGCGACAATCGATAAACTTACATTTACGAAAAACGCTCTCGCTAAAATGGCAGTCTTGAAAGCAGCAATCCTCGAACTCGATGCCCTGTAGCTCTTGGGCTAATTCCGACAAGCCATTAAACTGTTTTGATAAAAAACTATTGCCCTGCAAAACCGCGCTTGAGACTAATTGCGATGGCACGAGCTGTGATGATGCAAGCTGCGATTGTGTAAGCTGTGGCACTTCTTTCTGTAATGACATAACACCTCTAATCCTGCCCAATCCCCAACAATATGATAATGCAGGGCAATTGGGCTAGGTACTGCTTATTGTTTACTCTCTGATACGAGGCTTGAGACTCACCGGCTAAATGTTCGCGACGAGTTCCTCAAGCTGATCGGTCGCCTTAGACCAACCCTGATGAAACCCCATATCCTCATGATTCTGCCTATCTTCGCTATTCCAATGCAGCACCCGCGCAGTGTACTTTGTCTTACCGTCCACAGGTTCAAAGGTGATGGTTGCTGTCATAAAGGCCTTGTCGGACGGCACCCATGCCTCGGTAAAGGCATCGGTAAATACGATACGCTCATTCTCAACCACCTCGAGATACACGCCGCGATTCGGGAAATCTTGTCCCTCAGGGCTGCGCATTACAATCACGTTAGTGCCGCCAGCACGCACATCTAAGCTCGCGCTAGCCACAGTCCACGGCATTGGCGTAAACCAAATTTTGAGAAGCTCAGGCTCGGTCCACGCGCGGAACAGTTTTTCCGGCGGCGCATCGATAATCCGCTCTAATATCAATTCTCTGTCGCTATCTGGATGTGGATGACTTGTGCTCATATTCCCTCCATTGGATATTTGGCTTGATGGTCTTGTGGGCTACAACTGTGTCATAAGCTCGCACATCAGCAAAGAACAATGCAAATAGCCGTGGCAAATTTTGTCAATAAAGGTAAAATGTCGCCACTTTTTCGCGGCAGTCTAGCACAAGGTTATCTCGGATTAATGGTTAGCATTTTCGAGCAAAATGGCACGGGCCCAGCCCGCTTTAACAGACCACTTTCACTGTGGTGCCAACCTTGCCCTGCGTTTGTTCCATCCCTTGCATTATCTCCAGCTGACACAATTCAAACACCGCCCGAAAATACCCCTTTTGCTGTTCAAGATTTAACATCAAATCCCGCAAACTGGCTGAACGCTTTACGCCCTAAGCCACGCGCGAATAATAAAGCGGTTGCAATAAATCTGGCTGTTGCTAACGCCATAGTCCTTCTGCAAACCGACACTTATAAAAACCTTATCCCTACACTCTCTATCCTAAGGAATACTCGTCATGAGTCTTGCTGATTCCGTACTTGCCATCAATAACGATTTGCCTATCCGCACCGACAGCCCAGTCCACAGCGGCAAGGTTCGCAGCGTTTACTGGCTAACCGACGCCGACAGCCGCCGTTTAATTACCACTAAAGGTTATAACGTCCCCGAAGATACCCCGCTCGCCATCATGGTGATCAGCGACCGTATCTCGGCCTTCGACTGTATCTTCCACGGTGAAGGCGGCCTCAAAGGCATTCCCGGTAAAGGCGCGGCATTAAACGCGATATCTAACCATTGGTTTAAACTGTTCGCCGAAAACGGCCTAGCCGACAGCCATATTTTGGATATCCCGCACCCGTTCGTATGGATAGTCCAAAAAGCTCGCCCTATTAAAGTCGAAGCCATTTGTCGCCAGTACATCACAGGCTCAATGTGGCGCGCTTACTCAAAAGGCGAGCGAGTATTCTGTGGCATTACACTGCCAGAAGGCTTAGAGAAAGATCAAAAGCTCCCTGAGCTGTTAATCACCCCATCGACTAAAGGCATTTTAACCGGCATCCCAGGCGTGCCCGCCCAAGATGACGTGAACATCAGCCGCAGCGATATCGAAGCCAACTACCAAGCCTTTGGCTTTGAAAAGCTCGCAGATATCGACCTGTACGAGAAGCTGTTAAAAGATGGCTTTAAAGTTATTTCAGCAGCGCTGGCAAAGCTTGATCAAGTGTTTGTCGACACTAAGTTTGAGTTCGGTTATGTGACTGACAAAGATGGCAACTCAAAACTGATTTACATGGATGAAGTCGGTACTCCAGACTCATCACGTATTTGGGACGGCGCCGCCTACCGCGATGGCAAGATTCTGGAAAACTCCAAAGAGGGTTTCCGCCAATTCCTGCTAAATCATTTCCCAGATCCTGATGTGCTGCTCAATAAAGACAGAATGCCAGAGCGTGAAGCCCTCGCCCGCGACAATGACCTCCCACTTGAGGCCATGATGCAAGTGTCACGCACTTACACCGGCGTTGCCGAGAAAGTGACTGGCGCTCCAATCCCGCTGCCAGCGAATCCAAAGGCAGATATCATCAAGATCCTACGGGAAGAGTATGATCTGATTGTGTAATCAGATTTCGATGAGGTAGGGAGTTTTTCCTTAACCTCAGAATGTAGAAAAGGCGCTTAGGCGCCTTTTTTGTTTTTCAAACTTCGTTTGATTGTTTTAAAAAACAAAATCAAAGTCGTGGGT
>NZ_VXCT01000074.1:0-17633 GCF_052850535.1 Shewanella sp. 1180_01
TTTGACTTATGTCAAACGGCTCAACGAATCCTGTTCGACTCCTATTTATTCGAAAATAAGTAGTAAGTCTTTGTACATATTGCTATGAACACTCATCACTCTCGTGAAAGAATTGGTTGATTTAAATTTTTGACTGCCAACCCTAAGGGTTAAGCAGTTTCGATTAACTCAACACCTGTGAGTGTCCACACAGATTTGCTTGATAAATTGTTAAAGAGCGTTGACCACACACTGAGTTTTCAGCGGGTCAGGGCTGCGTATTTTACGCATTCCCGTTGGTGCGTCAAGTAGTTTTTTCAACTTTCTCAACACTCATCGTTTAGCTCGCTAACCGATGAACTGCTTGGCTTTCTTTGCTTAACTTGCGTTACACTGTCTGCCGTGTCAGTGGATGCGCATTATAGGGAGATTGATAAAGTCCGCAAGGGCTTTTTAGCGATCATTGAATGTACGTCGATATTTTAAACGTTATGACCATTTTTTAGCTTGTAGACCTTATTTATCAGAGATAAGTCAGCTTTTTTAGCTAATAATTGACAATTCACGCTCAATATTTCAGCAATGGTCTAGTGTAAAAGTAAATAATTCATTACCATATACTTGCTGTTAACAGTTATTTATCAATTTTCCATTCATCAGAGAGCATTCTTATGCAAAAGTCATTTCTTATTGTTTTGATTGTCGCCATTGTTGGCGCCTTTGTGCTATTTCAGTTTGCACCTACGCTGCCGGCTTATATTGCCTTCGTTGCAGGCGTTATTGTGACTAGCCTTATCTTTAAACTTGTTCCAGAGACTTCATCATCTCATGCTACAGAAGAACAATATGTTGGTCCTACTATGACCTTATATGTAGGTAACCTGCCTTATCGTGTCCATGAAGGTGAAGTAAAAGTATTGTTTGGTGAGTTTGGCCCAGTAAACTCTGTGCGTTTAGTCAGAGATCGTAAGACTGGTCGTCGTAAAGGTTTTGGTTTTGTGGAGATGTCAGAGTCTGGCGCTCAGAAAGCCATGGTTAAACTGAATGACTATAGCTTCCAAGAAAGAACCTTAAAAGTAAGAGAAGCAAAAACACAAGATTCGGAAGCTGCCGATCGTACTGGTACTGACGAGTAGTATTGCCGTTTAAACTGTTTTGTTTGACGTTGTAAATTTAGTTGGTTGTGGTGATTCGTTCGATAGTTGAAAAGCCACAATCAATTAATGTTGTTGTTAAGCCTTCACTGATTTCCGCTTTAGTATAGAACGCCTGCATTACTGATTGCCCTACTGCTTCTCTCTCATTTGTTACTCTGTGCTCTTCCGTAATAAGATTCTGTTGCGTTAAAAGAGTCACGACTCGCTTAGCTATCGCAGCGCCAGAATCCATTAGCGTTACGCCCGCACCGAGCACTTGTTGTAATTCAGCTTGGATCATCGGGAAGTGAGTACAACCCAGTACAAGAACGTCCAATTGCGCTGCGACGACTGGTGCCAATAAATCAGCCAGTCTGTGCATGTCCATTTCACCTGTCGCTATTTTCTGCTCCGCCATCATGACGAGTTCAGAACAACCAAAAAGTTCGACATGGCAATCATCGGCAAATTGGCTAATAAGCTCATGGGTATAATGACGCTTAACTGTGCCTGGGGTAGCCAAGAGTCCAATGCGTTTACTATTAGACATCTGTGCCGCTGGTTTAATAGCGGGTACTACGCCCACAACAGGAATACAGAGGTTTGCACGTAATGCCGGTAGCACAACTGTGCTCGCGGTATTGCAGGCGACGACCACTATAATTGCATTGGTGCGAGCCACAAGATCACATACTAATGCGACACAGCCAGCAATTAATACCTGCTCTTCTAACTCGCCATAGGGCAACCTCACATTGTCAAAAAGATAACAATAGTCGTGATGGGGCAAACTTTTGCGGATTTCAGCCAAAACGGATAGACCACCAATCCCAGAATCAAACACTAATATAGGTCGCGACAAGTAAATCTCCCGTTTCGGTTACAACAAGTAGGCTATACAGATTGAATGTATTACAACATTAACTGATTCGATGTTTGATGACTGGATGAATTCAACCAAATACTCATTGAATATCCATAGAATCACACTCCAGCGCGCGGATTTTCCCACAGCTTTGCGTAAACAGCAAAAGCAAGATGCTGGACATTCGTGTCACCTAGTATAATATTTGCGCCCCAATTTACAGCAACGGTGAATCAAACAATGAACTTAGCAGCAATGGACCCTCAGACTTATGATACGCAGTTAGAACACAAGCGTATCAAGCTAGAACAAGCCTTTGCCCAATTTGAAACACCGAGTGTTGAAGTTTTTGCCTCAGAGCCTGCCAACTACCGTATGCGTGCCGAATTCCGCATGTGGCATGACGGTGACGACTTATACTATTACATGTTCGATAAAGTGTTGAATGAGAAAGTGCGATGCGATCAATACTTGCCAGCCAGCGTGCTCATCAATCAAATGATGTCGGCCTTAATCGCCGAACTAAAACCGAATCCTAGTCTAAGACATAAACTGTTCCAAGTGGATTTTTTGTCGACCTTAAGCGGCGAGATCTTAGTGTCCTTGCTTTATCACAGACAGCTTGATGACCAATGGCGCGCCGATGCGACTGCACTAAAAGCCAAGTTAAGCAGCCAGTTTAACGTCAACATCATCGGCCGTGCCCGTAAGCAGAAAATCGATTTAGATAAAGACTTTGTGGTCGAGTCATTACAAGTGAATGATAAAACCTTCTTATATAAGCAAATCGAGAACAGCTTTACTCAACCGAATGCCAAAGTTTCCGTAAAAATGTTGGAGTGGGCTATCGATGCGACTCAGAACAGTCAGGGTGATTTACTAGAACTCTACTGTGGTAATGGCAACTTCTCTATTGCACTGGCGCAAAACTTTAATCGCGTATTGGCCACCGAACTCGCTAAGCCTTCAGTCGATGCGGCGCAATACAATATCGAAGTGAATGGTATTGAGAATCTGCAGATTATTCGCATGTCGGCCGAAGACTTTAGCGATGCCATGGCGAAGAAACGCAGCTTTAGACGTTTAGAAGGTATCGATCTCGACAGCTATGTGTGCAACACCATTTTTGTCGACCCACCACGCGCAGGGATTGATCCTGATACGTTGGCATTAGTACAAGGTTACGAGCGAATCTTATATATTTCCTGCAACCCTGAAACCTTAAAAGACAACCTGCAACAACTGAACGAAACCCATAAAGTCACTCGCTTCGCCTTGTTTGATCAGTTCCCTTATACCGAACACATGGAAACAGGTGTCCTACTAGAGCGTCGTTAGTCACCTCAAATGCATTGAGCTCGACTGCATAGCAGTTAAACGTAGCTAGAACTCAAGCATAAATTCGCTAAAAATAATGGAGCCTGAGGCTACATTATTTTTAGCGATTCTGAATATCATTCAGGTTAGCGGTGTTCAACCTTATGCTGCAAAGCCTCGGCGCCTTTGGCGACCATACGCAGTTGCATGACTAATTGATCGGCAAGGATTTTTCGATCGGCACGTTTCATATCTAATGCGGAAGCGCCGGCGTTAAATACTAGAGTCACTAAGGCTTCGGCCTGTGCACGAGCTAATAACGGGGTTCGGCCCGCTTTCGCTTCGGTATAGTGAGCCAACTCAGAAATAAAATGTTCAATTTCGCGGGCAACCGCCGCACGGAACGCTGCGGAGGTTCCTGAACGTTCATGCAATAAGATACGGAATACGTTTGGATTAGAATCAAGCACTTCCATAAAAGTATCAACAGAAATACGGATCACACTGCCACCGGCTTCGGCTCGCTGACGGCCTTTTCGCATCATCTGCCTGAGTGTTAATCCGCCCTCGTCCACCATAGTGAGACCGAGTTCGTTCATATCTTTAAAATGGCGATAAAAAGATGTCGGCGCGATATTGGCTTCCCGAGCAACCTCTCGCAAACTCAGACTTGAGAAACTGCGCTCAGCACTGAGCTGATTAAAGGCCGCATCGACTAAAGCTCGACGAGTTTTCTCTTTTTGCTGTGCTCGAATACCCATTCTTAAATCCGCTAACTGAATGTAATGACGCGATAATACCGCTTTTAGGCATTAAACACAGCCCCATCGTCCTTGACCAAACAATATAGCTAGGCTAAATTAGCTTACAGATGTACGCTCAAAAGCGAATTTTGGAAACCTATAATGAAAAAACCCCCTATCATCTGGCTTAATGTCAGTCTGTTTGCCATCACTTTCCTCAGTGCGGTGATCTTAGTTCCATGGCGCGGTATTGTTCACGGCTATGGCGCCAGTGAATGGATCGCTTTTATTGTCTTAGCCTTTGCCAGTGGTTTGTCGATCACCGCAGGTTATCACAGACTGTGGTCACACAAGGCCTATAAAGCCCATCCAGCCGTGCGGTTTATGTATGCTCTCGGTGGCGCTTTAGCATTACAAAACAGTGCATTACATTGGGCATCCGATCACAGAATTCACCACAAGCACGTAGACGACAACGACAAAGACCCGTACTCAGCCAAAATGGGATTCTGGTACAGCCATATCGGTTGGATGCTGCGTGAATATCAGTCGCAACGCTATCATGATTATCAAAATGTGCGCGATCTGCAAAATGACCGTATCGTTATGTGGCAACACAAACATTACCTCGCACTCGTATTACTGATGAACATTGGACTGCCTGCCCTGCTCGGCTGGCTGAACGGCGATGTACTGTCTATGTTATTGATGGCGGGTTTACTGCGTTTAGTGGTGGTGCATCACTGCACTTTCTTCATCAACTCTTTAGCCCACGTGTGGGGCAGCCAGCCTTATACCGATAAGAACACTGCCCGCGATAATGGCTTTCTCGCCATGTTGACCTACGGTGAGGGTTACCATAATTTCCATCACATCTTCGAAAATGACTATCGTAATGGCATTAAATGGTGGCACTACGATCCGACTAAATGGTTGATTAAGTCATTATCTTGGTTGGGGTTAGCCAAGGACTTGCGTACGAGTCCACAGGAGCGTATCGAGAGCGCACGCTTGCAGATGCAGCTGCTGCGGACCAAGAACAAAGTCGTGCACTTACCCAATGCAGATGAAATTATTGAAAAAGTCCAAGCTGAGTATGAATTACTCAAACTGCACTTAATGGATTACTACCAAGCGAAGAAAACCTTGCTTGAGGCCAAGCGTAAACAACTTGTCGATCAGCAGCTATTACTGCAAGTTGAGGAGCTAAAGGCGCGTTTTTTAGTCCAGCAAAAACATTGGCGCAGCCTAACCGCAACTTATAGCTAAACCACAATTCTGCCCGAAAGTCATACGGCCACCTTGCATGGTGGCCGTATCTGATTATGATGATGCCTTAATCACTTAAATAGGCTGTTGAGATCATGTCAGATTCCACTGTTACACTCCCTGAATCAATCAAACTAACAGAATATAGTCATGGTGCAGGTTGTGGCTGCAAGATATCCCCTAAAGTGCTCAGCACTATCTTGGCCTCGCAGTTACCCGTGTTTACTGATCCTAATCTGCTGGTCGGCAATCAAAGCCGTGACGATGCCGCAGTGTATAAACTCAATGACGACATAGGCATCATCAGCACTACCGATTTTTTCATGCCGATTGTTGACGATCCCTTCACCTTTGGCCGCATCGCTGCGACCAATGCGATCAGTGATATTTATGCCATGGGCGGCACGCCTATCATGGCGATCGCTATTTTAGGCTGGCCAATCAATAAGCTACCCGCAGAAGTCGCACAACAAGTGGTCGATGGCGGCAGACAAGCCTGTATGGAAGCCGGGATCATGCTCGCCGGTGGCCACAGCATAGATGCGCCCGAACCGATTTTTGGGCTCGCAGTGACAGGACAAATTGCGTTAACTGACTTAAAACAAAATGATACTGCTAAAGCAGGCGATCGTTTATATCTCACTAAGCCTATCGGCATTGGCATTTTAACCACGGCGCAAAAACAGAAAAAACTCCAAGATGAAGACAGTCACATTGCGGTTAATGCTATGTGTCAGCTGAATACTATAGGCACGACGATTGCCAAAATTAGCGGTGTAAACGCCCTGACCGATGTCACAGGATTTGGACTGGCGGGACACTTACTCGAAATGTGCCAAGGTGCCAAGCTCACGGCAAAACTCAAATTTGATGCGGTGCCGTTACTGCCACGCGCCTTAGATTACTTAGCCTTAGGTTGCGTTCCTGGCGGGACTCACCGTAATTACGACAGTTATGGCGAGCATCTCCCCAAACTCAGCGAGCATCAAAAAGCGATCCTGTGCGATCCGCAAACCAGCGGTGGTCTGTTAGTTGCCGTCTCGGCCGAAGCCGAAGCCGAATTGATTGCTCTACTCGATGCGCATCACATCGCCCCAATTTGCATTGGATCACTGGAAACACCCACCACTGAAGCGAATGTGGTGTTGTACTGATGCCAAACGCGATCGTCGCTGCAGAACAATATCGGGAAATTTTTCTCAATCAACACCCCATCATGGATGTCCGAGCGCCTATAGAGTTTACTCGAGGTGCGTTTCCCAACTCGACCAACTTACCCTTGATGCTGGATAGTGAAAGGGAAAAAGTCGGCACTTGTTATAAACAATCAGGTCAGCAAGCCGCGATTGCATTGGGTCATTCACTGGTTAATGGCCCCATCAAGCAACAGAGAATCGAAGCTTGGGCAAGCTATGTGAAAGCCAACCCCAACGCCTACCTTTATTGTTTTCGTGGCGGCTTACGCTCGCAACTTACGCAACAATGGCTTAAAGAAGCCGGTGTAGAAGTCCCTTATATTCAGGGTGGCTATAAGGCTATGCGCCAATATCTGATTGGCGTGATTGAAGCGGCACCAGCTCAGCAGCCGTTATTGAGTTTGAGCGGGATGACGGGCTGCGGTAAAACTGATTTCTTATTGCTACGTAAAGAAGCGGTTGATCTTGAAGGGATAGCCAATCATAGAGGCTCTAGCTTTGGGAAGAATATCGACCCACAGCCGACGCAGATTAACTTTGAAAATCAGCTTGCCATTGCCTTGCTACAGCACCAAACGAGTGACGCTGCCTGTTTACTGCTCGAAGATGAAAGCTTCCTGATTGGGCGTTCGGCGCTGCCGCAGACATTTTACAATGCCATGCAAGCCGCCAATGTCTTAGTGCTTGAAGAAACTGACGATGCGAGGCTCGAACGCTTACGCAATGAATATGTGCATAAAATGTATAGTGGCTTCTGTGAGCGCCTAGGGCCGGAAGCGGGTTTTGCGGCATTTAGCGACTATCTATTGCAAAGTTTAGTGAGCATTCGTAAACGTTTAGGCGGGAAGCAGCATCAAGAACTGCAAGATTTGATGCAACAAGCACTCGACCAGCAAATCAACCAGAATGACACTTCGCTGCATTTAGCATGGATAACAGTGCTGCTGCACAAATATTATGACCCAATGTACGAATACCAGTTACAAAAGAAATCCAAACGGATCCTCTTTAAGGGCTCACATCAGGCCATGCATGAATGGTTAGATAACTATAAGAGTGATAGAAAAGCCGCACAATATCTGTGCGGCGAGTACGCTAAAAATTAATTTGCAAAAATCGTAATGGCTTCATAGTTATAATTATCGAATTTAGCCGAGCGAATATTACCCGTGCTACGACTTGATTTACTGAGTTCGGCACGGAAATCATATAACCCTGTCATTCCTTCATACCCCCAGACATATAAACTCATCATAGGAATTGTTATTCCATCAAATGCTGTTTGTAAGTGTATGGGCAAATCTAAATCCGGAATTGACCCCTTTAATGAAGCCGAAATAGCCCAATTCGCATAGCCATCTTGTCCTATGGTGATTTGCATCGCTTGCATATGGGCATTGTTGAAACTGTAGTCATAATTTGCACTACCACCATTATTAATAGTAGTGATTAAACGTGTCGTTTCATCCAGCATTTGGTTTTCATTTAACGGTAAATTCAAGCTCAAACTCTTAGAGGGATCAGTAACAGCCCTACGTGTTATTGCCGAATAATTTATGTAGCCAGCCTCATTCGCACCAAGGGCAATCCACTGTGATGCGTAAACTAAATTGCGATCAAAAATCGCGGGAAATAATTGCACTTCTTTCGTCGGCCATTCTACCCAGTTTTGGCGACCAAATTCAGTTTCAGAGTAACTCCTTAGCGAATAATCATTGGTATTCACATCAACATTTAACGGAGTTCCTTCATGATGAGTACCTTCAAATTCACTACTCGATATAGGTACTGCTTGCGATAAATCTAGTGTATTTATATCTATGCTAGCAGCATAAGCCGAAACACCACTCTGGCTAGGAACCAACACCATATTCACTGGTGCAAACTTATCGTCCTGCTTACACAGGCGTAATGAAGAATTGTTAGAATGTGAGTCCAAAAATGAGTTATTACCATATAGCTGGTAGTCACTATATACAGCTTCAATTTCACTAAGATCAAAATTCACATCACTACAGTCACATTGGCTATTTAAATTTTCATCTGTGAAAGCATAAATTCCATAGTCGCCAGCTTTAGCGGCTAAATCCGTACGGATACTCCAAGTTGACTGACCATTACGAAACTCTTTTGCTGCAACTGTTAAATGTGATGCTTCGCTTGTCCAGGGTATATCTACATGTCCCTGCCCATCATTCTTATAAGTGCCGAGAATATGGCCGTCTTGTCGGTGAATAATAACATCGGCACCTGCCATTTTTTCTTTTACATTGCATTTGCTTGCAACGCTCTGCACATCCATAACCAATCTAGCTGGTGTTGTACCCGAATCACCAGAATCCCCACCACTTGAATCACCCGAACCTCCACATCCACCAAGCAATAACACTAGTGCACTGGCATAACATCCTTTCCCATGACCAAACTCCAGAGTATATAAGTTATTATTTTGTAAATTTGTTAAAGCATACAAATTACAACACGGCTTCATTTCGTTCAACAAGTAGGTTTGCAACTTGATGTCGCAGATTTTCACGATTAGCGGAAACGTCCACGATAGGAAGCGCAATATCTACCGACACCCTTGACCAAAAACGCTTGGGCATTTTAGCTAAGGCATGTCCGCGCTTGTGGCTAAAGTAAGACCCCCATAATCCGTGTAATGCCATTGGAATAACAGGCACAGGATCTCTGGCTAAGATCTTATCGATTCCAGGACGAAAATCGCCAAGTTCACCGTCAGGCGTGAGTCGCCCTTCAGGGAAAATGCACACCAACTCACCATTGGCGAGCGCCGCATGAATTGCCTCGAAGGCACGATTATAGGTCTCTTCACTTTGCTTAGGCGAACAGATAGGGATCACCCCAGCGTGGCGGAACACATACTTCAGCAGAGGAATTTCGCTAATGGATTTATCCATCACAAAGCGGATTGGCCGTGTCGACGCTCCCATAATAATCAATGCATCCACATAACTCACATGGTTACAGACTATAATGCCAGCCCCTTCCTTCGGAATTTTTTCACGGCCAGTTACAGTCACGCGGTACATAACATGGCTAAGTAAGTAACTGATAAATCGCTGAGTAAATTCTGGCACTTGCGAATAAACATAAAGGGCGACGACAAAGTTCATTACGGCAAGCAACAAGAATAACTGCGGAATCGTCCAACCCGCTACGCCCAGCAACAACATAGATAACAGCGCCGAAGCCACCATAAACAGAGAGTTCATAATGTTATTGGCAGCAATCGCCTGAGCACATTCCCCCTTAGCCGAACGGGACTGAATAAAGGCGTATAAGGGGACGATGAACAGCCCGCCGCTAACGCCGATCATAAAGAAATCTAGCATCACCCGATAATGTTGCGACTCGGCAATAAAGGCTTTTAATCCATAGACAAAACCAGCATCCACTGGCGCAGGTGGAATAGCCCAAAGCAAATCGACACCAAAGATAGTTAACCCCAATACCCCAAATGGCAGCAAACCGAGTTCCACATGACCGTAGGAAAAACGTTCACAGACGAAGGAGCCAACGGCAATCCCGATGGAAAACATACCCAACAATAACGACACCACAGTCGCACCAGAATGCAGATGCAGCTTGGCAAAGTTAGGGAATTGAGTCAGATAGGTCGCGCCTAAAAACCAAAACCAACTGATAGCGAGGATCGCCATCCAGATTGAAGGTGTTTGACGCGCTTTTTTAATACTGCTCCAAGTGCCCGATAACGGCCTGAAACGTATTTTTTCGATGACGCCCTGCGGTGGTAAAGCAGGAATGGCGCGACTCGATAGATATCCCGCTAAAGACAATACGGCAACGGTAATGGCAGCCCAAAGCGTACCGTTGACTTCAGAAACTAAGATCCCCGCACTTAACGTGCCGACCAGAATAGAGAGAAAAGTGCCCATTTCAACCCACGCATTGCCTGTGACTAACTCGTCCTCTTTCAACGCTTGGGGTAACAAGGAATATTTGACCGGGCCGAAATAAGCCGACTGACTACCTGTTAAAAATAACAGTAATAACATCATCATGTAGTTCTCACTCACTATCGCGATAGCGGCACAGGACATGATAATAACTTCGAGTAATTTCAATCGACGGATAAGTTTGGCCTTATCCATATTATCGGCAACCACCCCTGCGTGGGCCGAAAACAGGAAAAACGGCAGGATGAACACCCCAGCGGCTAAATTCACAAACATATCGACGCTTATGGGTAAATCTTTGACTTGGCTGAAGGTCACTAACAGCAGCAACACATTTTTATAGATATTGTCATTCAAGGCGCCGAGGCACTGAGTCGCAAAATAAGGTAAAAAACGTTTTGTTAGCAGCATGATAGTTCCCTCTGGTAACCCATTCCTTGTAGATAAGCCTGCACATGGCTCTCGAGTAAATTCCGCGGTGATAACGATTCAGCAAAGAGCTTATTATCGAGGGACAATGCAGTTAGCCCATGAATCCCCCCCCACAACACACGACTCATACTGAGATGCTGCTCCGGTGTCGCATCAGGGAATAACTGCGCTAACTCACGTTCAATCAGTGTGAATAATCCCGCAATCAATTGCCCTTGTGATTCCGGCAGCGGCTCAGAATCGAGTAACTGCAATTCAAAAACCAGCTTGAAAGCTTGGCGCTGCTCATGGGCAAACTGACTATACTCCCACGCCATTGCAATGATTTTACGTAAACTGTCAACCGCACAAACACCCGCTAATCTGTCATGTAAAGCCCTAAGCGTTGACTCAGAAACGGCCAGTAGCAAATAGTTGTAACTGCCGAAAATATTGATCAAGGTACTAGGGACATAGCCAATTTGGCTGGCCACTTTGCGTAAGCTCAGCCCGACAACACCTTGCTCGGTCAGTAACTCAGTTGCCGCTTGTATTGCCATCACGCGAATTTCATCATGGCTGTGTTCTTTTCGTCTAGCCATAGCTCTCACTCCCTATTGGATAGCAAGAGACTAACAGCAGTCAAAATAAAAAACAACGTTCAAAATAAGTTTGTTTTACGTACAGCTGCGGGTAAATAGTGAAGGATATCATTGAAGATGATAGATAAAGATAGACACTCGAATTAGATTCAATCAGCAAAGTGAACGGTGTATGTGGGATTACACTACCTAAAAGAGTATAAAAAACGGCGTGCTCAGTAAGCACGCCGTCCATTATTTTGCTTTAAAAATCATTCTTAATTCAAAGCTGTTTTTATTTGAGGCTAATTTTTGGTTCAAAGATGAGAGCGAGGCTTAAGACTTGCGATAAGTCATCACCACTCTATCTGCACTAGCGCCAAAATAATCGGCCTCAAAAGCCGAATCAACAAAACCTAAATGCTGATATAAGCCATGGGCAGGATTACTCGGGTCAACCGTTAAACACACCCGCTCAACAGCGGCGGGCAACTCAGCTAAACACTGCTGCATCAAACGTTTGCCTAATCCCTTTCCGCGAGCATCTTCACTTACGGCAACAGATAAAATCCACATACAAGTAGGATCGCTACTATGGGCACTGAGCAAATAACCTTGCAGAAGATTATCTTCATCCACGGCAACTAAAAATTGCTCTGGCCAACAATCAAATCCCTGACGGAAGAAAAAATCGGGATAGCTATGTTCGCCAAAAATGGCCTGCTCAAGCTGATAAACCGCCAATAACTCTGACTTTAATACCGGGCGTATAGACTGCATTCGAAAATTATTCACCTATTAAAATCTTATCCCACTCTAAGTTGGGTGCGCCCACTACGATAAAGTTAGGGTTTTCTAACGTCTCGCGCTCATTGTAGGTTAACGGTTGAAGCTCAGTATCCATCAACTGTCCACCCGCCTCTTCGACTATGATTTGCGCCGCTCCCGTATCCCACTCGCCCGTTGGGCCAACTCGCACATAACAATCGGCTCGACCTTCGGCGACAAGACAACTCTTTAACGCTGCGCCGCCCATCACCACGAGCTCGCAATGTTTAGGGTGGTTGAACAGGGTCAATACAGATTGAGGATCCTGACGACGACTCACGGCCAATCTTAGGGAGACCTTTTCACGGTGCTCGATTTGGCGACTGCTGATCCGCACTTCCTGTTTATCCGTGCGTTTGTATGCCCCTAAACCTGCAATCGCGTAATAACACACTTGAGTCATAGGCACATACACCACGCCCATCACGGGACGATTGTGCTCAACGAGTGCAATAATCACCGAAAAATCACCACTGCCGGCAATAAACTCACCCGTGCCATCGAGTGGATCGACCAACCAATAGCGCTTCCAAGATTCACGCACGCTCAGCGGAATGTCGGCAGCCTCTTCAGATAACACAGGAATATCAGGCGTTAAAGCAGTTAATCGGTCACAAATGATCTGGTTCGCCGCTAAATCTGCGGAAGTTACAGGGGTATTGTCAGACTTCATTTCTCGCTCAAAATTACCTTTGAGATAAATGTCACGGATAGTTATCCCGGCATCGGTCGCAATCGCAATAACTTCGTCGATCAACTCTTCTGGCTTCATAACAACTCCAATCGCAAAGTTCGCGAATGTTTTGCAAGCGTTCCAGCTTTGAACGCTTAAAAGGAAAAAGATTATTTAAGGTATAAATACTTTTGCGCCAAAAACAACGCGCTCACACTACGGGATTCAGAAAAATCGACATCATCGAGCAAGGCTTCCCAATCGGCGAGCGCCCAAGGCACCACATCAATGGGCTCAGGCTCATCACCTTCAAGCCGACTCTCATACAGATCTTCTGCAAGAAAAATTTGCATCTTACTAGAGAAATAACCCGGCGCTAGGCTGAGTTCTTTCAATAGCGTGAGCTTATTCGCCCCAAAGCCAATTTCTTCCTGTAATTCACGGTTAGCAGCTTCTATTGCTGTCTCACCGGGATCGATCAAACCTTTTGGGAAACCGAGTTCGTAATTATCAGTTCCTGCAGCATATTCGCGTGCCAGTAGCATTTTCCCTTGATGAATAGGCACTATCATCACAGCGCCACGACTACCGCCTTTCATGCGCTCATATTGGCGCTCTACACCATTTGAGAACTTAAGATGCACTTGCTCAATTTGAAATAATCGGCTTTTCGCGACAACTTCGGTATGCAATATTTCCGGCTTATTCTGCCGCTGCGACATAACTGCCTCTGGATAAAAAAGCGATAAATTAAATAAGGTAAGTGACAATCTTACTATCCTGTCTTTAATCTACAACCTGAATTTATTGCATACACCTAAAGACAAGCTGTAAATTCTTTGCGAGATACATCACAAACCAAGCTCAGCCTAAGTGAACTGCATCAAAGTATGCCTAAAAAATTCTGTAGCTTATAAATAGTAAAAAGGGGCAAAGCCCCTTTTTGTTTGGTTTACGTTTAGAATTGATAACGTAAATTGAGCTGGTAGCTGAGGAAGTCATTCGGCTCAATATCCACATACTGATACCCCAAGCCAACTGACCAAGCGTCACTCACTTGATAGCTAAACCGCACACCGGCATACCAATCAGTGCCATCGAGTTCTGTGGTTAAACGGCTATTGCCCATAGTGCTACTGATATCCGCTTGCCATCTAAACAATCCGATAGGCACTTCAAAGCGCCAAGCATCATGCTGCAGTAAGGTAAAACGCAATCCCAGCATCACGCCATCGGCCAATACGGGGGTCACGGCTTTTACCTGCTCATGGTATTGCGCCGGAGTCAGACTCGCGCCTTCAATCCGCGCACTTCCATCACCAAAGTCAGCATAGCCTAATTCGATTGCCACCATGGGAGTCCATTGATAACCCACACTTAAGCCAAACGCGGCATCTTTGTCATCAACCGATGTCACTACGCCAGCGGCTGCCTGTGGCTGTAAATCTCGTCTGCTGCTATCAACCTGAGCTTGCCCGACAAAGCCCTCGACATACCAGTTATCAGCGGCATTCGCTTGAGTCACTGTGCTGGCGAGCAACACAGCACCCAAGACCACTTTATGTAATTCACGGCGGCGAATTAAACCCGTCGCAACGATCAAGCCTAATGCCCACAAGGCCATACTACCTCCACCCGATTTGTTATCAATCACCACTTCTTGATAGGCTTTAACAGTAATCAACACTTGTCCTGTTGCCTCACCACCCAGCCCATCACTAATCCGATAGCTCACAGTATCGACACCATCGAATCCTGTTTTAGGGATATAACGCAGCTTGTTAGTCTCAATGGATACTGTCCCTTGCTGCGCGGTTGCGCTGACTAAGGTTAAAGCATTGCCATCTGGATCGCTGTCATTACTCAACACATCGAGTAGCAAGCTCGTTCTGTCGTCGGTTGCAGCGCTGTCGTTGACTGTCGTTGGCGCGGTATTGCCACTCACTACCACAGTCAACTCACTACTCGCAGTGCCACCTTTTCCATCGGTAATACTATACACCAGCACATCAGTACCGATGAAATCGGTTGCTGGCGTGTAACTTAGCTGCTGATCAGCCAAGATGACGGCGGTACCGAACTCGCTGGTCACTTGCGTGACGGTCAGCATATCACCATCGCTATCGGTATCATTGGCGAGTACATCAACATCGAGACTCTGATTCCAAGGTAAAGAGGCGGCATCTGGATTAGCCACTGGTAAATGGTTGCCATTGAGTATCACGGACACGCCACTTGGATCGACGATAGTACGGTTAGCGACGCCATCGTCATCGTTTGGACCGCCATCCTCTAGGGTTAACTGCACACACCAATGGCCTTCAGTTAATCCAGAAGTCCAACGACTGTCTCCTGGTGGAGGACAGAAACCACGCTCACCTTCACTACTAGCAACACTGTTGCGCGCATCAATCACAAAATCTTTCCAACCGTTTTGTGCTTGATATTTACGATATACCGCATTGGCAGGGATCGGTGAGCGCTGTGGCATCACTAGACTGTAACTCTGTCCTTGTTGTGGTAATCCCGTCGCAATGAAGTCAAAAATACCGCCGACATTGGCCGCGATGCTGTCTTCAGGCACCAAAGTAGGTAGCAGTTGCATGCCCGTTTGTCCTTGTCTGAGAGCAATATTGCCTAAACGCAAACATACCCCAGCCTGACCCTCAGCCAAGAAGTACACAGGCTGCAATTCACCTTCAGGCATAATGTTACAGTCGTTGACCGCATCCAAATAATCAGGAATACCGTCACCATCCGTATCGGTAAAGCCTTCTTGAACATCAGGGATCAAATCACCGTCCGTGTCTGCGCCAGTCAATACAGGTAAGCTTGAACGCACCACAATGTAGACTTTCTCTGTGGTAGACATCGCTGGCAAACCATTATCAGTGACAGTCACACTCACAGGATAAATGCCCGGCAGGACAGAGACTGGAGAGAAGAACATACCCGCATCATCGGATTGTAAGTTCAGCGAACCGCTTGCCCATGTTGACGTTAAGCTATCCTGCATATTGGCGTCACTGATATCAGCATTAATGCGTACATCACCGCCATTTTGCGCCACGATAAATTGGTGCGCTCCCGCTTGAGTAACATCCAACGTCACCTTAGGCGCAATATTCGCTTCGGTGATCAACACCTGAGTTTGCTGCTTACTGCCCAAGTTCAAGCTAGGGTCTAGACTAATCAGCACATCCTCATCCCCTTCGACCTCACCATCTTCAAAGGTGCTAAAGCGAATCTGAGCTTGTTGACCCGATGTCACTTCGACCACCCCATCAACCAAATCATGATCACTGCTACCTGCAGAGCCTGAAACGGTATAAGGCACCGAAAGGGGATATACGGGTGCGACGCCATTAAGGTGCACACTCACCACCACCTCATTGCCCTCACCCACAAGCTGATCTTTACTCAAGGAAATCAGTGGATGTACTTTCACTTTTTGAGCCTTGATCGCCTTATTACCATCGCGATCTACAGCTTGCCAGTAAGCTAAGTAGCTGCCTGGTGCGAAGAACAGACTCTTATTCACCAGAGAAACTGGCAATGGATGGCCATTACGATCGACTGCTTTCGCGAAACCAAGCTTAACGCGAGTAAATAGCCCCGTTGCATTCACATCGACATCGTCTGGCAAAGTGATCACTGGCTGATTTGCCGACTCAGCGCCTTCAATCAGTACATTCACTTTGGCACTTGCACGCCCCTTGTTACCATCACTGATGGTATAGCGAAGCGCCACAGGCCCGACATACGCTTCAGGCGCAGTAAAGCTCAAGCCATCACTGGTGATTTGCACACTGCCGATATCCGCAGCCGCACCATCAATCGTTAAGGTATCACCATCGACATCAACATCGTTCGCGAGCACCGCAAGCGCATAAATATCGTTGGCGGTACTTGTTAAGATGTAGTCGTCATCAACCGCCTGCGGATCATCATTCACTGGCGTGACGTTAATCGTGACAGTTGCAGGCTCTGAACTCAGCTCGGCATCCTTAGCAATAAAGCTAAACACGTCTGTTCCATTGAAATCCTTCTCAGGGGTATATAACCAAACAGTGCCATGTTGCTCTAAGGTGCCGGATTCTGGCTGACTCACCACTTCATAGGTGAGCGGATCATTATCCACATCCTCTGCCGCAAGGGTGATCGTCACAGAACCATCTTCCTCTAACGTCACAGTTGAACTTGTCGCTACAGGTGCATCATTGACGTTGGTCACCGTGATGCTGAAGCTTTGCTCTGCCGTTAAGCCGTCCGTGTCGGTGACTTTCAGTGTCACCGCATGGCTGCCCACATCGGCATTGCTTGGCGTACCACTTAACAATCCAGTAGCCGCATTGAAGCTCAACCAACTCGGTTTGGTCACCGCGCTCAATGTCAGCACATCGCCCACATCGGTATCACTCGCCGCAAAGGTGTAGCTGTACGCCGCATCTTGAGTGGCAGCTGTGATGGCCGTTGAACTGATGGTCGGTGCGTCATTGACGTTAGTCACGGTAATGCTGAAGGACTGGTCAGCGGTTAAGCCATCCGTGTCCGTCACTCGCAGTAACACGGCATGGCTGCCCACATCGGCATTGCCTGGCGTGCCACTTAACACTCCAGTGGCCGCATTGAAGCTCAACCAACTCGGTTTGGTCACCGCGCTTAAGGTTAAGGTGTCACCCACATCAGTATCT
>NZ_VXCT01000075.1:0-17399 GCF_052850535.1 Shewanella sp. 1180_01
CTGGTTGTGCTGCTAATCGTTAGGAGTTTACCGTTGTAAAGGGTTTCGGTAACCGGTATGGGTAATAATGCGTTTTCTGATTGTTCCATGTGCGCCACTTATGCCTATAACCCAATTAGAGTACACCATGAAACCCATTTAGAATACACCTAATTGAGGTTTATTATCGTTGTTTGATTTTTGTAAAATACATAAAGATAGCTTTTTAAATCCTTTCGAAACTTGAACTTAAATTCTTTTTGTAGGTGAAAATTTTACCCACTCGGCATACACCGCTGGTTATTTTTTGCACCCACTCGGCATACACTCCCCCCAAAATGCACAACCCAATTAGAATACACTTTAGTATTTTAGAGAGCCAAAGCTCAGGTATCGAGATCAGTTTTATTGAGCTGTGAGTAACTGTGGCATAGTCTGTGAAACGCCGCATTTGCGATAAACGATTAAGCGCTTGATTTTTAATAAATTATATTTGTAGCTTTGTTCTGTGCAAAAACAAGCAGATTTACCCAATTAGCATACACCGTTTACCCAATTAGAATACACCGCCAACCCAATTAGCATACACCGTTTACCCAATTAGAATACACCGTTTACCCAATTAGAATACACCGACCTCCTTTGTAAGCCTTGGTATGCTTGGGCTACAGCGATTCTTGGATCTCTTAGGATCTCTTAGGATCTTAAAAGATGGATCTTATTGGATCTGAGCTGTGCAAAACTTTTCAATTTTACGGAATAAGAACCCCTCCTGGGGGCTTTGCCCCCGCCGGCCCTTCCCCTCGCTTCGCTCGTTTCCGGCGCCCCCCAAAAGCAGCGGCTGCGCCGCGACCAAGGGCTTCGCCCTAGTTCGCCTAAAGGCTCCACCCTTACCCCAAAATGCCTCGCCATTTCCTGCCCTTGGCAGGGGCGAGATCTAAAAGCACCGCTGTAGGTAAATTTTGTCTTCGACCGTTTAACAATCTCAGTGCGGATAGCCGGTTACCCTGCGGGGCTAGTTCGCTTCGCTCACGGTCTAGCAGAAAGATAAAGCGAAAATCGACAGGAAGACTCCTAAATCAAGATTTATGGCATTTTTTCTTAAAATGGCAATCGTTCTATCAATATCAAAATAACGATGCTTAAAACGCTTCCTAGGCGTTTATAAATCGAAAAAATAAGAAGAAGCCCTTAAAACACCGGCGCGGAGGGTTTGTGGTTTTTCTTTGCCGCTGAGCGAATGCCGGCTAGCGAAGTCTGCCGGTATGCGTGAAGTGGCAGGCTTGGGTAAGTTGAAAAAGTTACTAAATCAAATGCCATAAAGAAGCCAACGTAGAGGGGGTATGTCACTCCATTTTAAGGGAGTGACATACCCCCAGGTGTGCTCCTCATGCGGGGGATGTTGGCTTCTTTTGGCATTTTAAGCGCGTGATAGCGGCCGCCGCTATTGCGTGCGAATTTGGCTTGCGGTAAAGTGACATTTCTTCCAGCGCATCTCTCGATGCTTCAATATTTCCCCTTAAGAAAAACCTTTTTTGCTCCCGTCCAACAGGACGTTTGTAGGATCACTGACTAGCACTCAGACTTGATGGCGGCGCTCAACAGAGACGCATCATTTGTGGCAATTGCCCTTAGCAACACTTGCTCAATACCCTCGTGGGTTCTTACCTGTTCTCGGCAGTAGGAACGAGCATTAACACTAAACTGACTTCCGAAATGGCCGCCTAGCGAATGCTGCAGGCCTATGTGTTACTAATCCGCCAGAGCAAACTCTTTTCCATTGTTAATGCGCCTATTTGGCGCATTCCCCTTTTTTGAATTTGTTACTTTTTCAAGGGGCTTTATGGCTTTCACTTTCTTTTTTCAGGCCAATAAATTTTTGAAGCAACACTGCGCCTGTTCATTCGCAACGAAATCGGAGCGGATTAAAACGATCCGTTTAGTCGATAAGCAATTGAGAGAATTAGGTTTTAAAAATCTGCAGTTGAAAGGGCTAAAGCCAAAACATATTGATGCACTGTTGCAAAAATGGCAGGCGGAAAACTTGTCTGCAGGGACAATTAAAAACCGGATGGTGCATATCCGTTGGCTAACCGAAAAAATAGGTAAAAAGGGCGTGATATCGCCGTCAAATTCGGATTTAGGGATCGATAAACGGGTGTATGTCACCAATGAAAATAAGGGAAAAACGCTTACCGAAGCCCAACTTAATGCGGTGTCCGATCCGTATATAAAAATGTCGCTACAGCTTCAAGCCGCGTTTGGCTTAAGGCGCGAGGAAGCGATGAAGATTATTGTTGATAAGGCCGTTCAAGGCGATCGTTTGCTGTTGGATGCGTCTTGGTGCAAAGGCGGTAGAGATCGCGCGATCCCAATTTTGACGGACGAACAGCGCCAACTATTAACACAAGCGAGCACGTTAACCCGTGGCCGTTCGCTCATTCCGCCGCAGTTAATGTATGTGCAGCAAATGAAACGCTACGAAAATACCTGCCTTAAGATTGGCCTCGATCGGGCGCATGGCTTGCGTCACCGCTACGCGCAGCAGCGCTATGTCGCGTTAACCGGTTTCGAATGTCACGCAGTATCTGGGGTCGCGGCAAGAAGGCTGTCAGAGGCGCACAGGGCGCTAGATAAAATGGCAAGGGCAATCATTACGCAGGAGTTAGGCCATGGCCGGTTGCCGGTCACGGCTGTTTATCTGGGTTCTTAGTGCTGCTACTATCAACTCAGTGCAATATCCAATCGGGAGGCGGGCGCCATGAGTACCATTCAGATTATCGGTTTTTTTCTTATTCTCGCGACCTTTGGCACGCTGATCTATTCGGGATACTTGTTATATACCCATAGCAGCTTACCTGATCAGTCTGGTAAGCCTCGTCAGCGTGGTAAAAAGCGTTAGTGCTTTTTTTCCTTCACTAACATATCGCTGGCGCTGTCATATACCCAATGCTCATTGGGGTCGAGTTGATGTTTTCCTAACACATTCGCAGCCCGAACGAGCCAGTCCTGTACCTCGGGGGAATCCATTGTGTGATGACCTGGGAGCGCCAGTAACGCTGCTTTTAACGCTTGCTCTTCAGGAGTGAGTGCCATGTTAAATCCTCTTCATTTGGTCACGATATTATCTTCATCTCGTCACGGTAGTCGTCACTTGATTTTGTTACATTTTCAATGTATATTGATTTTGTAACTTAATCAAGGGTGACGTTTATGACAGAACAATCCAAGTCAAATAACCATGGTGGCGCTCGCCCTGGTGCGGGTCGTAAAACCAAGTATGAAAAGACAGTAGTGATGCGGGTGCCTGAGAAATATCAAGAGGTGATCAAAGCGCTGATCACCCACTTAGACGATACAGCTTACCTGAACAGCCATTATAAAAACGGGCAGGGATCTGAGCCGGTGTATCTGCGTTCGCTCGATGACAATAAGCAGAATATTACCTTTAAAACCATGCCATTCTAAGGAATGACTACACTTTTTTACCCCGTGAAACTGCGATATTAATCGTCATCAATTTTTTGCAATGCAAAAATTTAGGGCTAAATGGGTGTGCCGTATTTGCCGTTTTTTAGCATCATTTTCGAGAGATAATTTTGCAATGCAAAAAAACGTGAGCATGATTTCAGCATTAACGGTCATTTATGAGCGGCAAAATTACCCCTTTAGATAAGTATTTTTATCTTAGCGTAAGGGCAATTTGCATTGCTCCTTCATTGGGGGATTGTTAACATTAACAGCGCGGAAGAACATAAACTGAGCAGAGGTATATTATGAGTGAGCTACAACTATGGTCTATCTTAGTCATGTTCGTGACACTCGGTTTAGTCATCGCATCCGGAGTGGTCTTATACAAAGGCTTTAAAGAATAGTTCTAACTCAATCTGTATTAATTCCCCCAACGCTTAAACTTGGCGTTCATTTCGTTTTCTGACACAAAATCACCGGCATCCGCTTCACATAGCGCGATATGGATTTCAGCTATTTGCCACGCTTCCTGATCTAGATAATCCTGAATCGCTTGCTTGGTCAGCCAAGATGCCGTTCTATCGGTTAACTGATCAAGCTGTACTCGCTTTTGTTCTATTCCATCAGATAATAGTACTGACATGATTCTTATTGCAAACCTCAACATAGAAGATATAAACCGACATTACACCGATTGGGCTCCAATTGTCATGTTGTGCTTATTGCTAAACTAAGTTTGATTTAGTTTCAAAATCAATTTCTGCTTAGATATTTATCTAATAAAATTAGGCCTAACAGTATCATATTACGGACTGAGACATTGAGACGTGTTGATTATCCCGTGTAGGATGTAGAGCATGGAAGGTATATAGCCAGTATATAGCGCGTATTTACCACTGATATACAACGGCTTTTCATCGTATTATTCAGGTTTATAGCGTTTTTTGGAGGGTTTAGCTTTTACGTACTGAAACCGCTAAATAACCGTAAAAAACATGGATAAATGCGGAATATAATACTGGGCAGGATGTGTGAAGTAGGCCTACCTTGATAAATCAGGTTGCCCTATTCACTTGGATATATTCACTCCATTCTGGTGCTCAATTTCTTCCCTGTGATAATTGAATCAAGCAACCTCAATTATTGAAAAAGTTACAAAATCAAGGTGGTGAATAGTGAATAACAAAGTTAAAGGTATTCCATTTGCAGAAGTTAAAGCTGCGGCGCTCGCCAATCCTGCCGTTCTTGAGGTTTACTTGCGTGAACAAGCTGCAGTATCAAATCGAGTCGATGTTGAAATATTCATTACTAGGCTAATGACAGCATTAAGTGATCTTCCTAAGAAGGATATTGAGGTATGTGATTTGGCTAATGAGATCGGCATAGCTATTGCCTCATTAGCGGGTAGTGAAAAGTCTATCGAAAGAGAGTGCCTTAGTGGGATTAAGCATGGCTTTTCAATGGTTAGATAAGCATAAATTGTGGTCGAGAGGTTTTTTTAATGGATAAAGCATCGTTGAATACGTTTTGGGCCCATGCGTTACCGTGTGTGATCATCTCATCTTGTATGCTGGGTTTTGCCTGGCTTGCGATTCAGGAGTCAGATGTCATCCTATCGAGCAACTATCTTGTGGCGGCCTCCGTTTCGTTTACTTTTACGCTGATAGGCTATTGGGGCTATTGTAAATATTTCGCTTCAAAAAAGCCGCACAGTGCATTTTATGCAGTTGTTTATACTGTATTATTTCCATTTTTTTATCTGCCAAGCACTTTTTTTAGAAGACGTAAATAATTTTGCAATGCAAATTTATTCCTTGGAGTTAAATTGTTTTAAATTAATTGATTTTAAACGCTTTATTTTGGTCAATTTTTTAACAGTTTAATATTTTAACTTGGTTATATTATGTTTAAGAAAATTGAAAAAAGTCCTAAGGCCTCTGCCATATTTTATGGTGCAGTCAGTTCAATTATTGCTTCTGCTATTTTGAGTGGAGCTCCGTTTCTATGGGATTGGTTAACAGCATCCACGCTTGGTGTACTCATTGATTTTGTTAATGGGTGCTACATTCGGGCGGCGACATTGGAAGCTGTTAACTACTCATTTTTTGTTCTAACAGCAATGTTTGTAGTTTTTGTTGTACTTTGTTTTGAAATTTTAGGGAGGATTAAGAAAAAGATTTTTGAAAAAGAAGCTGAAACAGAGAAAAAAGATTTACCTTTATGGATGAAAAAGGGCGTCTATATCTTTTTCCAGACGATCACGATCCCATCAATATTGTACGGTCTTATCCAAATATCTGGTGAGGTGATTGTTCTAAACACCATTACTGACTTCAAGCAGCATATGCTCATTGTTACGCCTTATATTGAGAGAGAAGATAAGGATATGTTGCTTTCGCAGTGGTCACAAATCAGAACTATGGAAGATTATAATAAGGTTTATGAAAGACTTATTGATGTGGCAAATAAGAATGATCTTAAGCTTTATAAGAACCGCATGTATTGATATGAATAGTTGCTGCCGAAAAAAAATGTGTGGTGGCATTTTTGTGAGTAAAGGTGCCAATCAGGTCTGGCACCGTTTCCCATAACAGTTTCTACCTACGATGGCATTGAGCGCCAGTGAGAGCAGACTTGCTCCCAGCGCCCATAGCGATACCGTGGATAGGTCGTCACATGAACTGATTTTTGCTTATTCATGCTTAGTCCTCCTAATCAATTAGGGAGGGTGCTCTTGTAATGTGAAACGACAATAGTTATGCTTTTAAAAAATCTTGCTGGATGTAATTGCATAACTTTGAGGCGTGAGCCCTCCAACTTAATGCCCAAAAATCAGTATCTAGTAAATACTTGATTTCACGTTTCACGAAAATAGGCAATAGATTTTCTATTGCCTATTTTTCTTTTCTAACACCTTTAAATGGTGTTTTGTCAGATGTCTTCACATCAATGAACTGCCCCGTCTCTGAATCTCGCTTAACCCAATGTCCGCTTGGAGTTTGAGTTTGAGATCTATTTCGCACCGCTCCATGACGACGGTTATCACCCGATGTTCCATTAGTAGCCATATGGCACCTCCATTAAAAATTAAATATCTACATTTAGTGTTTTTGAACGCATTTATACCTGTATATAGTGCTATTGATTAAAATGCGATCTACCACGTATAATAATCGTACTTGGCAACATGATCAAGTGTTTTTGGTAGATTGCGATAGTGTCTTTGCGGTGAGGCTTTTTGTAGGTATGATTAATGAAGATAATTCTTAAGTGCTTGGAGAAATGCTCTTGAAAAATATATATAAATTTAGCCACATAGTGGAGAAAGAGGGGATTCAAGTTGCAGAGAGATTGGCATACATCGACTTTCTGCTTCAATTTAAGGGGAGTTTTAGTCGTTCAGATTTAACAGCATTTTTTGGGTTAAAAGATGCCGCGGTCTCAAACCTAGTAGGTAAATATAGAGAGCATCGATCAAAAAATGTGTTTTATGATCGTAAGGCTGGGAAAAACGTTATCAACGTTGAATGCTTTGAACCCCTTGTTGAACTCGATTCCGAAACTGCACTCGGGATGCTTGGTAATGGATTTAATAAAAACAAGTTACAAGATAGTCCTATAGTCCCATACGAGAGAATAGGAGTGTCCCCAAAAAAACTTGATGTAACATTAGTAAGTAAAATTTCCAGAGCAATTTGTAATAATTCGGGTGTTATCTGTTGCTATCGTTCTGGCTCTAGCTCGAACCATGCGTCTAGGATTCTTTTTCCGACAGCTATTTTTTTTGATGGAATGTCCTGGATGTTTCGGGCTTATCATCGTGGCGATATCGCTGG
Organism: Shewanella sp. 1180_01; assembly: GCF_052850535.1. NCBI lineage: Bacteria > Pseudomonadati > Pseudomonadota > Gammaproteobacteria > Alteromonadales > Shewanellaceae > Shewanella > Shewanella sp. 1180_01. The sequence continues at coordinate 7,287 of NZ_VXCT01000075.1, forward strand.
CGCTAATGAATTTAAGTGTTTTGACTTTGCTCGCCTACAGTCAGTCGATGAGTCTGCTTTAGTTGCTGATATACATGAAAGATTGGAAAAAGATGCTGACTGGCATATTACCACTCCTATTCATTTAGAATTGCATCCGACACTCAGTGAATCAAATAAAGCAGCTACTCGAATTGAATTTGGCATAGATGATGATAGTGATGAATTGATCATAAATGTAAAAGCCGTTCTGTTTTATTTCATTGCGAAATATTGGAGGATTGATGTTAGCACTGAAGCTGACAATACTCATTCTTATGCTCTTCAAAACTATTATAAATTTCACTTAAAGAACAGAAAAACTCTAGAACACTTACATTGTATGGAGAATGTGTTTAAAGGTACCAAATAGGCCTATCTTAACTAAGTGTTAAAGGACGTAAAATGGCAAACTATAAGAAAGTCGCAGAGTGGATGCTCACCCAATTTCAAGGTCGAATGCTTTATCAGGAAGAGATAGTCTGGAGAATGAAGAACGAATTTGGGAATGAGTACGTCTATACAAACGATAATGGAAATTACGCCATAGACAAAAAGGTTTTGGCTGAATTTCGAAAGTTAACTGAGGGAAAAGTAACGTGGTCTCGAGGAGAAAAAGCCTGGACTATGGAGCGTGAAGGGCAAACATTCGAAAGCCGACAAGAAGATTGATCCTCTTGTGAAAATGCATACTTTTTAGATTAAAGTGTTGATTAGATAACCTGTTTTGAAATCGTACTGCCACTAATAAAATGTTGAACTTAATCTAAACATTAAGGAGTAGAAAATGAAATTTCAAGGAGCTGTAATCTTGGAGCAAGGCGTTACCTTTGCAATAGTTGTTGTAAAAAAATCAGTTTTATCTAGTTCTACAAAGGCAAATGAAGTACGCGACAGTTTCCAGCCATACTTCCCAGGTTCCCCGTTGGTTCTTGCTGCGCAAGATGCTTTTGGTCGCTTTGAGTATCAAGGTAGAAAAGACCTAGTAAATTTTTTAGCTAATTTGCATCCAAGCCAGATTCCATGGAGTGAATACACTACTTCGTGATAATTATTTATAACAAGCAAACGCTGCTGATGCTCCGCATCGCAGCTTTTGGAATTTCACTGTAATTCAGCAGAATGTTTAAGCCTGCCAGTAAAAAATGTGATGGAACAATACAATGACTAGGTTTGTCAATTTAACTCTTACAAAGCAAGTAATTATATTAGATTGATAAGGAGGGAAGTCACCCCAAGAATAGAAACTTTATTGCTATCAGACAATTAGAACAAAAGACTAACGCGCTTTTATCCAAAAAATTAGCCAGTGAATCATTCTAAGACAGACTGATTAACTGAGTCAGGCTTGCCTATTTTCGTTCTCCGGCGGGATGATTTTTCTAGAAGCTTCTATCACATTGATCAGACTTAAGGTTTTTTGTTATAAATCAGATGTTTAATTTTTTGTTTTTCGCGAGTTGTAACCCCAAATTTTGCCCGTGAATCACTCTGTACCAGACTGATTCACCTAAGCCCCTAAAACCCGTCCCAATCCTCCGTTTGCTGCTATTCTGGGGCGTTTTTTTCCCTTAAGATGAATCAAATCTCTAGAGAACTGATTCAAACCCATGCAAAACCCCGATATTGCCCCTGAAATGCGCCTGTTTACGCCCGATGGTGAGCGGTTGTATTTAACTACGGAAGAACGGCGGCGCTTTCTCGATGCCAGCGCCTTAGAATCGCCCAGTGAGCGGATGTTTTGCCATGTGCTGCATTACACCGGTTGCCGCCCGTCTGAGGCATTAGCAATCTCGGCCAAGCATGTGATGGTGGAGGATGCGGCAATCGTTATTCGCTCCCTTAAGAAGCATAAAACCGATCCGCATGGCCGGCTGAAGCAAGCGCAGTATCGCAGCGTGCCAGTGCCGCCGTTTTTGATTGAGCACTTGGATTTGGTATTTGGTCTGCGTGCGCAGCTACGCCGTGAGATGAACGCTGACAGTGTGTTATGGCCTATGAGTCGACCTACAGCTTATCGCTTGGTGAAGCGTGTCATGTATAGAGCGGGTATTGTGGGGGCACATGCGACCGGTAAAGGTCTACGGCATGGCTTTGGGGTGGCAATGGTCACTGCCAATCCGCCGGTGCCGCTACATGTGATTAGTCAACTCATGGGGCATAGCGACAGTAAAACCACGGAAATCTATCTGCAGGTGCTGAGTGAAGAACGGCATAGCTTAGTGATGAATGCCTGGGGATAAGTCGTTATTTTTTTGCAATGCAAAATTTTTCTGACGGTTTTAGGTGCAACGCGGTGTATATAGATTGGTTGTTTTTGAGTGAAATTGTGGTGTTTTATCGATCCCGTTTGACAGCATTTATTACTTTAATTTGTACAATGGAATCTGGACAATGAAAGCGTTACAAAGCTTGATGTGTCGCGCTCTAGGTGAAGTTTTTAATTTCACCTAGAGCGCAAAGGCGCGGGGGGGCAGGGGGAGTGCTCATGATGCGGAGAACACCCGCGCTGTTGTTTTACCCGAGTTGAAAATAACAGTAAAAATAAAGGAAAAGAGGGCTTGCCACGCATCAACGCCTAGTTTTGAGATGTAATAATGGTGCTTCTTATTGGAATGCCCCTTCAAAATTTACTATCTAAAAAATAGCGCCATGCTAATAAAATTAATTTTGAAAAAGTAACACATTCAAGTTGTTCGACTATTTTGTATAAGCAAAGTCCATATTTGGTCTATATTTAGTCTTTCTTTTTTGTCTGTGATATGATTATAACCATAGTCAATATGGCTATTTTATTCCCTATCAAGCAGCTAGGTACAAACCTATGAATATAGAAACAATCAGTTTTTTGAAGAAAAATGCTGCGAGCTTGCCACTCGATGAGCCGATGATTATTACTCAAAATGGTGTCCCTGCTTACGTTATCGAATCGGTAGCGGATAGAAATCGACGCGATGAAGCGATAGCTTTACTCAAGATGGTCAGTTTTGCGAAAAGTGATCAACAAAATGGACGCACAATGTCATCAAGTACTTTCAAGGAACGCTTGGCGGATCGTAAACTTGCTTTAAAGGATAAGTAGTATGTCTGTGGTGAAACTTGAATATACCAAGACATTTGAAGATACCGTAAATAGTGCCATATCTCACTATTCTCAGTGGAGTGAAGAGATTGCGGTGATCGATAGAATTGAGGCCGTTATTGATGCCTTTGAAGCATCCGTTACGCAAAATCCTCTTAGCCATTCACTATGCCAAGAGTTAGTTGAGCTTGGAGTTACTCAGGTCAGACATGCGATAAAAGAGGACTTCAGAATACTGTACGAAGTTAGCTACGTTAATGGCGAAGCCCTGATTACAGTGTTACTTTTTTTGAGCCAACGACAAAGTATACAGAATCAGTTGATCAATCATTGCTTGGTTTATAAGTAATATTCACTTATTTATGTATTTCAAATGTAATACATTTTTTGCGTTGCAAGATTATTACACTCTGTCGTTCATTAATTGGGATTGTTTTTAAGAGGAACGATATGAATACCTTATAATCCTTGACATAAAAGGTATTCGCAGAGCTACGATATGCTTAAGACTGAATAAAACACCATTAACAACCTGCTAAATAATGCCTATAATGAAAATGTAACATATTCAAGATTTATTATAGTAGTCAGTATGAAATTTTAAACTTAAATTAGTTACTGGAACCAATCAGTTTTTTATATGGACTTTAATAAGCAAGATATTCTTAAAAAAGTTTATTCTGTATATCATTAACTATGATCTACCAGTTTATATTTCTGGATTGTTGTGTGAATTTTGCATTTAAACATTTTTCTAAATTAAGCCACATAGCTTAAATAATCTTTAATAAGATATAGAATGTTGGATTTAATGAGGAGTGTTAACTACCATGAAAACCATGGTAGTTACAGAGTTAAGTATTTTCTGTTGTGATGAATCTATTTGAAGTGGGGAAAGTCGCGTTGCTCAAATAGGTTGATACATCCCTTGCTATATCCTCAGCAGTCTCTACTCTTTCTTTGCATTTTATAGCCCATCCTCTTCCTGGGTGTAATACATCCCATCTAGGCCTCATTCCATTATATCTTCCGCTTCCAGGATCATGATTACCAAATCCATCAATAATAGCATTCCATAGTGGAGAGTATCGGGCTATTAGTAAAGACTCGCCTAATGGAATCCATATATCGTCAACAACTAAGAAGCGACATGTAAAGTCTTCAATTTTAAGATTACTAGTAGAGCGGATACTTTCGGCATGTTCAGATAATCTAGAATAGAGAGCTTTACCTGTATAGTTTGATGTAGCACCCATTCCTTTTCTCGAGCCTGCAGGGACCGCTTTACCCACATATATTGGTGCCGTCATTATTCCATCTTTATTCCTTTTTGAAATCTCCTCATATTGGCGGAAATTTCCTGAATAGTAGATTGCATATATGCCTGCTCCACTAAAAGCGTTTAACTCACCAAGTTGATGGACTTGGCCTGTAAACATCGCTTCGGCAACACTTGCCCCTAGATTCTTTTTATCTAAAGGATTAAAAGGTATTATTTCTGCACTCATGCAACTCCTCTCCCTTTTGATTGCATGGATAATTCCTGCATTTTCGCAAGAATTAATCTTTCTGCAACACTTGCAGCTACGATTTTTCCTAACATCACAGGGACGGCATTGCCTAGCTGCCTCATCGTTTCGCTCCAAGAACCATGAAATAGATATCCGTCAGGAAAAGTTTGTATTCTTGCTGCTTCGCGAATAGTGAAGTAACGAACAGAACCATTTTCATGTACGAGCATATTTTCCCCTCCAGGTACACCATGAGCGCCTGCTTTGAGGGTTTTTGCTGGTAAATCTATAGGGCTTCCAGTATGCCCTGGATAGATTTTTGCTCCACTTTGAAAACGATGATTTGGGTAATTTTGTGCAGACTTTGATTGTGGATCTGGTAAGTCAGCAATAACATCCCTAATTGTTCTCCATGGGAGACTATTGCTATCATGATGATTTTTCTTTATTCGGTTTATTCTGTTAGTTAAATTTACTGGCATAGTAGGTGATGCTATACCATGACGACGCCAATAGTCGCCAGAAACCCATTGGTCAAATAGCAGGGAATCAAAGCTATGTGTCGCTTTTGGAAAGGACCATTCAATTTTTAAATCTGAGCGGAATCCTACGATAAAAACTCGCTCACGTTTTTGCGGTACACCATAATCAGCGGCATTAATTAGGGTTGGAACGACGTTGTAAGTTAGTGAGTTACAATTAGTACCATCTGATGATTTTTCTTTTTGTAATCGAGAAAAATGTTCTACCCAGTCTTCATTTTTCTTTTTATTGACTTCTGGATATGACAGCTGAAGTAGAATGTATTGATAGTAGTTTGCAAATGATGAGCGAGTTAAACCTTTAACATTTTCAATAATAAAAGCACGCGGACGTAGTTTTCTAACAATATCAACAGTTGCAGGGAACATATCTCTACTATCATCATGCGCTTGGTGTTTTCCTCCCATTGAGAAAGGTTGGCATGGAGGACCTCCTGCAATTAGATCTATCTCAGTTTTGAGCCCTTCCCAATCAAATGTGCGAACATCTCCTTCTTGTACATTCCAGTTTGCAACTATAGGGTAACCATTATTTTGGTTTTCTTTTATAGTGTCGCAAGCCCATTTATCCCACTCTACAATGGCTTGAGGTTTGAAACCTGCTAAGTGCACTCCCATTGCCAACCCACCGGCACCAGCGAAAAGTTCAACGCATTTCATTAGTCATTCCCTTAATAGGGTCTCCACACTTCTAGCTAAACTAGATGCTCAAAAATTAGGGGTATTATGACAGGTTAAGCTTATAATACCCATGAATACAGTAGAATTTAAATCAGTTTTGGCTGGTTAATTACTGATTGATTTACCATCCAGAGCTCTTATTGCCATAGCTTTGGTATGGCACCAAATCCTTTTTTAAGTTCATTTAGGTAAAGTACGATATCGGCAGCGGCCTCCAATTCGACTAAAGCGGGGCTTGCTTTCGTTTGTAGCTCTGGATATTCGTCATCCCCTAAATTTTCTGCTTCAACCACGGTATAGCGCCGATGACTTTCATCTTCCCGCTTTTCTACTGCAGCATGATCAACCCACAAAATGTAATAGACGCTATCAAGCTCAAAATGAAAACTTGGGCACATATCGTTGTCATCACTTTGATCAACTAAGAAGGGGTATTCGCTCAGCTTAAAGCCGAGTTCAAAAAGGTTTCCAAACGCTTTGAGATAGCTATTCATGGGACTTATACCAGTAGATATTTTGTTCATTATGAAATAATTTCGTTACTAAATCAAATTTATTGTATTTCAAATGAAGTTCATTTGTATTACATTTTTCGTATTTTTTATTATTTAATATATATTTTTCATAGAGTTATTTTTGTTTTTGTTTTTGTTTTTTGTTTTTTTCACGCAATGGGAATCTTGGTGTGACAGATCGTAATTTTTAAGTAACAGAATCAAGTTATTTGACTAGCAGTATCGAGATCCGTTCTAGTTTGTGATGATCATTGATATCGATTTTGGCTACTGGTTTGCTTAAATCTTGGTGGCAAAGTTGCCAGAACTTGCCATGTTCGACGAGATAATAACCCCTTGGGTTAAGATCCAATATACATAAATTCATGCACACGGAATCATTCACTAAAGTGCAAATTTGGTGGCAAGTCATACACAATCCTAGTAGTGATGTATTTCATATATCCACAATCCCCACTCAGCTTCATTAGCATGATGCACTACACAACCATCACAAAAAATGATTACATATTCGATTGGATCGTCAGTGCGAAAGCGGCCATCGAGCAAGTAAACGCGCCGATTGCTGTAAGGTGAAAAATGCACGTTGGTAACAGTCATTGCATCGGTGATGATGTGGTAAAACCGCTCCAAGCAAAAACGGCTAATATGCCATGAAAGTCTAATAGAAATGTGATCGCCAGCGCTGCGATAAGCGTGTGTTTATTTTCGGTCAAAAATACCTTCTATAAGGTTAGAACAGGATCGAAAACTGTGCTAAAAAACGTTCGTTAAATTCGAGAACTAGATGGAGATCTATAGAGTAGGTAAAGGATGTAGGTATGTTCATGTATTGCATTTGTAATACATTTTCAGGTCGAGGATGGGGCGTGGATTTGTTAGGATAATTGAGATATGATCAATATCAGAACCCAAGAGCTGTAACTCTTGGGCTCTGTAGTTGTGTTACTTCTTCTGTTTCAATACTTTAATAAATGCTGTTAGTGCATGTATTAAAGCGACAATATCAGTAAGTGATATTGGCATATAACCTCCAAAATGATTAGCCCATACCCAGCGTATGGGCTTCTTGTTTTTAATATTATCAAATGGTTATCGTGACAGTATAATTTATTTCACATTGAACAAATTATGCTCTAACACGTTTGTCTACTTGATGTCTCTAGCATACCTTAGCTATTGCTTCTCTTAAATCGAAATGCTCATCAACCTTTAAGTAAGCCACTTTTTCTCGATTAAATAACTATACATACACTCGCTAAATGTATTACATTTGTCCTACATTTTTAGTCGAGGGTGAACTGTGAAAACGCTAGCAGTGATAAATCAGAAGGGTGGTGTTGGTAAGACAACCACAGTGATCAACTTATCAGCGCAGTTAGCGCATGAAGGTAAACGGGTTCTAGTGATTGATTTAGATCCCCAAGCAAACCTAACGGTCGTGATGACAGGCGGCCAATACGAATTTGAACACTCGATCACCGATGTATTTGAGTCCTCGAAAAAGTGCCCTATTCAACAGGCCATCATGCCTGCTCAATCCAACGGTGAAGCTATCGCTAATCTGTGTATTTGCCCTACTGATATTCGCCTAAGCCGCGTGATTGAACAGAGCCTCACCAAAGTTCACCGTGAACGCATTCTGTTAAAGCAGCTTGAAGCTATTGCTAGCGACTTTGACATCGTGATCTTAGATTGCCCGCCTAACCTTAGCCTGACATCGGTTAACGCCATGATGGCCGCTGATATGTTCCTGATCCCCGTTGATGGAGGTTCATTCTCACTCAATGGTTTGGCTGATCTGCTCGATGCTTTAGAAGAAGTGAAAGAAACCGAGCAAGTGAATTATGCGGTATTCCGCAACGAATTTGCCAAAGCTAATAAGTTGATTAATAACTTCCTCGATGAGCAATTAGCCTCACTCGAAGGCAAAGTATTAGCGACGACGATTCGCCGTTCTGAGGATATTGGACAGGCCAGTGTATGTGGTCAAACTTTGCTGAGTTACAAGCCGAGTAGCCCCACGCTAACCGACTATAAGAGCCTGGCTAAAGAAGTCATGCAACGAATTAATGTATAACAAGTGTAATACATAATATGAGCAAATTAACTGGTGTTACTGGGCTAAGTAGACGTAGTTCTGCTAAAGAAACCCAAGAAAGTTCAAAGCCACAAGAAAAAATTACCACGGTTTCAACCCGCCGTAATATCACCACGGGTACGTCACCAATGCCGTTGCGATTAACGGAAAATGATAGAGCAGATCTGAATTTATGGCTGGAAGCCTTAGAGGCTGAATCGGGTAAGAATGTGACCGCGGCAAAGCTGTTCCGTGGCCTGATCAGCATGCGCGATAAGATCAACACCAAGGCGTTAATACGTTCGATTAATGATGTGACTTGATAATGAAACTGATAATTATCGTTATATTACTATTTGTCTGGGTGAAAGCTTGTAGTGATGAGCCTTGTGATGAACGTTGTGAATATGAAGCATGTTTAAAAACAAAGGAATGGCTAAAGGAAAATCATTCTGGCAATAAATATGCTGAAACAATGGAATGTGTTCGCCCACTACAATAGTTCAAGTGATGGGGCTACAGATATGGAGAACGTTAATATAAACCGTAGAGAGAATTTACACTCAGTTGTTAAAATTTTAGGAAGCCAAACAGAAGTAGCTAAAAAATTAAATCACGAGGTGTTAACTCAACCAATTTTAAGCTCAATAATTCGCGCAAAAAGGCCTATGCATGACCATGAGGCCCGTACCTTTGAAAGACAAATTGGAATTCCCGCATATTGGATGGATGAAAAATTTTTGATAAAAAATGGGTGGTCATTGATTAGAGAATACCAACGTTTAGATGATAATGGTAAGAATTTAATTAACAGATTCAGTGATTTTTTAAGAACAAAATCCTAGGGAAAACTGTCATGTAAATCCGTTCTTAAAATATTTGATTCAATACAAACTTGATAAAGTTACATTATCAAGATGTGTTCCTGTAATGCCAGTTGCTTATGCATCGTTTTTTCAACTTAACGTATAAAATGTTTTCAATGAAAACTCCGGTGTTCTTCTCCTTATAGTTTTCAATGAAAACAGTATTGGGAGGACTGCTATCATCAGAATGTTTTTGCTCAAGACTATAAATTTAATGGTTATGTTTTCAAAAGAGTGTACTTGTAATCGCTGCTTCTAGCTTTTTATAACGCTGATCAATCAGATAGTATTGCTCGCCGTTCTTCACTGCGAAGCTGCCGGACAGATAGCCAATCGATTCCAACTTTTTAATACCGGTCTTGATTTTTCGATTTGCTTCTTTTTTGGACGCCTCAAGCCTTAAACGCGCTCTAAGGCGCTCAAATGAAACGGGATGAGGATTCTCGGGTAAAGACGTGAAATACAAATACAGGCACTGTGCGACCTCTGCACGGGGCAATTTTTCGAGCACTTGCAGACTGACCAGCACCTGATAGTCTAATCCATACAGATCCCACAGGGTTTCATCGGCCATTAGCTCAACAATATCTGCTTCACCATCATACATGGACCGCAATAACATCCCCGTATGCACGGCCTTTTCAGTGTTCTTGCGTCTGAATGACAAACTTTGGCTTTGGATGCGCCCGAGTGAATCACCGATCTGTTTGCGGAGGTTTTTATCAAAGCGCCTGCTGGGATAACCACAGTATCTAGCAAACTCTGAAAACGTCAGTTTTACCGTGTTGGATGAGTAACCGTACTTAGTGAACGTCTGA
>NZ_VXCT01000076.1:0-16636 GCF_052850535.1 Shewanella sp. 1180_01
CTACTGCCGCATGGGGTTGAGTGCTCCCAACTTTTTGAGGGGATCTAGGGATTATCTAGGCCGTATCGAAGCTCTGTTGCTCTCTAATGCTGCAATATCTCTATCGCCACACAACAAACCAGCAACAACTAATGCTAAGAAAACGTGCGCTATTCTCACTCGTCATCGTCGCTCAACACACCTATATCAGCCCTATTTATGCCGGCTTCACCCACAGACATAAGTAAATGCCTGAACGACTAAAACATCTGCAGGTAAACACACGGCTAGATCATAGGACCAAGCGGAACAACACGCTTAGGTACGTGCCATTATCGACCACCTGCATTAGCGTATAACTGCGCATAGCTCATGATGTACATTAGGATTGGGCAAAGCCGACGACTGAGCATGAAGCGTAAGGTGATCGGGTGACGCGTCTGCAGATGAAAAGAGCACAGGTAAAGAGTACGCCGTACCAAGCCAGCGACTAGCCATGAAGCTTAAGGTGATCGAGTGACACGTCTGCAGGTGAAAATAGTGGTCTAAGAATAGGTTAAACCGAACGCACGATTGAACTGGATTAGTCTTAACTTAACCTGTAAATATTCAAATCACGATACAATTAGACCCGATAGATGGCTTTAACCCACTTCTACCCAAAGTTTGCCGCAGCTCGAAGTTCAGCCATTTGTTGTCTGATAATTTGAGATACATAATATAATGACTACCAAAAAGTAAGGTCTGATCATGAGGGATTTCATAAACCGTTACAGTGAATCAGACTTGCCTAGTCTGGTTCACGCCCTGCACACGATCATTTTTCATGAACTTCGGGCTAACCAATTTTTGCCCAAAGTTTGCTAGATCTTGTTTAGTGAATCGAAAACTGACGAATGAATTGCCCTATAAAATCTCATCTATTTACCCAATGTTTGGCCCTACCGTAAAGTGACTAACAATGTATGGGTATACAGTCGTATTTAAATGTAGATGCTTTTGAGTGTTTTTACACTCATTAGTTTGCGCGTTTTTCCGGATGGTGTATTTGATAAAAAGCTGATAAGTTCCTTTTATTACAAGTAATTAACAGTGCGCGTTTTTACTGGTCTAATGAGGTAAACGCGCATGCGCACTAATAAAATGTTATGTTTGGGGTATAAAAATGTACGTACGATTTGTCGTTGATCAGCTCGATGAGGACTCAAATCAAAGAAAAGGAATATTTCAGGCAATTAGTTGTATGAAGAAACAAGAAATATTCTATGACTATGAACTTGAACATATCGCTGAGGTGATGGGGTGGTTTGATGAAAACCTTGAATCTCCTTTAGACTACTTAAACAAGCAGAAGTCTAAGAAATCTGAGGTGTATATCAGTTGGTTTCTTGAGTCTGCCTCTGAACACATATCTAAAATACGTGAGTTTGTTTTTTTAGTTGAAAGTAAGGGTGTAGCAGTTGATCAACTAAGAACAGAAACCCCAGGAAAAATAGTTTACGCCGATAAATATCAAGTGTTTGCTAAGCCATTTAGGCGCTTCTAAGCAAACATAATCGGGTAGCCGGAGGTATCTAGCCTCCAGCCCCCACACCACCCTGCATGCGGCTCCGCACAGGGCGGTTCATTTAGAACGCCTAACCTGTTTTCTGGTTCGGATAGTGAACCGCGATCCATCCATCTCTCAGTGAATACAATCCTGCTTTCTTAAGATACTCATTACTCAGCGCTTGCTGTATCCCGGGTGTTTTCGAACTTCGCCATGGACCTTTACTTGTGATCCCACAACCAACAGCGGCTTGGATCCTGACGCCACGCTTAAGTAAATTCTGCACCTTAGTCCGTGGTTTTCGCCACTGACGCCAGTAGCACATACGTACGCGACGACGGATCCAATGGTCTAAATCGACACACCCTTGATAAGCGTTGGCTATGCCAAAGTAGTTGATCCAGCCTTGCATGTATTGCCGCACTTTAAACAATTGATAGCTCATGCTCACGCCCCAATTGCGGTTTGTCAGTCGCCTTATCTTTTGTTTGAAGATGTGCAGTGTTTTGACATGCCACTGGATCTTTCCGCAGTTAAAGGTAAACCCTAGGAACTTGCTTTGGCCTACCTTAACCACTTGGCTTTTCTGTTCGTTAACAACCAGTTTTAGCTTAGTGGCAAGATAGCGAGTAATGCTCTTTAGTACCCGTTCCCCCGCGCGAATAGACCTTACCAAAATGATAAAGTCGTCCGCGTAGCGGGCGAATTTATGCCCTCGGCTTTCCAGCTCTTTATCCAGACTATCCAGCATAATGTTAGAGAGTAAAGGCGAGAGTGGGCCGCCTTGAGGCACGCCTTCGAAACTTGCTTCAAATTGGTCGTTGATCATCACGCCAGCACGCAGGTATTTACCAATAAGCGCCAGCAGACGCTTATCCTGTACCTTAATCCTCAATTGAGTCATCAACAGGTCGTGATTAACTCGGTCAAAGAACTTGGACAGATCAACATCGACGGCAAATTTGCGTTTCTGTTTGATGATATCCCTGACTTGCAAGACCGCTTGTTTGGCATTCCTATTCGGTCTAAAGCCGAAGCTATTAGCCGAGAAGAAAGGGTCAAACAACGGCGTGAGAATTTGAGCAATGGCTTGCTGTATCACACGGTCAATGACGTTAGGGATCCCCAGTTTGCGTTTACCGCCATCGGGTTTGTCGATCTCTACGCGCCTGACCGCTGAGGGTTGATATTCACCTAACTCAAGTTGAAATTTACACTGTTGCCAGCCACCTTGTTGCATCCAGAGCGGGAAGGCTTCGATGGTCATGCCATCGATACCAGCCGCGCCTTTATTGGCTTTAACTTGACGCCAAGCTCGGTGTAAATTCTCAGGTTCGAGTAGTTGTTGAAATAAATCGCTGTTGAAGGCTGGTTGCAGCTCAATACGCTGCTGATAGTAATCGTCTGACGACGTAGTGGGTATCGACAAGTTTGACAAGACTCCTCCTTCTTCTAAATGTTCAGGCCTTCACCATGTCCCAACCATTACGATGGGCGTTGGGTTACTATGCCGTCTGCTGACTTCTGCTTAATCACATGCCAAGTTACCCCGTCGTGCGCTATCGGTTTTCATCTGGTTCGCTCTTTTCAGTCGATGATGCTGAAAAGCCAAGGCACTTATAAACCAGAGCCTTACTGGTTAATGACCGATCGCGTGTTAAACAGATCTCCCCAGATAAGAACATGAACTTTCTTTGCACTGCTGCATCATTTACGGTGGCCATTAGATCACGTGGTTTCGTCGTCTTGTGCCAACTCACCTCTAGCCTACGCCTCATATGATGTTCTTGTTCATCAGCTCGCAAATTTGCTAGCGGCTTCCTTCAGACCAATCCTCGCGGATAAGCCCTTGCCATTCGCTAGTAGTTAACGTTTAATAACAGCATGTTATTGAACGGTGATCTTCCTACAGAGGACTTTCACCTCATTAGTTCATGCCCATGCTGGGCGTACACAAGTCAAAGCACTCGGACGCAGCAAAGCTGCGCCGGTGTTTGAGGCGTTATCTCCATAGAAATTTGAATCCGAAACTGACGAGTGAGAGCAAAGGGTCTATCACGCTTTTGTCCCGAAGTGAGTCGTGTGGTGGTCGCAGTTCACAATGGCGGGATTCTATACGTGAATCACTCTAGGTAAGTCTGACTCACTGAAACAGTCTCACTTAGAGTAATTCATGGGAAAAATTTAGAGTTAAAGTACATTATGATTGGGGCACACTCATAAGAAATATATGGTAAAGCAATAACGTCTCACACTAATCAATGTTTAATCGCTTCAGTCGGCAATCATACTGCTACAAATATGAGTATTCTCCTTATTTACGAAGCTATGATTTAAGCCGTAGGACAAAGTTGCGCTTTTAGTTCATCTTCACTAGTAAAGCCGCGATATCCCTTCACTAACTCCCCGTTTGCATTTAATAAAAGTAAGATCGGAGTCGCGGGTATACCTCCCATATCTTTGAGTAATTTAGGCGGTGCGCGATAGGCTTCAAAGGGAAAATCAAGCCGAAACAAAGCGCGCTTTAGTGTTAAGTTATCACCATTAACGCCCAAGGCGACGGGATGAATAGATTGACTGCAATCTTTATGTATTTTTTTGAGCACCACAGATTGTTTGATACACCAAGGGCATTCAGGCTCAAAAAACATGATTGCAGTCGGTTGGCCTTCAAGATGCGAGAGGTTGGTCAGTTTTTGGCTTCGCAGGGCTTGAAACTGATAGTCGCGAGTAAACTGCGCCGCCTGTAGAGGCATAGCGCAGCAAACTAAAACTAATACGATTTGACGTAACATCAGAAGGTTAACTTCATGCCTGCGTAGATTTCTCTCCCACGCAGCGGACCGTAGATATAGCCTACGTCAAAGGCACCTTCAGCATCGTAAAACAGCGGTGTTTCTTCATCGCCAGCTTGAGTGTAATCAAATAAATTACTGACACCACTATAAAGAGACATATATTCGTTTATCTCATAGCTAACACGTAAGTCGAGGGTGAGGTAAGCAGGCGCATCAGTGGTCTTTTTAGAATCGAGATCGACTTGACCATTAGCATCTAAGCGGTTGTAACCATCGTAGCCATATTCAGATAAATCACGACTACCTACCCAGACGAGATTAGCGAAGAACTCCCAATCGTTTACATCCCAATCTAAAGAGAGTGTTACCCTTTCCTCAATTGGGGCAACGGCATACGATGATTTGAATACTGAGTCATAATCGAAATGTTCAGCCGTTAGACTTAATGTCATATCCTCGGTTAAGCGGTAACCAAATGCGATATCACTGGTGATTACTGTTGCTTTTTCGTCGAGCTGAGTCAGCAATGGAATACCATGGTCATTCGTCGTTAATGCCGCAAGATGCTCCACTTCTGTCCATGCGATAGAGGCTGTAGAGGTGAGTTTCTCCCCCTCATAACTTAACGCATAACTGGCTGAGTTAGAGCGTTCCAGTTCATCAATATCTATATCAAAACCAAGGGAACCGTCTAATATGCCATGATCGGTCTCAAAGAAGGAAAGCGGGGCTCGATAACCTCGCCCAGCTGAGACGCGTGATGTCCATTCATCATTGTGGCGCAGGCGTATATCAAGCCGTGGGGATAGAATAGATTCATCGAGTTCGGTACCCGGTTTTTTAGGATCGGTAAAATCGGCGGTGATCGTATCGTAACGAAGGGCCATGGCGACTTCGAGAGCGTCAGTTGCTTGCCACGTATCCTGTAGATAAATGCCCTTCACATCATAATCAAAGGAGTCAGATGCATAATCTGGATTCGCACTGCCAGTTCTAGAATGAGAGCGCATTTCCTCTGTGCGTAAATCGGCACCAAAGGTAAGTAGTTGGTTTTCGCTTAGTAGGTAGTTAAAACGAGCATCAAAGAACCACATTTTGTCTTCAGCGGTATAGTCAAATCCTTCATAGAATGAATCTTGTTTATGTTCTGCATAGCTTGTAGCCAAATGCATATTCCAGTCATTACTAAATTCTTTAAGCCAAGCTAATGAGGCCTCGTTACGCTCAGTTTTGATCCATTCGGTGGTTTCCCATGCTTTGCCAGTAAACGGTTTGCGAACATCGCCATCTTCAAACAGTTGTTGAGGCTCGCTAAATTGATCGTCAAAACCGGACAATACATTACCAATGCTTGATGCTGTGCCATCAGCAAAGGTACTCCCTAACATAGGTCCCCCAAAAATCTCTGATTGAATATTGGCAAGACGTAGCACGAGATTGTCGGTATCTGTGACATCCTGCGACACTCTGGCAGTCAGGCTGCGGTTCTCCTGCAGTGGTGCTTCATTGACCTTGTTATTATCGGCATCAAACTGATCCCTATCATCATATTGAGCTACTAAAGTGGCACGGGTACTGCCATCCTCACTTACCCCCTTTCCTAGAAAACCCAGTTTTCGGTAACCATTTTCACCCGCTGATACATCGAGTTCTGCGCCGTTTTCCGTAGGTTCGTAACTGATAATATTTATGGTACCGCCAATAGCCTCAGGGGCAATTAATGACGCGCCCGCACCTCTGGCGACTTCAATACGTTCTATCCCTGTGGTAGGGATAGCATCTACGGCATAGTAGCCCGAGATCATGGTATGCACAGGTAAACCATCGACTAAAATCGTAGTTTGCTCCCCTTTCATGCCGTTAAGCATAATGCGTTTAACGCCACACATTGAGCATTCGTTAGAAACCTTGACGCCTGGCGAATTATCTATAGCTTCTGATAAATTAACAGCGTTTTTGTTTTCAATCGTGGTTGCGTTAATGACCTCAGTTTTCATTATCGTATTGGCTAGTGTTCCCGCTTGTTCTAGCCGCTGCCTTACTCCGATAACACTCATACGTTCAATATTTGCTGTTTCAGCGCTATCAACTTCTTCAGCGACCACCAGTTGTGGGCTGAGTAGCATGGCTAAAATGGTGGCCAGATAAGTAGGTTTCACTCTCGTTTCTCCGTAAAATAGAAAGTGGCGCCACAATACATTAATAAGAATGATTATTATTTGATTTACATCATGCTTTTAACATCCGTTTAAAATTTGTATTAACGAGATGATAAATATTGCTGGTGCTAGGACTCTGGAATAAATCGAAAAAAACTAACATTTTGAATTATATTGGTCGATTGTGAGCTTGAGTGATGTTGCATCACTCAAAACTCATTTCATTTATAACTCGCCTAACATCGATTTTTCGGGATCTTCAGATGTGAGAAAAAGTCACAGATGAGACATTTAAAAGCATTCTATGTATTTCATATTACGGCAGAGTCATCGAATTACAGTAAGGCAGCAGAAAGACTTCATATCACTCACGGAGCAGTGAGTAAGCAAATTAAATTGCTAGAGAGCCATTTGTCGCAGTTACTGTTTTACAAACAAGGTTGTAGTGGGTTAGTGAATTTGATCTGCTATTTGTAGGCGACTAGTGTGGTTTGGAGTAGAAAAATTTATCTGAAAAAGAAGGCTCTCCATCTCGTAGTAACTCGGAAGTGTCCCAAAGTGTGGTGTCGAGTGGAGCTTGAGCGCTTGGAACTCACACAAGACAGCTCAAAATCTCGCAATTCCTCTTAGCTTTTCGAGCGGAAAAATTAACACAAAAGCATCAAAAAAATGCCGTTGCATACTCCTTTAGGGTTGCTGTTGCATGGATTTGAGTGCTCCCAACTTTTTAAGGAGATCTTGGGATTATCTAGGCCGCATGAACGAAGCTTCGAACCAAACTGAAGTATTACGGTTATTGCTGAGTAACTTATTAATAACAACATCATACCAAGATAATTTGGGTATAGCCCCTCACCGCCGAGGTGTTAATGCGTAATCATAAGCAAAGCCAGTAAAAAATGGCTTTCACGACTTAATTGAAAATAATGGCTAAGCCCTTGATATGTTTGGCTACTAACTCCAATATTCAACTAAACTCTCCTTGTTGTTTATAACGCCGCGCGCATGGGCCCGAGTTTACGAGCATCCCACGACTGGCGGCGTAATGATGTAACTTGTTAGCTATAGCTTTTCTTACATGAGACCAGTGATTAGGCTAGTGGCACAATTGAATTACCACTGCCAAAAGACCATTCATCTGCTTGAGTGGTATTTATAACGACCATAACGTCCTCAGGTCTTATACCTATTAGGGTATTAAGCCGCTCCACGAGATTCATATAAAAAGCCTGTTTGACTTTTGTGCTTCGCAAGCGACCCGCCGTAATGCAAATAAGTACATAGTTTTCTGAGCGAGGCCCTCCCATGTAATTCCTATCAAAAATTAACTCATAAGGCTCATGTTGATGGATTACCTGAAAGCGATCATCTAATGGCACTTCGAAAGAATCGACTAAAGACTGATGGATGCCGTCAGATAGATTTTTTATATACTCGGGGTCTTTACCCTTAAGAAGTGAAATGCGGACATATGGCATAATGATTCCTTATTCAGTAATAGTTAAATTTTCTATTAATTTAAAGCGGATGCTACCGCAGCCAACCAGCATAAAACGCTAAATGAGTGGTCGCCTCAACAAGCTCTTCTTTCGTTAAACCGTTATTGAGTGCGCGCATTAGGTTAAAAGGTAATTGCTCCAAACGGTACATTTAAATTAGAGCGACTATGGTAATTAAACTGCGGTCCGGTTTTGATAGTTCCACTCTTTCCCATGCATCGGCAAAAAGCCCATCATCACTTAATTGCGAGAATTTGGGGGCAATAGAGCCAAAGATTTTTAGGGTGGTTAATTGCTCATTAGATGTTTTCTTGTCACTCATACATAACCTTTAAAACCAAGTGAGTTATTGGGTAGCTAACGCTCCGTTCACCGGCTCGTCCGGTGCAACGGTTTGTTAAGTATGTTCACCAAGGGGCCCTTTCTGCTCCGCCCAATTTAAAAGCGCATCCAAAGCAGGACACAGAGCCTGCCCCCATTCAGTTAGCCTATATTCAACCTTAGGTGGCACCTGAGGATATACTGTGCGATGCACAATCCCGTCCGTCTCCAGCTTTCTCAACTGCTGGGCCAGCATCTTTTGCGAGATGCCAGGGATAAGCTTCTCGAAATCAGAATACCGTTGCACTTTTCCGTCAAACAAATGGAAAAGGATAATCAGTTTCCAACGCCCTTCTAGTAATTTAATTGCTTCAAGCGCTTCAGCCGCTGCACTAGCAGGCGTATAAATCTTTCTCATAGGTATGTGACTTACTTTTTGGTGCGTTCTTGATTATTTGTAATCGTAAGCAGAAACTTCCTGTTAAACAATATTGCACCGGAGAATCATAAATGAAAATTCAGTTAGCTGAATCCCTCGACAATTATTTTAATATCAGCAACGGCATAGAGACTGCTCGGGTAAATGATTGTTTCACACAGAGCGCGACTGTACATGATGAGGGTGGCACTTATCAGGGTCTCGCGGCTATTGAGTCGTGGTTACAAGAAACTCGGAAAAAGTACCAATTCAACTCAAAGCCTATAAGTATTGCCAAAATGGTCACCAAGAAATCGTAGTTGCAGAAGTCAGCGGCAATTTTACAGGCAGCCCAATACAACTGAAATATGTCTTTGTACTTAACGACGGAAAAATTCAATCACTGGAGATCTCATAATGGTTATGGATTTAGATCTAAAAGACAAAAAAGTGTTGGTGACTGCCGGTACGAAAGGAATAGGTAATGCTGTTGTGAAGCTGTTTAGAGACAGTGGCGCGAACGTACTTGCGACAGCTCGAACCCGTCCAGCCTCATTTCCCGAAGAGCTATTTGTCGCCGCAGATCTTACAACAACACAAGGGTGTAATACTGTTGTTGATGCCGTCAATAAACGTCTCGGCGGCACAGACGTAATTGTCCATGTTTTGGGCGGTTCTTCTGCACCTGCAGGTGGTTTTGCGGCGCTTAGCGAAGACGTATGGCAACATGAGTTAAATCTCAATCTTTTTCCCGCAGTTCGTTTAGACCGCTTATTGTTGTACTGGTCAACCCAAACTGGACACTTTTACTTGAGAATTTTCAAACTCTACAGGTGACAGATCGTCATTAGCAGAATGCAGCCGCTCCAAGTTGTAATATTTCATGTAAGCCGTCACATCTTGCTTCATAAACTCCCTTGTTGGTTGATTAACTTTAAAAATCCAATCGTGTTTTAAGCTGCCAAAGAATCGCTCGACAACGGCATTATCCCAACACGCCCCCACATCACCCATGCTGGCTCGGATACCATAGCTCAATAGCAGCCTGCCGAATTGCTTACTGGTATATTGCGAGCCTCGGTCACTGTGGAATACCAGCCCTCGCGCTGGTTGTCGCAGGTTGTAGGCTTTTATTAATGCCTTAGATATCAAATCTGTGGTCATGCGTTTATCTATGTGCCATCCCACAATCCGGCGTGAATATAAATCCATCACCACTGCCAAATACATCCAGCCTTCACCCGTCTTTAAATAGGTCACGTCACCCGCCCAAACCTGATTAGCCGATACTGGATTAAAGTTCATGTTTAACAGATTATCAGCCACTGCATCTGAGTGTTTTCGCTGCGTAGTCACCTTGTAAGCGCGTCGCTGGGTTGCTTTGAGTCGAAGGCGGTGCATAATTTTACGAACGAGATAGCGACCAACCTGGTAGCCTTCCTTGCGCAATTTCTTCACCATTGCACGATTTCCTAAGCTGCCTCGACTTTGCTTAAATAGCTGTCGAACAAGGCGATAAAGCTTCAGTGTTTCAAGGCTTATCACGTTTGCAGGGCGCTTATGCCAATCGTAATAACCTGATTTACTTACACTCATTACTCGACATAACAGTGCTACGGGAAACAGGTTGGATTGCCGTTTGATGAAACGAAATTTTACTTCATTTCTTTCGCAAAGAAGGCGCTGGCCTTTTTTAGAATTTCTTTCTCCATTCGTAATTCTTTGTTTTCTTTACGTAATCGTTTTAGCTCATCACGCTCAGACTCTTCTAAGGTGACACCTTGTTTCAGGGCTTGGTGTTTTTCCTTCCAGTTGTAAAGCAGGCTCGTGCTAACTCCAAGAGACTTTGCCGCATCGGCAATGCTATAACCTTGTTCTAGCACCATCAAGACAGCTTCATCTTTAAATGCCTGGGGATAACTCTTATGTGATTTCTTCAGACTCATATAGACCTCTTAATTTATTGACCATACTGTCTCAAAATTAAGTGTCCGATGGGATTAGACCAGAACAAAATCTGTGTTAAATCTGAGCGAAATACAAAACCAAGGTATAAAAAAACCCTCTGGCGATGTCGCTCAGAGGGTTTTTTTAAAGACGCAAAAAACTACCCCCCGAGAATTCTCGTGGTGGTAGTGGTGGTGTTAATTGCGCTTACATATATTTTGTTCATGCGTCAGTAATAACAAATCATCCCTATCGCAGCAAGGATTTTTTTTAAATGCCACAGTATCGTGTCAGCTTCTAATCACTGCCAGTCTCCCATAAAACATAGATGCATAGCACATAAGTATGAGTAATTTTCAGAACGATAATATCAACTGACTGTGGAGGCTTTTTCAATGTACTGCCGACTCATGACGGACAAAATTTCAATGCAAACTTTTACACATAACGACACAAACAGTCACACATTAGTATATTTTAAATGTGGTGACAAAAGCCTTAGTTAAATCAACACCTGCACATTAACTCAAAATAATCGAAAAATAACGTATTTTAAAATCGCTTTTTGCCAAATACGAGTTATTAACTTTACAAGAGAAATACCCAACGCTTAGGATATCTATGATTCACACTTAATAAATAGCTACGCAGATTGCCCAGTTATATCGGGACAAATTAGATGTGGTTTTATGTCAGTTAATTAAATAGATAACGGCGATTACGCGTTTCCTTACTTTAAGCAAATTAGAGAAAATAGGATTTCAATTCCTTTTGTCGGAAATGAAATCCAAATTGATGCAAATTTACTGATCCACTACAGCATCCATATTAATTAAGTGCTCGCGTTCGACAATGCCCAAATGCTATTTCGTTCTCCAAAATAAGCTCGCTTATGAACTTTCTGGGCGCAAAAATAAAAGCATATAGCAAAAAGCAACGCCACCATATCGACTGGCCCCAAACTAGCATAAGCAATCGACTCGGATGGTGCAAACAACGGTGAGATGAGTGTACTCACAGGGATCAATGCACAAACTAATGCCAATAACTTCAGTATATGGATTGCGGCCAACGCAGGGTTACGAACAAAACTATAAATAATCGCCCCAAAAAATATAACGTAGTAACAGACAAGGTAATGACTATTGACCTGATGAGTTACCAGATAAAGCCATTTAGTCAACAAGATAGCGAAACTCACCCCCAACATTGACCCTAAACAAACACCAATTGTCAGCGATGCCATAAAACTTGTCGATGCTTGCTGTTCATCTTGCTTTTTACGACGTTTTTCTAGCCAGAGCAAATTGCCACTATAAAACAAAAATGCCCCTAATAAACCAAAGGCAAAATACATCCAGCGACCAAAGTCACCCGCGTAATTACCAAAATGCAGAGCAAACAAACTGTTTACAATAGGACCATACGCCCCCTCACTGGCTTGATTAAGTGTGTTAAATTGCACCGCAAAGGTATAAGGGTTCAGATAAATAAAATCGCTATAGCCACCACGCATTATCTGCCCATCGGTTTTTACTTCGACAGCTAGCGCGGGATTGGTAGTTGAAAGGTTTGAAAACGCCATAGAAACAATTTGATAGCCATGGGTCATCGCACTTAATTGCTGTCGATACGTTGCCATTGATGGAAGTTCAGTAATTGAGTATTCAACATTTGAGCGTACAGGCCGTTCAAATAAAGGTTTATCACCATAAACGATACCCAACCCACCATAAAAAAAGTCGTGGAACGCAAAAACAATCACTGTCCATGCGATGATGATGTGGAATGGCAAACTGATGATGCCAACGAGATTATGGCTATCTAGCCAAAGGCGGTTACTTCCCTTATTTTGCCTCAGTGCGAACAAGTTTTTGACTAAAGTAGGCAGCAAAATAATTACACCTGACACTAACGCCAAAAAATACAATAGGGCCGCCACACCTAAAACAATCACACCTAAATCTTCATGGCCCACTTTACCGATGATGCCAGCGGTACGATGCAGTTGGTCAATTAACGTGCCCAACTCGTTAGTACTACTCATTTGGGTGATAATCTCGCCATGCTCAGTCAAGCTTGCATGCCGTAATTGATCATCTAATCGAATACCCCGACCGCCGCCATGTTCGTACCACTTCATTGGTGATTCATGTTCATCAAAGCTGATAATAAAACCTTCCTTAGCTTTATCATATTGGCTCAATGCCTTCGTAATTAACTCATCCAACCGCTCACTGGGTACTTGAGCTAACTGCTGATTTGACGGTATAGCCCATTGTTCAATTTGCGGTTTGAACATAGTCAATGCACCCGCATAAAAAGCAATGAATAATAGCAGTCCAGTTAATATTCCCGTCCACGTATGGATAGACTGATAAGTACGAAGCACATCTGCACGGATTCTCATAACAATGTCCATAACCCGATGAAAATAAGATAAATAGCAACATTAGCCAAGGCCAAGCCACACAAGGCTGTGGTTGCGGTCTTGAATAAAAAACTCAGAGAAACAACAGTCAACCAAATCAAACTAATCAGCCACATATTAAGCTGTACTTTCATTGGCGCATCAATTCCTCCTGGGCCAAACCAAGCAAAAACCGCCACCATTCCGTAGGCAAATGTGAGACCTAACACACCTGCAATCAGGCTTTTTCGCCACCAATGAGGCTGAATCTTTTCAGCTTCAGTTAACCGCTTCATGACAATTCACCTCTATGTTTTACGAGCGTGACCAACGGAATGCATATCAGCAATAGCAAGACATTAAAAAACCAAGTGAATAATGCGGATATCAAACTCAAATGCTGCGACCAAAAAAATAGTGCCAATAAAAGTAAACAATATCCGATTATCAAAAATGATTTAGGTAATGACGTTCGTCTTAATCTTTGATGTTTACTCGTACCGTAAATAAGCATGATACCGATAACTGTCGCTACAAAAGCTGAAATTCCAAACATATTTACCCTGTTATTTTCATTATTTGGTAGAGGTCACAAAACCGATAAATGGTAATGCAAATGACATACATTCGCAATTGCGATTAAGGTTATTTTAATGTAAATTGTCGGCACTTCTAGCTAACACCACGCTATTCATTAATAGTCAGTCCGAGGATCTTCATGAAACACAGGGCATTTAAGAAAAATATGATTGCGGCACTTCTGTCGAGTATTAGCATGTCAACGGCTGCCGCTGCCGTCGAGATAGCGTCGGCAGATGCTATTGAAAAAATTACTGTATATGGCGAAAAAATTGAGCGCAGTTTAAAAGATACGACCTCGTCGGTATCTGTTATTGACAAAGAAACACTCGATAGCGGTCAGTATCAGTCGATTTCAAATGCTTTGTCCGAAATACCTAACGTTGTCGTACTAACAGGCTCGGTACCAGATATCCGTGGTGTCTCAGGCAATGGTTCGGCTTCAGGCTTCAACTCATTCACTGGCGGTGCTCGTGCACGCGTTTCCACTCTGATTGATGGTGTGGCAGAACCCTTTGTAGCCGATCTCACTGGCGATACAGGTTTATGGGACATTCAACAAATTGAAATATTTCGAGGGCCACAATCGACCATTAATGGCCGTAACAGTATTGGTGGCACTGTATTTATAAAAACTGAAGATCCCACGTTTGATTGGCATGGTGCCGCCCGTTTAGGTTACCGCAACCAAGATAACTATATTGATAGCGCCGTGATGCTATCAGGCCCGATTCTAGACGACGAATTAGCCTTTAGGATCAGCGGGCAAAATGTCACAGGTGAAACCTATAACAAAGGTTTGGAATACAGCACAAACCCAGCCACATTCGACCAAAATGAACTCATCACTAATCGCTGGCGCGGCAAGGTTTTATGGCAACCAAGTGCGATTGACGCTCTAAAAGTGATGTATAGCTTCTCGTTTAATGATGAGAAAGGAGATTCCGGACGTAACTACTTCACGGGAAATGACCCTTGGGCATATAACCCTATCTTTCAGCGTTATATTGAAACTAAATCGGCCACACACTCAGTAAAAATCGACTACGATCTTGGTGAAGGCAAAGCATTTGATTTAGTTGTCGCCTACATGGATTATGACTGGGGCTTTGAATCTTACGAGCCAGTAGTGACAGCACAGCAATATGTGGATATGAAAGATCAAAGTTACACTGTCGATGGTAAATACAGTTTTGGCTTAAATAACCGCGACTTGAATGGTTTTATTGGCCTATCTTATTTTGAGCGCAGCCAAGACTTTGATAGCACAGGCAGCTCAATTTATAACGGCGATGACAGTAGCACATCAACGTCTATTTACGGTGAAATCACCTATGGTTTAAATGACTCACTTTGGGTCACTCTCGGCGGTCGGGTGATGCGTGATGAACAAACACGTAATTTTTCGATGCAATACCAAGGCAATCAACTAAATGAAAACCTCGATGACGGCACCACAGTCACACTGCCTAAGTTAGTACTGCAATACGCCATCACAGATAACACGACCTTAGCCGCCAGTGCGCGCCGCGGATATAACGCTGGCGGTGGAGCATTGTCGTTAGCAGAAAGTGAATACTACTATTACGATGAAGAATTTGTTGATACCTTCGAACTTAGCTCGCGCAGTGAATTTTTAGACGGTAATGTCAACCTTAGTGCCAACCTTTTCTATAACAACTTCGATGGATATCAAGCATCTAATCAAGCTCGAAAAATTACCAATGTAGACAAAGCAGTTACCTATGGTATTGAAACAGCTCTGACTGCAATGCTTGGTAATAACTGGCAATTAACGACTGGAGTGGGCTTACTCGACAGTGAAATTAAACGAGCAGGTCCTAATTATGGGGATGTTATCGGCAATCAACTGAATGCGGCGCCACACGTTACAGCAAACTTAGGCATTAAATATTGGCTCAATGACGAGCTAACCTTTGGCCTATCAGGCAACTATGTTGGTGAATACTTCGCCGATATCAACAACACAGAAGACCGCGTGGCAGGTGACTATGTAGTAACTCGCTTTAGCGTCGATTATCAAGCCAACAGCTGGCGGGTGAGTGGCTTCGTGAACAACCTATTTGATGAGCAAGCATTGACAGTAAATGAGCCTCCCAGCCGCAGGTATGTGGACGGTTACGCTGCAATTATCGACCCAAGAAACATCGGTGTATCAGTGATGTATAACTTTTAAGCTATCTTGTTCACATAGACTTTTATGCTTGAAAACACCCCCTATTAAAGGGGGTGTTTTCATTATTAGTCAAACAACATACACAATCGTTCCCCTTTGCCCACCAAACTGAACATGCAAAAGTTTTCTACGACAAATGCAGTCTCTCTAACGCAGCGTGTTTGCCCAAACAAATGCATAAAGGCGTATTGCGGCAAGAGCACCAGAACGATAAATCCACAAAACAATCATTTGTAAAAGCATAGTTTCATTATGATCAATATAGAGCTCACACCTAAGCTCAGCGCATCATTTAATCGCGAATTATTTTGCATAGGTAACGGGCCGAACCTTTGATAAAATCCAGTCAACGGGTTAGCAGTCTTGGTGGACAACCGTCTAACCCGCCAGCCCTCGTAAGAGGGCGTTTCATTTAATTCATCCTATCCAGCAGTGCCATTTCGGCTTTTCTTAGCCAGAAGATATAGGACTTTTTGCTGTCAAATCCCATTAAGGCCCATTGCTCTTTGCACAGGTAATGGGCGCGGATAGCGCGTTTGCAGTTTATGGATAACTGCTCAACGAGGTGGTCAAAGTGGGCGACGTGGGCAGGCACGTTGAGTTCGTGCTTTAAGTTGCCACCGCCCAAGGCTTCGCCTAAACGGTCGCAGGCGCTGCGGTTCGAAAACCCCTTGCCTAACTCTTGGTGCACCCAATAACGGCCCCAGCGATAAAGCCCTAACCGCAACGCCTTAATGTTCATCCTCTGCTCGGGTTCATCGCTAAAGCCCATTAGCCACT
>NZ_VXCT01000077.1:0-15923 GCF_052850535.1 Shewanella sp. 1180_01
TGATGAACCCGAGCAGAGGATGAACATTAAGGCGTTGCGGTTAGGGCTGTATCGCTGGGGCCGTTATTGGGTGCACCAAGAATTGGGCAAGGGGTTTTCAAACCGCAGCGCCTGCGACCGCTTAGGTGAAGCGATGGGCGGTGGCAACTTAAAGCACGAACTCAACGTGCCTGCCCACGTCGCCCATTTTGACCACCTCGTTGAGCAGCTATCCATTAACTGCAAACGCGCTATTCGCGCCCATTACCTGTGCAAAGAGCAGTGGGCCTTAATGGGATTTGACAGTAAAAAGTCATACATCTTCTGGTTAAGAAAAGCCGAAATGGCACTGCTAGATAGGATGAATTAGAAGGAACGCCCTCTTACGAGGGCTGGCGGGTTAGCCGGTTGTCCACCAAGACTGCTAACCCGTTGACTGGATTTTACCAAAGGTTCGGCCCGTTATCTCGGTAAATATGCCGGTTTCACTTTTTATTGCAATGGGAATAACCTTGGCCATTTAAGTTGCTTAACCAACAAGGGAGTTTATGAAGCAAGATGTGGCGGCTTACATGAAATATCACAACTTGGAGCAACTTCATTTTGCTAATGATGGTCTGTCACCGGTAGAGTTTGAAAATTCTCAACTAAAAGTGCCTAGTTTGGGTTGACCAGTACAATCTGATCATGGTGACACCGATTAATTCACTGATTGTTCAACAACGCCGCCGATAATCCAAATATTGCATAGTTCTTGCCCCCATCTTTCAAGACAGCATTTAACATCACACCTCCCAAATACAGACAATAATCGCAACTTTTTTAGGTTTCCCTGTGATAACTAATCGCTGATATCCGCTCTTAAAACGAGTGGATATATCTAGCACAAGTACATACATCACAAAAAATTAAATTGAATTATATTTCAGAGTTATATTTGACGCTGTTCACATATTATCAATAAAAATCATAAAATTTCAATTTCACAATCGGAAAAAAGAATATTTCAATCATTGAAAAATATGTGCAACCTCATAGTTTTAAATGTTAACTATAAAACAATCAAATAACAACCTAGGCAATAAGCATTAAAAGGAGCAATATATAACACATAAATAAAGCTAAGAGTTTACTAAAGTGAATATAAATAGTCTTAATTACCTTCAGCTTAGAGTTTTACTTTCAATTTATAAGAATGGGCAAGGCAACATTGCTGCCACGGAGCTTGGCTTATCAAACTGTAACGTCACTCGTACGTTAAACATACTTAGAGATATATTTAATGATTCATTGTTTATTCGAAAGTCTAATGGATTAATTCCAACCACAAAGTTAGAAGAAATCATTCCACATGCCAAATATCTGGTTGAACAATATCAATTGCTGGAACGTCAACATTCTGTTTTTACTCCTAGTGAATCTAGTGGTCATTTTGTAATACGTGCTTATGATGAATTTGTTTATGCAGTTCACACCGTGATCGCTAATTATATTCAACCAGAAGCGCCAAATCTTAGATTTGATGTCCGTAGCTTAAGTCACGACTGTAACAATGAACTAATTACAGGTGATATCGATTTTGTTGTTGTTTATGAAGGTTTTGATGACATCAGACTTAACAACGAAATCTTCTCGGAAACCGGAGATATCTACATTTTGGCTAATCATAATCACCCAATATTAGAGGGTGAGATGTCATTGGAGCAATTATCACATTATCCGTTATTAGAGATCGATAACTATAACGATCTCAGTTGTCCATTACTAGTCAATCTATGTCGTGACAAAGGATTGCAAATGGATATTGCGGGGTATACAGACAGTGTTGCAACAGCCATGCAAATCCTGGCGCAATCAAACAGCATCACGCTAAGTTGTAACCAATTCACTCGTCGATTTGTTGATATGATCCCAACAGTACTTTATCGAAGATTAACTGATGAAATGATTAAAGATATTAAGGAAATTCGTAGCGAACAAAGAGCAGTTGGAAATTATATTCTCTATGGGAACATAAATAACTCCCCTGCATTCAATTGGGTTAAATCAAAACTAATTTACGGATTAGAGAGAGAATGGCGATTAGCTTCAGCTAGTTAAGAGATATGTCACACGTCAATAAAGAGGTAGTTAATGGAGTTCACACTTTTTTGTATCGCGGCCTTTGCTGCTTATCTGGTGTTAAAAAAACCAGAAAAAGAGTCGCTCGCAGACAAATTATTATTTGGTTGCATTGGTTTAAGTTTCTTCATTTGGATAATGATGTCCTGGGGCATTTTACTTCCTATCGGCAATTACTAAAGGGCTACCATGAAAGAGCATTTATTTAATAAGCTAGCTTCATTTGCTTCTATTATTATCATGGCATTACCCGTTGGTATTGCTTGTTTTATTTTCGGATTTATTTATTTAGATAACCCTTGCGCATTTTGCTGGCAAGAACGAACAGCCATGATTTTAGTAGCGCTAACGGCTCTCTATATCGTTCGCTTTGGCCTAAAACCCAAATATATCGCAGCGCTAGTTTGGCTTGGAATATATGGGGCTTTTATGGCCTCAGTTCATACATCTATCAATTTAGGTAGCGATATTGGTCAAGGTTTCTCACTGAAAATCATGGGAGCTCATACCTATACTTGGGCGTTATTCGTATTTGTCACTGTCCTTATTGTGGTGGCATTACTCATGCTTACACTTGGCAATAAGTTCCCGAATAACGGCTACGGCAAGCAACCACTCGATACGCTCCCTAAGGTTGCCTGTTGGATATTCCTGGTCGTGATCAGTGGCAATATTGTCCAAGCCTTTACACAAACAGGTCCTCTTCCCTTCGTAGGTCAAGATAGCCCTGGTCGAGTCTCTTTTAACCCTCAATACATGAGTTGGGAACTCGACCACTGGCCAACTTATGCACCTAATGCCCGCGGTGCTTACGCTATTGATAATCCAGAGATTGAATCTTGGCAACCAACCGAAGCACAATTTTCTGATGCACCTAGAGTTAAGTTAGTCGCAGAACAAGTGCTGCCATCGGAGATAAGCGGACGCGTGACTGCCATTGACTATCAGGCTGAAGCAGGAATTTATGCCCTGACGACGACCGATAATTGGGTCTATATCCTCGATAAGCAAATGCAAATCCTCAGCAAGGCGCAAATTGATGGCATGTATATGCTGCATATTGAAACGCTTCATGGGGTTGCCTTTACTTCAACTAACAGCTTGCTGGTGATGGGATTCAATAAAGCATGGGTTGAATTAACCTTAGATCCTACACAAAACTGGGAAATGAACTATCGCCGTTTTAACCAAAGCAGCGATGGTATAGGCGAAATCGCTCGCGGCCAGTTCAGCACGGTACGCGCTAAAACCAGTTACAGCTTGGCATTGGGTTACAGCAGCACACTCGAACAATTTGTCACTGTGACGACCCGCGATGCGCTCAACGAACACTTAGTGTTATCACGCTTTGACCGCACAGATATGACGCTCTCTGCCGAATCTAATCTGCAAGGACTCCCTGCATTACCACAGGTAACAGGTATCAGCGTTCAAGGTGAACAAGCATGGCTCCTCAACAACGACGGTAGCGAGGTATTAAAACTCAATCTGCTCACTGGTGAAGTAGCACCTATGGCCAAACTTGCAGGCACAACCAATCCGCAAGGACTATTAGTACAGGATGGCAAGCTGTTGACCATCAGCCAGATCAATGGGCAAAACCTACTACAAACCTATGTGATGTAAGTAATTTCGCCCCGGGCTTTTCTCGGGGCACGCCGGCTACCCGGCAATATAAAAGGCACAAAACCAATAATCAAAATGAACCTAAGGTTCAAAACATAGTGGGTGATGACGATGAAAATCGATAGACGCACGTTTTTGCAGGGAGCTGCAGCAAGCGCTGTGCTGTCCTCTCTGTCAGGGTTAACCCCCGGTATTGCAAATGCTAAAGAACCGGGAGCTAATACGGGACTATTAGCAAAACGAGAAGGGGAGATAAAGTACCACACTTGCCAACGTAACTGCGCTGACCGCTGTCTGCTCAAGTTTACGGTGCAAAATGGCCGTATGACCTATGTAGAGGGAGCTTCAGAGATGAAGAAGATGGGCACCTCTCCCTGCGTTAAAGGCCACGCCTACGTACAATACACCTATGCGGCGGATCGTATTCTCCACCCCATGGAACGCGCGGGCAAAAAAGGCGAAGGCAAATGGCGCCGTATCTCTTGGGATGAAGCCTATGCCAAAATTGCTAGCCGACTGCAGCAGATCATTAAAGACCACGGAGCCGATTCAATTTTGCCCTATAGCTACTCAGGTCATGAGGGGGTTATCGGTAAATACGGCGGACCAAGCCGTTTCTTTAATGCTATTGGTGCACGCAAGCTTGACCGAAAGGTTTGTGTATTCGCCGCTTATGAGGGCTTAAAGTCGGTTACTGGTACCTACCAAGGACCCGATCCCTACGACAATATCTATACCAACTGCTATATCTCTTGGGGGCAAAATGAAACCGCCACCAATGTGCATGGCATCAAGTTCATTAACCAAGCGCGAGACAAAGGTGCCAAACTGTTAGTAGTTAACCCTATTCGCACACCTATCGCCTCACAAGCAGATATCTGGTTGCAACCTAGACCCAGTACCGATACCCATTTGGCTTCAGGCATCATGAAGTATCTGATTGAACACGACTTGGCCGATCTCAAGTTTATCAAGGCAAACACCTTGGGTTACGAGCAACTGCTTATACGCCTCAATGAGATGAGCTATGAAGAGATTGAGCGTGTCACTGGTGTACCAACAGCCAAGATGTTTGAGTTTGCTAAAGTCTATGGTGAATCAGAGCTTTCTGTATTGCGCTTAGGCTACGGTATGCAACGTAACTTCAACGGTGCTCGTATGTCACGGGCCATCGCAATGATGCACGCTGTTGCAGGCCAATATGGAAAGATTGGTAATGGCTTTATTTACGACAACACCCAAGCAGATGACAGTTTAAACTACAGTAAAGGTCGTGCCGACCATATTCACCCTAACCCAGACACAGTGGGCCATGTGAACATGACAGAAATTGCCAAAGCGCTCGATCCTGAAAACCCTATAGCCTATGGGAAACCGATCAAACCGATTAAGGCGGTCATTAACTACAATGGTAACTTTGTCTCGGTTGCACCCGATTCAAATGCCTGCCGCCGTGGCGCCATGCGCGATGATCTGTTCTTGGTTGTCCATGACTTCTTGATGACAGATACTGCTGAATTAGCTGATATCATTGTGCCTTCCACCACCCAGTTTGAGTTCCCAGACATGGGCACAGACTACAACTGTTACCATATGCAAACCTCTGAAAAAGTTATTGAGCCGTTAGGTGAATCTAAAGATAACTGGATCTTCTTTAAAGAGTTAGGTGCCCATATGGGACTCGACCGATTCCCTGAGATGCGCGTTGATTACGAGCAGATACTACGTGACTTCCTTGACACCGAAGAGCCTGCCTTTAGACACAACAACATTACTTATGAGCAGATCATTCGCGACAAATTTGTCACCGTCTATGATCAACGGCCTTACTTCGGCGATGGCAAATATAAGACAGACAGTGGCAAGATTGAGTTCTATTCAGAGATGATGAAAGAGGCTGGTTTCCACCCAGTTATTGACTTCGGATTACCTGAAGATGAGATGCTCCCTGAAGAGAAAAACTTGCCATTCCGTTTACTGTCACCTGCGATTCCGCAACGCGCAAACAGCGCCTTCTATAACGTGAAGTATATTCGTAACTTCCCAGCGTATTTTGCCAAGATTAACACTGAAGATGCGGCAGAGTTAGGGATTAATAATAACGACAGAGTCAGACTCAATAACCAACGAGGCGAAGCCTTTTTTATTGCTCAGGTATCGACCCAAGTCGTTCGCGGTACCGTGATGGCACCTAAAAATAACTGGCGCCGCATGGACCCTCAAGGTAAAGCAAGCTGTACCAATAACCTGACCACTGACACCCTGACCGATATGGGCGGCTGCTCTGCATATCATTCTACCCGTGTCGCACTCACCAAAGCCTAAGGAGTAACTGATGTCATTAAATAAGAAATTGGGCTTTGTATTCAGACAAGAGAACTGTGTCGGCTGTGGAGCGTGTACCGTAGCCTGCCAAATCCACAATGAATTGCCCGAAAACCATCGTTTTCGTAAAGTTGATCGCTATGAAGTTAAGCGCGCTGACGGCGCTATCGATGTGTGGTTGTCCCATGCGTGTATGCACTGTGAAAACCCAGCATGCCTAATGGTCTGCCCAGCCAAAGCCTACCATGTTCGTGATGACGGCATTGTGGTACTAGATCGAGAGAAATGTACAGGATGTGGCCTTTGCGCCAGCGCCTGCCCATATGATGCGGTCAGCATTCGTGAAGACGATGGTAAAGCCGACAAGTGTAATATGTGTGTCGAGCTACTCGATCGCGGCATGAAACCAGCTTGCGTCAGTGGTTGCCCTGTGGAGTGTCTTGATGTTGGTAATCTGCAAGAGACACTCAAACGTCCATCTGCGAGTAAAGAAGGCATTGGCTATAGTGACTGTATTACCAAGCCTAACCTAGTGATCATTAAGGAACGCGCATAATGACAATCCAATATGGCCCGATAGCAATGGCTTATCATGCCTTTAAATCAATGATGTTTGCTCCTTCTGACACTCATGCGCTCGTGGGGTTAATAACCTATCTGCAGCAAGCACGTCCAGAAAGCCCATTACTGAATGAGGCGATGAAGTTTAGCAGTGATGCATCCGAATTAGAGTTCGACTTTAACCGCATGTGTATCGGGCCATATAAGTTATTAGTCGCCCCCTACGAGTCAGTGTATCTGAGCGGTAACCATCAAATTTTTACCGAAGAAACAGTTCGGGTTGCAGAGTTTTACCAACAAATTGGCCTCATTATCGACGATAGTTTTAATGAGCCAGCCGATTTCATTGGTAATGAACTCGAATTCCTGTACTGCTTGCATGCCATGGCTTTTGAGCAACATACGCTCGATAAACATGAGTATGTGTTGACACTGAACGAACTTGCAGATGAATTTCTTGCAATGCACCTAGGTCGTTGGATAACCCCATTTTGCGAGGGAATTATCCAACATGCCACTCAAGCATTCTGGCGCGAGTTCGCCAAAGAGTTACTGCACTTTATCAATGAACAACATCAAACCGTTAAGCATTAACGGGTATACCGATGAGTCGTCTAACCATGGTGTCATTATCAACCGTGGTTAGACCCAATACGCGGCCACTGCGTGTCGCAAGGAGTTATTAATGAGTAAAGCAATAAGATGGTTCAGCCTTATTGTACTCAGCCTATTTGCATCCAGTTATGCATTGGCTGACGAGGTCGCTACGCTGCAGCCGCAGCAGTGGCAAACAATTGAAGAACATGCGATTGCCGGTGACATTCCTGAGATCCGTGGCATGCCAACACAACCCGAACTGCTGATGCCCGCATCAGTCCCTGAGCAGGCCGATGAGTCAATCCTGGCTTATTTGGGCGCCACCGATAGCATCGCGTTTTTACTCTTTGCGAGCCTATTTGGTGTGACTATTGTCTTCATCGCTTTTGTGATTATTAACGGCGTGTCAAAACTGGATCATGGGTTTTCAGGCAAGTTAATTAAACGTTGGTCAGGTTTAAGTGTCAGTGTGCACTGGCTAGGAGCCATCCCCTGCATTTTGCTTATGTTAACGGGTTTGGTATTGGGCGGCGGTCGTCTCTACTTTGAGCCTGGTATGAACGCAGGTGCTTGGTCGGCCTTGGCCGGATTATCGAGTGGCTTGCATGAGCTTATGGCGTGGCCATTTATCCTAGGTTATCTGCTGATGATCATTATGTGGGCACCTAAGCAGTTCCCAGCAAGTTATGATCTTAAATGGTTTGCTGTCTTGGGTGGTTATATCAACATGGGCAAAAAACAGCACCCTGATGCAGGTTTTGCCAATGCGGGCGAAAAGCTGTGGTTCTGGGTGTTTGCCATATTTGGCGGTGTAATGGTGGTCTCAGGGCTAACCATGATGTTCCCCGCTACATTTGAGGTCACTAAAAATACCGCCAACTTGATGCTGCTATTGCACATAGGCTCAACCATCATCATCAGTGCATTCTCTGTGGTACATATCTTTATGGCAACAGTGATGTCAGAGGGCGGCATGTCTAACATGACCTCTGGCTATTGCGATGAAAACTGGGCCAAACAACATCATAACCTTTGGTTTAACGACCTGAAAAAAGCAGGGAAAGTGTAAAACCAAACCTAGGCTGAGTGCGCTGGCGCTCAGCTTCTTCATCTTCAATTACGCGTATGTGAAAGCCATTTGCCGACTCTTTTAAATAGAGCTTGGGGGCTATGCACATGCCAAAAACCGTAAAAGTAAGGTTTACACCAATGAAAACATGTCATATTTCACGTAAAACAGCCCTGATTATTGCCATGGGTTTAAGCGCCTCACAGGCCTATGCGGCCGAGGCCGATGCGTTATCGACACAGGTGGAAGCGCTCAATCAACGCATTGCACAATTAGAGCAAAACACGGCACCGTCACAGTTTAAAAACAGCCAAGTCAGCCTGTACGGCTCGATTCGCCCAACCTTAAGCTACCTTGATGAAGGTGATGAACAAACATGGGACGTTAGGGATGCACTGTCTCGTATCGGCATTAAAGCCAGCACAGAATTTGCCGATGGCTGGCAAGCCATTGCTCAAGGTGAATGGAATGTTGATATTGCCAATTCAGGTAACTTTGGCAAAGCCCGTCAAGCTTATGCCGCTATTGCTTCACCTTACGGCCAAGTCGGTATAGGTAAACAGCGCCCAGCGCAATACACCTTAGTGGCCGAGTACGTGGATATCTTTAACCACGGCAACAGCCCATATGCCTATGATCACGAAAGTCCATTTTTTGTCGATAACTTTGTCACCTACCAATTGGTCAGCAATGGCTTAACCTTTATGGCAGGTGTGCAAGTTGATGGTAACCAAGGCGACAGTAATGCCGATATGATTAACCTTGGTTTGGGCTACGACACTGGCGCCCTGCATTTAGGTTTAGGTTATGTCACCCAAGACACCCTAATTGACGGTAAAGTCGGCGGTGATAACCAAACATTGGGCGGTGTAGCGGCTTATACCTTTAACAACGGTCTCTATGTCGCCGTTAGCTACCAAGACAAACAATATAATTTCGACCAGTCACTCACCAATGCCGACCGCAGTGGCAGCACTTTAGATACGGCGTTGGCCTATCCACTCAACGATGAGTACAAAATCAAACTAGGGTATTTTCAGTTTAAAGATGGCATCAAGGGTAATGGCTCTGCTGACTACGATGGCTTTAACACCACACTAGAGTGGAATCCTCTCAGCAATGTGCGTGTGCACCTTGAGTACCTGGATAAAAGCTTGGAGAACGGCAACGATGACCAAGCAGTAACTATCGGCTTTAGATATGACTTCAACCTGACTTGGCAAGGCTAATTTAGCCCTCAATCGCTAAGCCATCCAAAGAGGCTGCTTCCCAGCCTCTTTATTTCACACCACGTTGTGGAGAGTTCAAATTGATAGGATTTAGAAAATCGCTCATCGCGTCGATGGTGGCTTTGGTCACCCTCTGTTTGTTGGTTTCCAACTGGTTGTCTTATATGGAAATAAAGCAAAACACCATTGACAGCGCCAACGAGAAACTCACCGATGTGGTAAAATATGAGTCCAGTAATATTGAAAACTGGTTTAAAGAGAAAGCCGATGCCATCGATGCTCTGGCTTTGCACTATCAGGCTGGCACGTATCGGGACAATTATGTCAATGCGGCCAGAATGGCTACCGACGTAGGCGGTGTCGCTCGTATCTACTTTGGCTTTGATGACGGTAGTGCTTACTCAACGGAGACCAATGCCAAGTGGAGAAATGGTAAAGCAATACCAGAAAAATACGACCCACGCGTTCGTCCATGGTATCCACAAGGCAAATCATCTCACAACCTTGATATTACCGACATCTATGTCGATGATGGCACTGGGCACGATGTTATCTCTATCTTAAAGAACCTCGGAAACGGCGTTGTGCTTGGCGATATTGAACTCACCTACCTGAGTGAAACCGTCAAGGCTGTAGGCTACCCTGGCGCTGTCACATTGATCACAGACCAAACAGGTAAAGTACTGGCATCAGAATCAAGTAAGCTAGTAACTGGCTCGCGATTTTCTGACTTTGGCTTGGGACAAGTAGAACAAAAACTATTGTCCAATGATGAGGTGATGCAGGAATACA
The DNA here is from genome assembly GCF_052850535.1 of Shewanella sp. 1180_01. Classification (NCBI taxonomy): domain Bacteria; kingdom Pseudomonadati; phylum Pseudomonadota; class Gammaproteobacteria; order Alteromonadales; family Shewanellaceae; genus Shewanella; species Shewanella sp. 1180_01. The sequence continues at coordinate 10,300 of NZ_VXCT01000077.1, forward strand.
GCATAGATGGCCAAGATACATTAGCCTTCTCTAAAGCGATTAAACTCGTCAACGGCAAAAAGTGGTATCTGTTTGTTGGGCTCGACAAATCGGTGGCCTATGCCGCTGTGGACAAAGCACTTTATAGTGCTCTACTCTCATCGGGAATAATGCTCGCCTTAGCGATTGCTACCTTGCTGGGCGTGCTCTCTATCCTCTACCGACCGATTCTATCACTAAAACAGATGGTGAGTGAATTGTCGCACGGCAATGGCGATCTCACTCGACGCTTAGAGGTTAGAACAGATGATGATTTAGGCCAGATCTCTAAGGGGATTAATCTCTTTATTGAGCAGCTGCAACGTATGATGCTAGAAGTGTTGCAATCGTCCACTCATATCGCCAATAGTGTTGAGCGTCTTAAAGCTGAAACCGACGCTAATAGTGTAATACTGACAGCTCACGCCACCGAAACCGAACAGATTGTTGCCGCCATTGAGGAGATGAGTGCGACGGCAAACGATGTAGCGCGCAACGGTGCAGAAACCGCCTCGTTCACTCAGATCACCAAGCAGCAAACATTAGCGTCAAAATCGGTTGTCGCCGACGCCACGGATACCGTTGCCAAATTGGTGAGAGAAGTGGAAAACACCTCTGCCAGCATTGCGCAAATAGATAGAGATACTGTCAATATTACTCAAGTGCTAAAAGTCATTGGCGAGATAGCCGATCAAACTAACCTATTAGCACTCAATGCCGCCATCGAGGCTGCCCGAGCAGGTGAACAAGGTCGTGGCTTTGCCGTGGTGGCCGACGAGGTAAGAGCATTAGCGGCACGAACCCAATCCAGTACCGCTGAAATCGAGGTGACGCTCTATACACTAACAGAAACCTCAAAAACCGCCATCTCGTCGATGGATATCACTAAAAATACCTGCCTTAAAACTGCCGACACCACCAAAAAAGTGGCGAGCGATCTTGATACCATTGGCAGCTCTGTCGATCGTATTAATGATCTCAATGCGCAAATAGCCACTGCTGCAGAGGAGCAAAGCTCGGTTTCCAATGAGATCACTCGCAACATGTCTGCCATTTGTGAAATGGCTAATGAGTTATCGGTCAACGGTGAGAGTACCGCTAATGAAACATTAAATTTGGCAGCAGCCAACCAACAACTTACGCTTATCGTTAATCAGTTCAAATTAACCTAAGCACTGAATAGCCGTAAGATTATTGCAGTAACCTCAGAAAACAGTGTGCACTAAATGACAATTAATCGCATGTAATCTTGCTACCTAAAGCCATTATGATCACCAACTGCGTCTATCATGAGTAAATATACTGCACCGACATTTTCTCTTTCGCTGCTGCATCACAAGTTGTTCAGGTCTAATCCCATCGGACGGTTAAGATGTAAGACACTTTTGATTTATTACAAAAATTCGTGCAAGCAATGAGTTAGCAAGGTGTAATGAGGAATCGCTTTAAGTGATTTTGGTCGGATAGGCGACACCTGTTACCAGGTGCCGCCCTCCTAAGGACCGTACGTGCAACTTTCATTGCATACGGCTCAAGCCTCCACTAAGGCGCACTTGCGGTTGTCAGGAGGAACGTCCTTTCACGATTCTGCTCCTGCCCAGCATCTGCTGGACTTCGTTACATTGTGTGACTTGCTACTTTATTCAGAGCCATAGGGTCATCTGGTGATACAGATGGTTCACTCTTATCGTGGTGAACAGCGCTCCATACGACTTACGTAGCACGGGCAGAAGTGAGCTAAAGCAGCCTTTCGAATCTAATTGTATCGTGATTTGAATATTGACAGGTTAAGTCCATGACTAATCCAGTTCAATCGTACGTTCAGTTTGATCTGTTCTTAAACCATTATCTTCACCTGCGGACGTGTCAACCTGCCTCGTTACGCTTCATGCCTAGTCGTCAATTTTATCCAATCCCAAAGCGCAGCATGAGCGCTAAACAGCTATACGTTAAGGCCAGTGGTCGATGATGGCCGGTACCAAAGAGTGTTGTTCTACTTGGTTCTATGTTCCTGCCTTGTGTTTACCTGCCGATGTGTCCACTCATCTCACGTTGGCTAGTTGTCTATTGGAGGCTGGGGGATCGATTGTGCGGATAGGTGTTGATGCCTGGCATCAAGGTGCATGCTTCCGTTCGTTAGCTGCTTAATAGCTGCAGTTGCGTTAGTCGTTCAGGCATTTGCTGATGTTTGTGGGTGAAGCCGGCATTGATAGGGTTTATATAGACGTGTTGTGGGACGATGACGAGTGAGAATAGCGCACGTTTTCTTAGTCTTAGTTGTTGCTGATATGTAGTGTTCCGATAGGTGTATTACACCATTGTGGTTCAATCGTTTTTCGATGCGGCCTAGATAATCCCTAGATCCTATCAAAAAGTTGGGAGTACTCAAACCCATGCAGCAGTAAGGCTACAGGCGAGTCGTTGCATCAACCCTACAGGAGGATGCAATGGCGTGCTTTTGTTGGTCTTGTGTTAATTTTATCAGGTTAAAAAGGTCAGGGGAATTGCGAGGTTTTGAGCAGTCTTGCGTGAGCTCCAAGCGCTCAATCTCCACTCGACATCACATTTCTGGACAAAACCTTGTTAGATTTTTTACTCTAACTCGTTGGTTTCGGATTAATATTTCTATGGATTAATGCCGCGCTCTGAGGTAAATTGAAGCCAAGCGGAAAATTTGTCCGAAGCAGCGCCTTGTTAAAAGTTTTCACGGCTAATCCACGAAGCCACAGCGAACGAATATGCAACAACATCTGACCCATGGACACGTTTTCCTTCCTTTAGCATTCTCGTCACATCAAGCACGATGTGATTTCCATCAGCTATTTCCCCTGTCATCTGCATGATGGTAGTTTCGAAGCTTTTCATTAGCTGTGGTGTTGACATCATTCTCTTATGATCCTCCGCCGCTTCATGAGCAATAAAGTTTCTAGCTTTTCTTGCCTCATGTACCTTTTCTTCTACCCAGTCAGGCAATCCATGCACATCAATGAGTAACTTTATCTTTGCATGCAAAGTACCTGACTTGACCAACTTATAGATCTCGTAAGAGAACTCACTGTCTGATTTTTCAATATCAAAAAGATGGGCCAAAGTACGACAGTTACTTTCAAATTCTGTAGCGTATGCCAATGCTCTTCCCAACACAGCGTAAACCGCATCTGATTCTTCTGTTCGTTCTGGCATTGACAATAGTGGATGGCTCATAGACTTTTAACGCCATGTTAAGGGGTGAGCAACGCAATACAAAAGCCGCCGCATACTACTTTAATCACTTAAACCAACGCATAGTGAAAATGCCACGCGTTGCGAATCCCTCTTAAACAGATTGTATGTGCAAAACCACACCTACACTTACCACTCTTGGAACGGCTTACCCTTGTTTTTGTTAACTAGTTCTACTAGCTGCTTAATCTTGTCCTCAGAGTCATCAAAAAGACGATTAATCGATAATTCCATAACTTCATATGCAAAAGCCAGATCGTACTCTTTTAGCGCCCCCTCATGACTAGCTTCGTTCCCTAACCATTTAATTGCCATTAACAATTTAGCGACTTCAGGCTGCGATTTACTAAAAGCTTCTATTCTTTCATGCAGTACTTTGATTTTCGCTAACTCGGGATCAATTGTAGTAAGTAACGTTTCAATTGCTATTCTTAGTTTATTTGCCGAAGCGGAGACGTCGGTCCATGCTAGTTTAAACGATGAAAACAACAAGTCTTGAACTGGCTTCGGGCATTTATTGTGGATTAGAAATAAAGGAATTGCCGGCTCAAAATACTTCGGATAAAAAATGGGGAAGTCCTCATATTCATCGTCAGGACCTTGAGGAGGAAATTCGTGATGGCTACCTGTTCCACAGCTGTATGTACGACCGTTGCAGTTTGGACAAAGGAAAGAGCCCGAATATCTATATTCAATGCAATCCACTTCAAATTCAGGATGGGAATGAAGCGCCTTAGAGTCAGGGTTTTCCTCAAATGAGAATGTTGCATTATCCAACTTAATCTCACCAGTAGAACAATGTGGGCACAAAACAGGAGGCGTATTGTGCTCTGTGAAGCTAACGGTGAATCTTTTGTTTATATAATCGAAATAATTTTCTACCACTTTATACGTACCTTAAATTTTGCACATAAAGCCGCAATAAGCGGTGAGTAACAGTTTGCTAAAATGTGAAACGAAGTGGAACCGAGCAAACTGTTACGAATCCGACTTTATTGCCTTGTGTACGCCCAGCACGGGCATGAACTAATGAGGTGAAAGTCCTCTGTAGGAAGATCACCGTTCAATAACGTGCTGTTATTAAACGTTAACTACTAGCGAATGGCAAGGGCTTAATCGCAAGGTTTGGTCTGGAGGAAGCCGCTAGCAAATTTGCGAGCTGATGAACAAGAACATCATATGAGGCGTAGGCTAGAGGTGAGTTGGCATGTGATTAAGCAGAAGTCAGCAGACGGCATGTAGCCCAACGCCCATCGTAATGGATGGGACACGGTGAAAGCCTGAACCTAAAGATCAATGAGGAGCCTGTGCAGCTCAACTATTCCGTGCCCGACCGGGTTTAGGAGCGTTGACGCAAACTGGAGCTAATTGGCCAGTCTGTTTTGAACATCTTTAGGAACCGCCCTGTACGGAGCCGCATGCAGGGGGGGGTGGGGGCTGGAGACTAGATACCTCCGGCTTCCCGATTAACTGTTTTCTCAACGTTTTAGTCCTGAGCTGACAGATACTCCGCCAAAGATTGCCCCACCGCGTAGTCGAGCTTTTTAAGAAGTTTTTTTGCCGAAATTGGGGATAGTTCAATCCAATTTTCTTCATCAATTCGAATAGTAATTAAGCCACCCTGATTAAGATAAGCATCCATATCAATAGGATCTTCTTCTCCACCGCCATAAGTTAGTAACTTAGCCGGAATCTCTATATCTTTAGACATTACATTTTCCTCTAAACAGTTGACGCGTTTGTTAGCTTTTGCTCAATAATACTCTTCATAAGGGTTTTCATTTTCCAGTTTGGAAAAACAATCCTTACATAGTGACTTATAGTTTTCCCAGCCCTTCATATTACCAAAATCTACCTGCTCAAGGTCTTCCTCGAACTCAAGAGCCTGGCACTGCTCACATTCAACAACTGGCTCAGAATGACCACATAAGTAACAAGAATCTGTACCATCGTAAATCACAAATGTATATTTTTTACAAGCTGGACATTCCCATACCTCATCATCTGGAATTTCTTCAGCGACCATTCGCTCGGAAGCTCTGTTCTCAAGCTCTTCAATATAACTATCGAGATTTAGCAACTCTGAGTGAAGTTTAGGTGGAAGTTGGGAAACAATATCTGAATCCAAATGATCGCGGCAAAACGATGTATAAAACCCAACAAGACTCACAAAGTTAGACTTAATTTGTTCGATAGAAAGATCAAACTCAAAATGAACAATTTGATTTCTAAGCTCAGATGCGGTCCTAATGCACTTTACATCGGGTTGCTTTAAATTAACTTTCGATATTTTTTCAAGCCTTTCAATCGCCAAGCCCAGATCTACTGTATGCCTAGGCTTATCTATATTCGAATAAACAAATATTTCATTGGTTCTTCTCAGG
>NZ_VXCT01000078.1:0-15910 GCF_052850535.1 Shewanella sp. 1180_01
CACTGTTGAATCCCAATGGTGTAATACACCTATCGCAAAACAACACACATGTAACAAATAAGACTAAGGAAACGTGCGGTATCCGCCACTCGCCATCGCTGTACAACACGCCTTATATGCCCTATCAATGCCGACTTCACCCACAAACATAAGCGAATACCTGAATGACTAATGCATCTGCAGGTATTAAGCAGCTAACGAACGGAAGCATGCACCTTAATGCTTGGTATCAGCCCTATCCATCCCTTACCTGAACAAGTAATTAGCCAACGTGAGATTAGCGTACACAGCTTCAGGTGGATCATAGGACCAAGCGGAACAACACTCTTGGGTACCGGCCATCATCGCTCACCGGCATTAGCGTATTACTTGATGTGCATTGTGATTGGGGACTACGACTGGGTAGGAAGCGTAAAGTTAATGGGTAAAACGTCTGCAGGTAAAGATAGTGATCTAAGAATAGGTCAAACCGAACGCACGATTTAACTGGATTAGTCTGGACTTAACCTGCCAACATTCAAATCACGATGCAATTAGATCCGATAGGTAGCTTTAGCTCACTTCAACATCAGAATGTTAACCCTATTTTAGTAATGCTAAAGAGCTTTGGCCTTATCAGTTTTATCCAATCGCAATTAAGTAAACCGCAGGTGATATTGGCGAGTCCTTTGGTTAAGGAGGACCGCTTGTGGTCATGCCCGCAATGCTTGTTAAGTCATTTGTAGTTTATTGGGCTGATAAGACCGAAAGGATTAGTGATGATTAACAACTAAAGTCAGCCAGTAGGCATGTCAGGATAGCCACTCCCTCAAACGTAGCGTAACCGACAGCGAAAAGCAGCCAGCCTTATGGGGTTAAGCCGATGAGGGGATAGGGTGTGAGTATCAGCCTGAATGTGGGGCCCAAATGCTGTCAACCAAGGTCAATAATCAGTCGAAAGTGAGCGTAAAAAAATGAGAAAGCTAAAACGATATCAAGTGATTACCAACCAAGCTGAAGAAAAAACAGCTACCGCAAAAAAGCAAATTCCTATAGCATCATCTGTATCAATTGACATGGATGTGGCAGCGGCCAAGTCCAACAAGCGATTTATGCCCTGCAAACAGTGCAACGCATAAATACTAAGACGTTAGGCAAATAAGGACATATCGTGCCAACAGTGAAATTCCCTAGCAAGTGCAACGAAAAAGAAATATTTAAATTTTGTTCGGAGGTTGAAAGCCATGCGGGTGTAGAAGAGCTTTTGATAGACTTCACATCAATGGGGCGAATCGAACCATTCTCTATGGTTTATGTGGCAAAGCAAATCAGAGATTTCAGTAGAAACAATCAAAATACAACAGTTAGCTGTACTGGGCACCAAAACAAGGTATATGCTGCAAATATGGCATTCTTTAGAGCTTTTGGTCTGAAGCATGGTCGGGAGCCGAATTGTAAACAGGGCAACGAATGCTTTGTACCATTCACAATTCTGCGAATTCGAACTATTGTTGATGAAGCATCCAAAGAATGGAAAGTAGCACAAGACGTCATAGAAAGTCGCTCAGAGCACTTGGCGAAAATTCTCTCCAGAGAAGATGGTGGAAACTTAGTAGACGCCCTTACATTTTCAATAAGAGAGATTATGCGAAATGTTCTCGAACACAGCCAGTCTCGCAGTATAGAATATTGTGCACAATTCTGGCCGACATATAACAAAGTAGAAATAGCCATTATCGACAATGGTATTGGCTTGAAGAAATCCCTCTCGGCGAACCCATTCATCCAAGTTCAATGTGATTCCGATGCCATTCAACAAGCACTGATGCCTGCAATTTCCAGTAAAAATTTCAAAGGAGCACGCATTGATAGAAACAACCCATGGCATAATTCAGGATTTGGTCTATATATGATCAGCCGAATTTGTCGGCTCGGCGGTAGTTTCTTGATTTGCAGTGGCGACCACGGAATAGCGTTAGATGAGCATGGAAAACAACATATTGATTTAGGCCATAAAGTCAAAGGCACCGCAGTTAGAATGGTTCTAAACACCAGCAAACTTACCGATTTGAGCCAAATGCTTGCAAAGTTCAGAGATGATGGCTATGAAATTGCAAAAGAAATTAAAGGCGTAGGCATGTATACCGCCTCAGCGGCGTCCCAAATGCTATCTAGAGATTTCAAGAAGCAAGCCTAAAAGATGGTTCAATTCGTTCGATTCACTCACTAGGGATCGGCTAAAACAGGCCCTTTAACCAAAAGTTATGTTCCAATTTGTTGTTCTAGAGGTTATTTATGTTGTTAGATATTAAAATTGCATGTTCATGTAACAATTATATTGACGGAACGGTTTACGTCCCACATCCAAATTATCTTTCTGATAGAGAAGAAAATAGTTTATCTGAACATTGGGAAGACATTTGGTGTCCATCATGCGGAAAAGAATTTAAAGTCTATGTTGCTAAAACGTTTAATAATCTCAAGTGTTATATCAATGATAGTAATGTAGAATTTAGTTTTGGCTTACCTTATGAAAACAAAGCAAGTGCAGTAGAACAATATCTTTTAGATGATCACCTTACCATTTTTATGGATCAAATGAACAGCTCTGAGAAGTTACTCGAAATAGAAGTATCTAAAGACGTTGATTTTAATTTATTAGTGATGGTTCATGGTCATGTTGTAGCTGCAGTTGAGCGTTATCTAGCATCTGTATGCATTAATATGATCGTCGAGTCACCTTATTTAATGCGTAAACTGCTAGAAAGTGACCCAGATTTAGGCAAAAGGACTTTTACGTTAAAAAGCTTATATAACGAACACGACAATGTTGAAAATACCATTTCTGAATATTTAAAAAACTTAATTTTCCATAAGATTGATAAAGTTAAACCAATGTATAAATCAGTTTTCGATATTGATTTTGGAAATATACAGTGGCTATTCTCATCAGTTAAAATTAGACATGACTGTGTTCATAGGGGTGGATATACAACAGAGGGTAATCAAGTATATTTAAAGAGGGAGAATATTAGTGCGTTAATTAATAATGCTAAAGGATTAATTGAAAAGATAGAGTATCTATTGAAAAAACTAGACTGATTCTTACTAGGGTGTTAATGAAATCCAATTTTAAATAGCGCGGTAGTCAACTACTACAGATGACAACCTTAATGTTATGAAGTGGTTTGCCAACAGCGCTAATGATAAAATACGATCCTGATGGGCGATAAATGATCAGCATATAACCACCTTATAGAAAGAAACCTAGAAAGTTAAGGTAAACTCATTTGGCGATTAGAGAATAGAATGGCGTTAATTTAATGACGTGCAGGTAAATAGGGATGTTTAATGGCTTTAAAAAATGAAACGAGGTTGTTCATAATTTTGATGTCAAGTTACTCTGGCTAAACCGATTTGAGCTCCATTTTGACTAATTCCACATTTTACGCAAAAAATTCACCAGCCATTTTATGATGAACGATGGCAATATATTGGTTATAAAATAAGTGTTCAGAGATTCTGATATTAAAGTTACCATGCGATACGCCAATTCGCCCCCAATCACCTCAATGATGTAATTACCAAAAAAATAACAGGATTACTGTAAAATGCATATTAATTATCAAAAAATAACTGGTTTACTCGTCCTCGTGAGTTGGACTCTCTTTCTATTTATCTTGCAACTACCAGAGTTAAAAAGTGTTGAATATTACTCTGATTTACTTTATTTGATTTTTCCTGCCTGCGCTATTTCATGTTGGCTTTATTTCCATTCTGAATTTGTAGATAAGTTAGATGGACAAATTGTAAGAAGTCGAGATTATACGATTTTTATAATAGGAATTATAGTTTGCTTTTCAGCAATAGCATTTTTCATTATAGGATTGATAGCATTGCGAACAAATATTCATATAGTTCTTTATTGCATTACAATCATTTCCATTTCAATGTCATTGATATCTAAGCCATTAACGAGATTAATAAAAGAGTCATTCGAATTTGAATCATATAACAATATAAATATTCAAGGCGCGAAAGTTAGAAATAAAAATAGCATTAATTTAAAAAATTTAAGTATAGACACATTTTCAAATATTCACACAACCTATATCTATACAAAGTTGCCTTTAACATATAAAGAATGCCTTAAGCTACAAAAGTTTTATAAAGCGTTTATTGATAAGGTTTATGCCGACTCCGAAACCTATCCGTGCCTACCGACAGAACTACTAGACGCCTTAGACTCTCTTGCTGCTCAACATGCCTATTATCAGACTAAACGAACGTCAATCGCGGTAGTAATAATTACTTCATTAATCACAGGCATTTTGACACTTTTAGCTACTATTTACTCTAAAGATCTTACGATTACCATATTTCAATTGTTGAATAGGTAGCTCTCGTAATCAAATGGGTATAATCGGGTAATATCTAACCTCAAGCCCCCACAGTATCATGCATGCGACTCCGTACTAGGTGGTTCATCTAAAATACCTAACCTAGACTTTCTGATTGGCTTCTTTTTTGAGAGTGAACTGCTATTCATTCATCACTCAGTAAACATAAATAGGTTGTTAAGATAATCGTTACTTATTTAATAATATGGATTGTAACTGTTAGAACTTAAGCACTAAATATTTTTTGTATAGATACATGCTAAAACGGAACCAGCTGACACGTTTACCCTCAGTGTCAAGATAGTTGTCCCCAACTATCTATTTCCACGCAGTCGAACCATTCTCGGCTGAGCAGGTAATTGAAGCCGAAGCTACCGCTCAACAGTCGTGTTAAGCGTTAGCAACGGCTCGCGAACCCGAAAGGGTTCGCTTTTTCGAAATAACCGTAAATTAACTATCTAACCTTTGCCTGAAAGGTTTCAAAGTTATTCAATGCATCAAACGCAGTAAACACATTCCAGCCATGACTTCTCAATACTTTCGCATTATCCATGTTAATTAACACAGCAACCTTGCGCCTAGGCCAACAAAGATCAATAGCAACCATACTGCTATTATTATTAATAACAATACCTAGCTCAGCGCCAGGTAAACCCATTGATTGACATTTCTGCAGTAGACCGTCCAATGCTGTATCTGCACACTCTCTGATGTTGTTATAATCAAATACATCAAATTTATGCTGTTCACGACGAAGTTGGTTTATTTTCAATATGTCATCATGACTTACATACAAGTGTCCATGATGGGGTTGTTTCTTATGACAATCGGCACAAAGACCACGCAGATTATCGCGACTATTGTTAGTCTTGTTTCCGTTGATATGGTGAACATGCAAAAGCTTCGATTCGTGACGTAAATTAACTCCACATTGTTCACAGGAATAATCAAGCTCAAGTCTAATTTTCGATGATATTGAGGGCCAATCAGCGGTATATCCTGCAGATTGAAAACCAGCAGTAGATTTAGGTAATGACTTAAAATAAGAGCTATAGGTTTCGAAAAATTGCGCGTAAGAGAAGTCTGATACAAACTTAGTTTTATCTCCCCAAGTTAGTCCAGGGAAATTCCTATGATTAAGTAAACATAAGCAATTCTGGCAAACTGCTAATTCTGCCTCACCTGCAATTTCTTTCTGAGAGTGGTACTCAATCCCGAAAATAGGAAATGTACCATCAATTCGGTTAGTAACATCATACCTATCATTAAATCGACCCCGTTCTCTCATGCCTATAATTGTTTTACACTCAGCAACATGGACTCTTTTTGCCCCTTTACCTTTACCATCAACAATGACCTGAGAGATGTTATTCCCTTGATCTGGGATATATAGCATGACCTGATGACCATTATAATTCAAAATACCATCAGAACCATCGATATCAGCTAGAACAAAATCTATCCCAATAATCCCTGTAATGAGATCAGCACCTATGCTCTCAAGTTCTGTTGACCGACTAGTAATAGTAAAGTTAGTAACAACTTTACCTAGCGGTGCCACAGCCCGATGTAAAGCACTAAAATCAACCGTCAGCTTCATTATTGTGCCTCTAATATCCGTTTAATCTGAATATCAGCATTTGTTATCGCTCTAAATGAAACTCGACGAGACATTGCTTCATCTTCCACATTATTTTTCATTATTAAGCGTGATGAAGAAAAACCAACAGCGGCGATATTCGCTTTGATCCACTCAGAGTCGTTTGGCATCAACGAATAACCATACTCTAAAACTGAGCGAGTACGACCTTGTGATAACTGCATATTATAAAAATATGCCTGTGCCTCAGTAGAGCCTCGAAGACCTAAACTTGATGTATGCCCCTCAATTCTGATTTCATCTAATGAATCCCTATAAGGTGTAAGCACCTTAATATATCTAGGGAAAAAATCATTCAGAATCTCTTTATAGGCATCGCTTAACCGTGTTTCATTATTAGCAAATAACACATCTGGTGATTGAAAGTTAAAGGCGAGCGTTTCCTTATCAATGGTCGCTCCCCACTTATCAAGATCATTTTTAAACTCATCTTCCAATGCTTGATAAATGGCCACTTGGTTTTCCTGATACGCGACAGCGACGTCTTTTATTTTGTCGTTTTCCTTCTGAGTAATCATCATGAACACAATCGCAATGAATAGAAAAACCATCATTAAACCGGCCATTAAGTCAGAAACAGTTAACCAATGTTCACCACTGTCTTGTGCACCATTGCTAGTGCCAAATATCTTGTCCATTAGGCTACTCGCTGATTAACAACTTCATTCATGGCTTGGGTTAACTTAATGTAATCGTCAACAAACTTACCACTGACTTGAGCTAGCGCTTGTCCCATCTCGTTCATGACACGGTTTATTTCCTGCTGCATTGCCGTATCAATCAGTTTAAGTTGTGAATCAACAGCTTCACCTGTTAAGCCTACCTGATGCTTCACTTGTTCTTCCATGGCATCAAATGTGCGTTTGGCTTGGTTGATTTGCTGAGTAGCAGCGTCATCAATCACTTCATTAAGTCGTTGTTGTAGTTTTTCAGCTGATTTAACGACGGTGTCACGGACATTCTCAGTGTCAGTGACTAAGTTTTGGTTTGCTTCTTTCATTGTGGAAGTCATATCTTTAGCGTCTGCAACTAACTTTTCAATCATGTCACGCATGGTGCTATTCAAGTCACTTACCGCATCTTGCAAATGTTGCTTGATAATTTCAGTCTGGGATTGCAGATAATCAGAACTTGTCTGTAAGCTTTCATTTGTACGGGATGTATTATTGGTAAATTCAGTCGCTGCTGTATCGATATTTTTACTTATGATATCAGAGCTCTCAGTTAAGCGAGCACCGACACTGTTAATCCCTTTCTCTGTTTCGCTGGCAAACTTCTCTAATAGATCATTTGACGTTTTCACATGATTTTTAATGTAATCATCAGACTCGGTTAGCAAGGTCTTATAATGCTCACTTGCAGTATTAACCGCCGCAGAAATATCTTCGACGGTGCTTTGAACTTGCGCTCTAATTTCAGGCACAGCTTTAACCGCTTCATCACGCATTAATTTAAAGGCTTCCAAATGGCGTTCAAGCTCAGCTAATTGATGCTGATTAACTTCCATTACGCCTTTTAGTTCATGCATAGATTGCGGGATGATTTTACTTTGCTCACTAATATGCGCAACTGATGACTCTGTTGCTGAAATGGACTCGACACCTTGGGCATATTGCTGCTGCATTTGCTCAAGTTGTAACTTATAGTTTTCTTGCCATTCAACCAGTTTAATCACAGCTTCATTTAGCAGTTTAAAGTTATCACCAAACTGCTCGGTTAAATTATTATTGAAATCTGCAATGACCTGTTTGAGGGCTTCAATCACTTGCTCTGTGGCAGACTTAGACAAAGTATCAGCAAAGTCTTGCAGTTTAAGCCAAAGCTTCTCAGAAAATGCGTCAAACTTTTCTTGTTGCTTAATGGATTGTTCTTGCAGATTTTTTGCCGACAATTTGGCATTGTCATTAATGTCACCACGCAGAATTTTAAGTTGCCCAAATAATGTGGATTCTTCATTACCCACAAGCGCATCTTTTAAAGTACGGGTTTCAGCAACTTGTGCCTGCATCGCACCTAATATTGCCTCAGGCGTAGCATGCGAAATACTCTCTTCAAGCTGCTTAGGCCTCAAAAAAGAAAATGTCGCTAATGTTTTGAAAATCAACGAGAGCAAAATACCCGCTAAACTGGTAATAAAAGCCGTTTTCAACCCTTCAAGTAAAGGCGGAATACTGGCTTCAATATCGAGCTGATTAAAATCTAACAAGCCCAATACAATGCCCAGAAATGTACCAAAAATACCCATAGTGGTTAATAAGGTCGGTACATAATTAACAAACTCAACTTGCTTTGCTTGTTTAGTAAAAAATAACCCTAATGCACACACTACAGCCATCAACACTAAAATGGCACTACTGACCGATTGTGTATTAAGGCTACGTAATAAACTCTCTAATATTTCCATATATTTTATATCTTTCTGTAGTTAAGGTAAGTGGTTAAATTGCCTGTTCGACGATGGCGTCAGTGAGGTGCAGTTGGGTAATTTGCGCATCCGCTAAACAGACTTTGAGTTGGTCGCAAAGTGCCATTAACTCATCAACTTTAGCGACAATGCGGTGTTGTTCTTCACGAGGCGCAAGGGGGATTGGCGCAGCTTTTAATTTATCTTGTGATATGTTCATTTGGCTTTCTGCCATTCCTGACTTAGCAGTTTCTAAGAACTCGGCAGTAGCACCAGCATTTAAACACAATGAAATGAATCTCTCTGACATACCAGTCTCAATTAAGTGAAATCGAATTATTTTATCTGAAATCATTAATTTAGGACGAGTCTTTTGTACAAGGCATGAAACGCCTACTCTATTTTTAGGGCCTGCTCGAGTTATTAAAATATCACCGACTTTCACTTCATATTGATGCCTTGGCTCTTTAGATTCTGACAACACCTTATTCTCATATTCGCGGTATTCCATACTCTGCACAGCAGTCGTCTTTAGCACCCCCCAAACTTCATTGCTTGGCGATGCTTCTGGTGGACACGCTGGACTCCAACCAGCATCCATTATTGTTATCAAGGCATTCAGTTTTACCCACGCCCACCCACTCGGTAGTTCAAACGGTTTTTCTTCTTCGGTGATGGCGGGCTGTGGCTTCTGCTTTTTGATTTTTCCCTCTTTGATCAGCTGGGCTTTTTCTTTGGCGATACGCGCGAGTAGTTTGGCTGCTGGTTCGTCATTAGGGTCTTGTTTTACTAGCTTACCCATCACGGCAAGTTGGAGGATGGTTTGCTTTAGCGTGTCGATGCTGGCACTCGTAGTGAACAAGGTGTCGAAGTGTTCGGCAACACGTTGCCAATCCTTAACAAAGCTATTTGTAAAAGGCCGTTCAAGGCTGACATCAGATTGACTTGCAGTATTAGCAGCCGTTTGTGGCAATAGCAGCGCATTGAGCAGGGTTTCGACTAAGATTTGGTGTGCCGAAATACTGGCTTCAGTTTGTGCTTCAAGGGCATCACACAAGCTCATCAACTCATCGACTTTAGCGACGATTCGGTGTTGTTCTTCGAGTGGGGCTATTGGAACAGGAAGCTCTTCCCATTTTCCACGGTTAATAATAGGTGTAGCAGATCCAGTCGCCTTTTCTAAGACAGAAGAATGAAAACTATTAGTTGATAACGCAAAATACAAATATTTACTTGCTATATGTAATGGCGAAATACAGTTAATCTGCTGATTAAACCCAGAACGTTCAACAACAATCGCCGCTTTACCAATAGATCCACCAATGCAGACCATGAAAATATCACCTGGTAATGCTTCGCAACTATTCCCAAGACCACTTTGACTTAAAAATTTTTCTGCCTTTAAAACAATTCCTGCCGGCGTAATTTGTCCAGGCCCAATAAAAGGAATATTTCCATCAAAAAAGCTAGATTGTTTTGTACTGGGTGTTTTTCCCGTAGAGCCTAAACCAGTTTCTGAAAGTCTCGACCATTCCCATCCATTCGGCAATTCAAACGGCTTTTCATCATCACTAATCTCTGGTAACGGCTTCTGTTTTTTAAGCTTCCCCTCCTTCACTAACTGCGCTTTTTCAGCAGCAATGCGTTCTAGCAAGACTGACGCGGGTTCATAGTTCGCACTATTTCTCGCCTCGCGGCTGGCCTGCGGCACTAACTTACCGCGCACGGCGAGTTCTAAAATCAGTTCACGCAGTTTTTTAATGCCATAAAGCGAAAACTTTTTTGAACTGCCACGGCCTGCTGAAGACTTTTGTTCTATCGCAGTCGTCCAAATATCAAGGTGCGTGGTAATTAAATTTTCAGCCGTTGGCGTGGCTTCGGTATTGTGAGCGTGAGTGTCTGTTATGGATAAATCAGCCATTACTTGCCCTCACCTTTTGATGCTGCCGAAGGTGACGATAATGCCGCAGACAAGATGCCTTTAAGTTGGTCACGCAAGGCTTGAATATCCGCTTGTTGTTTGGCGTAATCGGCTAACAAGGCTTGCGGATCGTGGCTGACCACTTCGCCCACATGCGGGTTTTTAATATCGAGGTTGTAGTTACGGGCAATAATGTCGTCGATGGAGACTTTCCATGCTTGCTCGTTTTCGACCCGCGCTGCAAAACCATCGGCTTCATCGCCCCACCACACGAGTTCTGTTTCAAACTCTTCAAACTTCATGGGCTTAGTTTTGTTGTAGTTTTTCACCCCTGCTGGGTAAGGATGCTCGTAAAACCAGACATGTTTAGTCGGCGTGCCCTTAGTGAAAAACAGGATATTGGTTTTAATGCCAGTGTAAGGATTAAACACACCGTTAGGTAAACGCACTATGGTGTGCAGATTACATTCTTCGAGCAGCATTTTTTTAATTTTGGTTTTAACGCCTTCACCAAACAAGGTGCCATCGGGCAATACCACGGCTGCGCGGCCGCCCTTGCCATTTGTTGCAGGGGCAAGCACTTCGATAATCAGCTGCAGGAATAAGTCGGCGGTTTCGCGGGTTTGGAACTCGCTAGGGAAATTTTTTTCAATCCCGTCCTCTTCGGTGCCGCCAAAAGGCGGGTTGGTGATGATGACATCGATATCTTCATCCCAGCTTGATAAGGGTTTGTTTAAGGTATTGCCGTGTTTAATTTGTACGGGCACTTCAATGCCGTGGAGCATCATGTTGGTGGTACACAGTAAGTGCGGTAATTGCTTTTTCTCTACCCCATGAATTTGCTGTTGCAGAGTTTGGTGATCATCCGCTGTCTTGACGTAATTGGCTTTTACATGATCAAAGGCACAGGCCAAAAAGCCGCCGGTGCCACAGGCCGGATCCATAATCGACTCGCCAAGCTTAGGGTCTGTCACAGCAACAATAAACTTGGTGATGGCACGCGGAGTATAGAACTCGCCTGCATTACCCGCGCTTTGCAAGTCTTTTAAAATTTGCTCGTACAAGTCACCAAACAAATGCCGCTCTTTTGAGTCGGTAAAGTCAATTTCGTTAAGCTTGTTAATCACCTGACGTAATAGCGTGCCATTTTTCATGTAGTTAAAGGCATCCGAAAACGCCGCTTTTACCACATAACCGCGGGGATTTTTATCTATCGGGGCGGTGAGATTTTTAAGATCAGGGAATAGCTCATCATTCACAAAATCAAGCAGCTCGTCACCTGTGATGCCTTCGTTATCGGCCGCCCAATTGCGCCATAAAAATTCACTCGGGATAGGTGTACTGTAATCATCGAGTTCTAGCTCTAACTGCTCTTCTTGGGCATCGAATACTTTTAAGAACAGTAACCAAGACATTTGGCCTAGTCGCTGGGCATCGCCATCGACGCCGGCATCTTTACGCATAATGTCTTGAATGGATTTAACGGCTGAACTGATAGACATAAATTTCTCTTTTCGTTTTTAATGCTTAACGCTTATTTTTTAGTTATAAGTAAAACGCACCAAAGTACGCACTGCTTATTAGGCTGATTATTGTGCTATTTGGTAGATTTCGGCTTCTAACTCACTAATGGCTTGTTCGTACTGGGGTTTGCCACCAAAGCCTTTTTTGATGATGTCACTTAAACTGCCTATGTCATTAAATGGCTGAACTTTAAGCACTTGCAGATTTTCAATTTCTTGCACGCCCACATCGGCATATTTTATCAATAAATTCTCGAGTACGGCTTGGGCCGTGTCGGAATATTTAGTGAAATAATTGCGTTTTTTAACGTTATTAGCCCGTTCAGCGCGGGTTAACGGCGGTTGGTCATACACGACATGGCAAATTATATCGAAGGGATCCATGTCTTTGCCCACTTCTTCCTCAAGTGCTGACCAAATAATCCCCTCTTGCGCCAGCTCATCGATTACCGCTTGTTTACGGTCGGCGTCATTCCAACGCCTGACAAACTCATCAAGCGAACTGAACTGTTTCGCCATGGTTTTACGGGTGTAATCCTTAAAGGATTCAGTGACCAGTTTGCCGTCGCTGTCGTAATACTGCACCCGCTCTGCAACTTTGCTGACTGTCACGCCAGATACGCGGTACTTGTTGACCTTACGGATTTCGCCTTCGTCCCATTCACCTTCATCAAAGCTACCATCGCCTTGAGGATCATTTTTGGTGTTGTCTTGGCCTTCGCCTTGTTGTTCATCTTGAATGTCCCCCTGAACATCTTCCTCGTTTGGTTCATCATCAGCGGCATCAATATCCACGTCTTCATCTTCAATGTCTTCAGGCGTCACTTTAATGATTTTTTCAGGGGTACCATCAAAACGTTCGTCGGCAAATAACTCGGTTGCCTTTTTGAAATCCAGAATGGTAAACCATAACTTATTATATTTATCATCGATTCGAGTGCCGCGACCGATGATCTGCTTAAATTTGGTCATGGATTGAATATTTTGATCGAGCACCACTAACTTACAGGTTTTCGCATCGACACCTGTGGTCATGAGTTCTGAGGTGGTCGCAATAACCGGATAGGCCTTTTTAGGGTTGATGAAGTTATCCAGCTGGGCTTTGCCGAGTTCATCATCACCGGTGATCTTCATAACGTATTTGTCATTTTTCGCCATTTGCTCAGGGTTAAGATTGGCAAGCGCGCGGCGCATCCGTTCGGCGTGATCAATATCGTTGCAAAAAACAATGGTTTTACCCATAGGATCGGTGCGTTTAAGGTAGTTAGTTATGGTTTCGGCCACCAACTGAGTACGCTCATCAATCACCATAGTGCGGTCAAAGTCTTTTTGGTTATAGATCCTGTCTTCGATCACTTCGCCATTGTTGTCGATTTGGCCCTTTGTAGGTCGCCAGCCTTGTAAGTCCACATCAATATCCACACGAACCACTTTATAAGGCGCTAAGAAACCATCGTCGATACCTTCTTTGAGCGAATAGGTGTAAAGCGGATCGCCAAAATAATCAGAGTTAGAGACCTCATCGGTTTCTTTTGGGGTTGCGGTTAAGCCTACTTGCGCGGCACTGCTAAAATACTCGAGAATTTCGCGCCAAGCGCTGTCGTCACTGGCACTGCCACGATGACATTCATCAATAATGATCAGGTCAAAAAAGTCTGGAGCGACTTGTTTAAACGCTTTTTGACTCTCATCAGGGCCAGTCAGTGCTTGATAAAGTGCTAGATGGATTTCATAAGCAGGATCGACTGTTCGGCCAGTAATTTTGGTCATCGATGTGCCAAAGGGCTGAAAATCGTTTATGCGAGTTTGATCGACCAAAATATTACGGTCAGCGAGGAATAAAATGCGTTTCTTGGCACGGGATTTCCATAACCGCCAAATGATTTGAAATGCTGTGTAGGTTTTACCTGTGCCCGTTGCCATCACCAGCAATACCCGATCTTTACCCGATGAGATAGCTTCAACGGTTTTATTGATGGCTTGCAACTGATAATAACGCGGGTGCTTACCCGTGCCGTCATCGTAATAGGCTTCGTTAATGATAGGTAACTGCGCTGCGGTATAACCTTTCCAAATACAATATTTAGCCCAGAGTTCTTCAGGACTAGGAAAATCTTCTAAGCGGATTTCGGATTCAAGGTTGTGAGCCTCTGGCGTGCCCGGGCTGTTTGTGATGGCATGGGTCTTGTCATGGAAGATAAAACCATCGCCGTTAGAGGCAAACACAAAGGGAACATCGAGCAAATGAGCATAATCGAGTGCTTGTTGTATGCCCTTACCGACTTCATGCTTATTCGCTTTAGCCTCAATCACCGCCAGCGGCATACTCGGTTTATGGTAGAGCACAATGTCGGCTGACTTAACCGTTGTGCGCATGCCCATTTGACCCCGCACAATCACCTTACCATCACGCAACTTCACCTCCTGGCGAATTTGCGTCATATCATCCCAACCCGCATTTTTTACCGCAGGCATGATGAACTTTGTGATGATATCTGTTTCGGTTAACTTTGCTTTATTGATGCTCGCGTTATGGTTGACCATTACTAATCCAATTCCCTCTAGATAGATAACCGAATACTTAGATTGTGGAGTTTGCCACAAAGTCCTTGAGTGTCCTAAGATTTGAACGGCAATGACCTGACAATTTGTTTATTTTGTGTTTTATATCAAAACCAAACTATGAGGATGAACTTACTTATTGATAAGGGGAAAGGGTGACTCGGGGTGAAATATTAATAAGTTAAAACGATAGCGGAAGTGATTATTTTTGATGAATGCATCAAAGGTGTGCAACCAACTCTCGAGTTCAGCACCATGGTAAGACACTAAGCAATTGAGTAATTTGTACAGCTTAAACCAAAGAGTAATGCCTCTTTGCCTAAATTAGAATGTCGCAGTTATTATCTGAATTTTGTGGTGGCGACTGCCATTTGATAAAGTACTAGTAACGGGTTAGCCGTCTTGGTGGATAACCGTCTAACCCGCCAGCCCTCGTAAGAGGGCGTTCCTTCTAATTCATCCTATCTAGCAGTGCCATTTCGGCTTTTCTTAGCCAGAAGATATAGGACTTTTTGCTGTCAAATCCCATTAAGGCCCACTGCTCTTTGCACAGGTAATGGGCGCGAATGGCGCGTTTGCAGTTTATGGATAACTGCTCAACGAGGTGGTCAAAATGGGCGACGTGGGCAGGCACGTTGAGTTCGTGCTTTAAGTTGCCGCCGCCCAGCGCTTCACCTAAGCGGTCGCAGGCGCTGCGGTTCGAAAACCCCTTGCCCAGTTCTTGGTGCACCCAATAACGGCCCCAGCGATATAACCCTAACCGCAACGCCTTAATGTTCATCCTCTGCTCGGGTTCATCGCTAAAGCCCATTAGCCACCTCATTTATCTTCTCAATCGAAAGCTTAAACACATCAAGGCATATCGATGTCACATCGTCATAGGGCGCAGTAGTACGGCCATTTTCCCAACGTTGGTAAGTGTTGCGGCTAATGCCGTAAATCTCAGCCACTTCGTCTTGGGTCATGCCCCGTAAACGGCGCCCTACTTTCAATACATCCGCGGCGCGATTAGCCATAAATCCTCCTGCGTGAAGTCCATAACCCAGTTGTTTTAATTGTAATTGTCATTGTTATCGTCATAACCACCCCACTAACATTGGCTCGTCTGGCTCACTCGGCTCAGTGGTCGATTGGCGCATAATCTCGGGCGCCACATCATCAAACCCCAGCGTGATTAAGTGTGCGTGGTAGGCATCCAACGCCATCAACATGCCCTTATCTAAGGTGCTGTTAACGTAAGTGCGTAGCAGTAATGGCAAGGTGTGATTCAATATCCGCTCACCCACCATGGTATCTACGCCCATGTCGGCAATAATGGTGCGGCACAGTTTGCGCAGTGCATGCGATGTAAACGCCTTAAACCGAATCGTTTCACTCCAATACTGCGCGGTGCGAATGCTCACCGGCCCCACTTCGCCTGGGAACAAAAACGCCCGCTTGCCCACATGCGTGTATTGCCAA
>NZ_VXCT01000079.1:0-13985 GCF_052850535.1 Shewanella sp. 1180_01
GTGTCAATCACATTTTAGTCGGCAAGATACCAACGAAAACTATCGTCTCGAGTCACTTTCTTTTGTGATAACATTGAATAGAGCTTAGCGTTAACTGTCGGACGATCTGCAAACATAGTAAATTCATTGTCTAAAATCTTAACTAACTCTTTAGCCGTAATAGGTTGGTAAGCGTCTAAAGCTTTTAACAAGTTAACCTCTAAAAGATTATTTTCTTGTGTATTCTTCTTAACAACAGGCAATCCATAACGATTGACATACCTTCTGTACTTATCGCTATCAAACAGTTTCTCTAAATCCAGTTCAACACCGTTTTCAGTCAAAAAATCTATGGCATTTTTTTGCCAGGAAGTTGGCGAGTGCTGAATAGCTAATTTCTTACCATTGGGTAAGTTTTTTCTAAATTCATTTGGAAAACGCACGGTAAGGTCGTTATGAGTTAACTCGCTCAAAGAGTAATCTGTCATCTTTTCACTGGGTAAGCCCATATATATCCAAAGCTTAAAGTTATGTGAACCTTCAACAATATGAAAGTCGCCACAATCTAAATAAATAATAGAAGTCTGTGGCATCGCTTTTAGTTTGATATAACTCGTCGTTAAACTCTTACCTAGCACTCTCTTTACTGTATGTTCAGCTTGATAGCCAAGCATAAGTCGTGCATTACGAACAAAGCCATGTTCATAAAGTCCTTCTAAAAATCGCTTACGCGCTGGGAACATCCGGTTCAGTGATTCATCACCAGTGTGATTAGCGTACTCTGCAATCGCACCCAAAAATAAGCGCAAGTCTTCCTTGGCAAGCCAGCTTGTTACAGCTTTAACTCTATTTTCACCAATGGGTTTCCACCACTCGCGGTAATTTTTAGCGGTATTGGCAATACGGGGATCACCGGCTAAATTCAGCACAAAATTTTGCCACACTTCGCTTGGTGCACCGGCAGAGCGGTCAATAATAATCTCGAGTGCGATGTGGCCAATGCGTTTACCTTCTTCAAAAGGCATGGTAGCAACATCATGTTTTAATAATTCATGGAGAATATCGTTCTGCTCACCAACGGGAATTTCCCTTAGTGTGTCTAGGTAATATTGAGCATGACATACATCTAAAAAACGCCCTTGTGGTAACTCGTTTAAACGAAGTTTTTTTAATTGCTCACTAAGATCTAAATGGTTTTGTTTTGCAAGATTCACTAACGCCTTAGGGGCAGTTAAATCAAACAGCCATTTTGCACTATTCAGAACAGATAAAATGGTATCACTGCTTTTTTTCCGCTCATCTAAACGTTGCGCTATTTGTTGCTTAATCCATGCTGTTAATTTATTAAAAATATTGCCATCAACCAAAGCATCAAAATAACGATAGACCAACGAAATTAAATTCATTAACGACGACATGCCAAGCTTTGGGTGTTTGGCTTGAATGTAATCAATGGTCTCTTCGTTTAATGAGCCTTTTCTTATCTCTTCTTTATCAATCCACAGCTGAGTTAACACCCTAACGCCTTTGCGTTTAAGCAGTGTATGGTTTAATTGCGCAACATCGCCATTAACAACAAAACCACTAACCTGTTGCTCAAGTGCCTTAAACTCTTCACCTTGCCCTGCACCATCAGCAATTGTCTTAGTTTGTAATGTAAGGCTGCTCCACTGCTTTGTAATACGCTCCCAGTTAAACTGGGCGAGCTCTGGTTTAGGGGGTAAAAACAGCATAATTACTGCATCTCCAAACGACTTCTTACTGATTCATATTCCGAACTTGTAGGTCTACGAATAGTGAAGCGAATATCAATTCGTCTATTTGCTCTAAAATCATTGTCGGTGACTTCATCCAATACCATTCTGCGTGTCGCAGCGTAGCCGCTTACTGAAAAAAGCGGATTGCCATCTTTGTTGTTGATCCCCGCTAAATTAAGGTGACTCGGTAATGATTGACTCCAAAGTTCCCACAGCGAAATAGCTCGAAAAGTAGATAAGCCCCAATTGCCTTTGCCCAGCATGCCATTGAAATTTTTACTGTCGGTATGGCCTTCAATAAAAATGGTATCCAGAAATTGCTCACGATTGTCTGTATTAATCACCATTGAAAGCACTTCGCCAATTTCAAGCGCGGTTTGTTCAAATTGAGGATTAATATTAAATGCGGCGCTATCAAACCCTAAAATGTCGTTAGGAATACTTAACACGGTTTCATTTTCACTAACGGTCACTTGTATGCCACGTTGCCTTAATAAATCAGCGGCTTCATGTAATATCGTTTTACGAACCCCTTCAGCTAAGTGCAACATTTCTAACTCTTGGGTAAATGCTTGTTGCTTATTTTCAAGCTCTTGTTTGGCTTCCATAAGCTCAACCATTAACACAACAGACGCTAAAATGAATAAAATTAACAACCCAGACAAAATGTCAGAAAACGACATCCAATAAGGGTTTTCTTCATCTACACTCACATCGTCTGTTCTAAATATCCGCATTAGCTATGCTCCAATTCATCCACTAAGTCAGAAATTGAACTCACTGTTCTGCGCATCTGGTCGCTAAACTCAAGTGTTGTTGTATTCCAGGTTTCCATACGTTCTTTAACTTGGGTATTTACTTCTGCTGAGTAACTGCGTAGCCATTCATTTGTTTGTTTCTCAATATCCGATACCTGTTTAGTTAACGTATTGCCTAAACCTTCAAATGAAGACTCAATTCCTTTTATAAAGTCGGTTTGATGGGTTTTCATTTCAGTGAAACCATTAAAGGCTAACTTTGCAGTATCGCCAAACTGCTCTGTTGTTGTCACAAGTGACGTTTCAAGTTCTTTTAATATTTTTGCTTGCTCAATGACATGGTTTGCTAAAGCATCATTTTGAGCACAAATATCTTCAATTGTGTCAGTCATGTCAGCTAAACGTGTATCAAACAGCTCAGTGGCCTTCACTAAGTTGGTTGATAACATGGCAATTTGGTTTGAACTATTACTTAAGTTTTGGCTACTTGTCGCTGATGATTGTGCAACCGTTTTAAGCTCGCCTACTACTTCTTTATGTTGTGCAACAACCATATCCATATGGGTTTGTGTCCGTTTTACCGCATCGGTCATAGACGTCAGCATTTGGTCTTGCTGCGCTAACCACTTGCTTAGCTGAGATTGCAGCTGATCACGATATTGCTCATCTCGTTTAGATGCCTCAACTTGTTGGTTTTGTAATAACGAACTAAAGTTTTCTTCTAGCTTTTGTTGGCGCTGTGCTGAGTTCTGCATAAAGCTTTGTAAGCTGGTTTCTAACCCGCTGGTAAAGGCTTGTTGCTGTGCAGTGGTCTTTTCATTTTGGCTAGTAAGATCACTCACAAAACTACGATTTGATTCACCCATAGCATTTTGCACTTGGCTCATAGAGTCAGATAACTGAGTTAACGTTTGCGACTGCTCAGTTAACCAATCACCCAATACCGACTGTAAGTTATCTACATGGCTTGCTTCACGTGCAGCTTGCGACTGCTGCTGCGACTCAATGGCTGAAAATAGCTTTTGTTCCATCGACTGCTGGCGCTGTTCGCTTTGGCTCAGCATTGCTTCAAGTTGTTGATTAAATTGTGAAGATGCTCCAGCCTGCTGCTCTGCCATTAGCTGTGATTGTTTGCTGCTTTGTTCAAGTACCGCGTTCATTTGCTCGCTTAAAAGACTGACCGCCTCATGCATTTGCTCAGTCGACTTTTGCATTAGCTCGCCTTGGCCTCTACCTGCTGCTTGCATGCTTTCGGTAAAGTTACCAATAAGATGCTCTAACACCCCGCTAGTTTGTTGGCTGGCATTACTCACTAATGATTGCATTGCAGGTGCCATTACGTTGTTTAACGCATTGGTAAATGCCTCTTGCATGCTGTCACTGACGCCCGAAATGGTCTCTTGCAAACGGTCGCCAATACGTTCATGCAGCTCTTGCAGAGCTTGACTACTTTCACCGGTGTTTTTAGAGATATCAACTAACGACTTTTCAGCAGGTAAACGAGGATAAAGAAAATCAATTTTTTGCTGTACCTTGACAATGTTACTTAAAATGCTCCGCTCGGCTATTTTCTCAATAAAGTTAAGCAACAAGCTTAAACCCACCCCCCAAACAGAGGTCACAAAGGCAAACGCCGCGCCGCTCATCATGCTAGCAATACCGGCTTTTAATACTTCAATATCGTTACTTTCAATATGAATATCACGCAGGCCCATGGTCAGGCCCATAAAGGTACCTAACACACCAATTGCAGTTAAAAATGAAGGGGTTGCAGCTAATAACCTGTTAGAGGTTAACCCCGCAGAAAGGGTTTTATGATTAAAAAAGTGCTCTGCATCCAGGGTATTATAAACGCGCTGGGTGCGATCATCTTGTACTAAACTTTCGCTAAATTCATGCCACAAGCTATGCACTATTTTATCTTTTGATGCGCTCGCTCGTTCAGTAATACTCAGGTTATTATCATAAAGTGTGGTGACTGTTTCACCCTTAATAATCTGCCTGACTTGCTCTACTCTGCTTTTACTCTTAAGCGTACGCGAAATAATGGTTATCAGCGCAATAATAAACACTATTAGTAAAGCAAGCCAAAACGATACCCCTAGCAGTGATTGAGGTATCAACCAATGCGATGGCAAAAATTCCAACATTATTACTACTCCCTTAGTATTTTGGGTATTGATTGTTTTAGTTAAAGCTCGCCTGCGAAGGCTTTTTGGCTTAGTGAATTAAACTCTTGATTAGCTAGATCGCTACTACTAGCTACTTTTTCCAGAAAGTTCCTAACAGATATATATGTTTCAGAAAACTTTTTCTGTGTAGCCAAGTCAGGTAAAGGCACTTTAACATCTTTTATTTTTGCCAATGTTAGCCTTGTTATTGCTGCTCCTGCCATATTTGCAGTTAATACCAACTTGGTTCTGGGGTGATTTAAGAACATGCATTAAAATTCGGAAGTAATTTTATCATAGTCAGGTTTAAGCAACGCTAAGCTAGACAGCATACTAAACTCAAAATCATAATCGTTTATAGCTGCTAAGCCCGTTGTTGCACCATCTTTAATATAAAGAACATCGTTTAATTCAGGGTTACATCTAGAGTATATGGCTTGATGAGATTCTTCTGAGATATACCAAGGATTTTTATGAAATTCTAAACCTGTTTTCTTTAAATGCTTAGCCGTTACATAAGGAACTCCACATTCTATTATAGGCGGAGAATGATGAGTACCATCTGTAATTTTTTTGCATAATGAGCTTAACGATTGAACTTCCCATCCCTTCGGGTTAGTGACGGGATCACCGAACATGTCTAGGAATACGCTGCGGAGGTAGTCGTCGGCAAGTTGGATGGCTTGTTTGCGTTTACTGCGGATGGCATCGGCTTTATCTAATATCGCGGCAATGCGTTTTTGCTCGGCTAGTGGTGGGAGCAACATAGGATAGCCTTTTAACGCATCCATATCGATGCCACTTTGGCCAGCTGTACGCTGTGATAACCCATCAATTAAACGAAAAAGCTCATCCTGCTTGAGAAAGTAATAGAGATAATCACGATCTACTTTTTCTGAGGGTTTTGCTTTCATCAAGGCTACGTTATATGCCCCTTCTAAACCCTGTAAAATTTGAAATACAGGAGGCCCATATCGTCCAATCATGACATCATCTTTAGTACAAAATTTCTTAGTAGATGTTTCTGGAATAAAAGTTAAATTTTTATCTGACTTATAATCTCTTATCTGCAATAGACGAACAAAGCCTTTTTTAGGCTCATATAAAAACGTTGACTTGGGTGGCTGCGAACCACCAATAAAGCTGACTACATCACCTAATTTAACCATTGGCCAACTCACAGCATTGCCTCCAGTTCATTCAAGTCTTTTAGAATATCGTTTTCTAGGGCTTTAAGCTTGGTTAGGATGACTTTTGGCTCGGCATAGACTTGGGCAGTATGCACCACTTCTTTGTAGCGGTTGATCGACAAGTCATATTTATTGGTTACGATATCGTCTTTACTGACCCAAAAGGCTTTTTGAGTGCGATCGTTGGCTTTTGTTTCAGCGGCTGATTTATCACGGGCTTTATATTCACTCACTAGGTTTGGTAAGTCGTTAGCTTTGATTGGGGTGCGTTTGTCGTCTAGTGAGAAACCATCGGCTTGGACATCATAAAACCACACGTGGTCGGTGCTGCCGCCTTTGGTAAAAATCATAATTGCGGTAGACACGCCAGCGTAAGGCTTAAATACCCCACTTGGTAATGAAATGACCGCTTCTAGCTGGTTGCTTTCGACTAATAATTGACGTAACTGCTGGTGGGCATTGGATGAGCCAAATAACACACCGTCTGGCACGATAGTGGCAGATTGACCGCCGATTTTTAACATGCGCTCGATTAAGGCAACAAATAGCAGTTCAGTCTTTTTAGTTTTGACTTTTCGCAGCAGCTCAGGGCAAACGTCTTCTTCATCTAAACTGCCTTTAAATGGCGGGTTAGCAAGAATGATATCGAAGCCTTCTTTTGAATCTAGTGGGAAGTTTTCACTAAATCGTTGGCTTAGGGTGTCTTGATAATGTACGTCGGGTTGTTTAATGCCATGCATCACTAGGTTCATTGCGGCAACCCGAAGCATGGTGGCATCAAAATCAAAGCCGTGGAACATGTCGGTGTCTATGTGTTGGCGTGCTTGTGGATCGATTAAATCACCAGAAAATAGTACATTTTCAAGTTGCTGCCCTTGGTTGCCTAGAAGCGGTTTACCGTCTTC
This sequence comes from Shewanella sp. 1180_01, assembly GCF_052850535.1. Classification (NCBI taxonomy): domain Bacteria; kingdom Pseudomonadati; phylum Pseudomonadota; class Gammaproteobacteria; order Alteromonadales; family Shewanellaceae; genus Shewanella; species Shewanella sp. 1180_01. The sequence continues at coordinate 6,761 of NZ_VXCT01000079.1, forward strand.
ATCAAATAATGGTTCACGTTCTATACTGTCTTTTGAGGTGTATTTTTCGAGTAGGTATTCGTAAGAAATTGATAAAAAGCCACCGGTACCGCTTGCTGGGTCGCAAATGCGGCTGGTTTTGTTTGGGTCTAGCATTTCGACCATGGCGCGGATGATATGACGCGGTGTTCTAAACTGGCCGTTAATTCCCGCGGTGGTGAGTTTACTTAATAAATACTCGTATAAATCACCTTTGGTATCGCTGTTATCAAGTGGCAAGTCGTTAACCATTTCAACCGCTTTTACCAATAAGCTTTGTTTTTGGATCATTAACTGGGCATCTTTCATAAACTCAGAAAATAACGAGCCTTCGTTGCCCTCTTTTACTGATGCCGCTGAGCTAGAACCAAAATACGGGAAGAGTTCATCTTTAACTGTTTTGTATAGCTGCTCGGCACCTAAATGACGAATATTTTGCCAACGCAGGTGTTGCTGCGCATCATTAAAACGACGGTTAAACGCTTGGCCAGTTCGTGCACTTCGCTTTTCGTCAATTTGTTCGTTCATGTCGAGCATGCGGGCGTACATTAAAAAGGTAATTTGTTCGATAACCGTTAACGGATTGGTAATGCCGCCGGTCCAAAATTCTTCCCATAGCTTGTCGATTTTGCTTTTTAGTTGACCTGTGATCATGGTGTACTCTTTGTGTATAAAACAGATTAGGACGCTAAAACGTCATAAGTTTTAATGAAAAAATAAAGTTAAAATGAAATTCGAATTTATTGTGTGATGACTTGTTCTATTGTTTGTGTCTTTTGACCTAATTGAACATCAAATTGAGCAATAAAATCTTGAATCACATCGGCTTGCTGCTCGCTAAATACCCCATCTAATCCCATATCATGAACTTGGGTAAAAGGTGCATCATAAAGCTGTGATATTTGTATCGACCCATAACGAATTATATGGTTTTGTAACATGCCAATAAAGCGTTGCTGCTTGGAATTCATATAAGTGTGGGTTTGTTGAACAAACACGGTGAACTTTGCTTCTATGTCTTGTTTATCCATACCCACTATGGTGCGTAATATTTTGTCTAATGTGGCAGTAGATTCCGGGAAAAACTCTTTAAGGGTATTTAAGTCTACGCTTGGATTTTGGGTATGCACAAGGGAGTTTAGTTTGGCTAAATCATCTGCTGTTACCGGTTCGCCTTTACGTATTTTCTGCAGTACTTGCTCCGTTGCAAACAATGGCGAAAGTGTTTTTTCCACCTCTTGACGAAATATTTGATAATCAATAGAGACAATTTTTGTTGGTCGTGTTGATTCGCGTATTTCACTAACCTCTTCTTTTACGTCAATGACATAATCAACTGTTGGAGGTTGAGCAGATTTGTCGCGTAAATGAATGATACTGCGCAATGCTAAACGGCTTTGTTCTAATGCATCAAAGGTTAACAAGTCCCAGTATGCACTGGTTTGAATGTTGGCAATATCTTTCGCTTTTGCACGCACTTCATTTAGGTGCATTTGTAATGACTCGACCTTGCCCATTAAACCTTGCTTAACAAGATCTATTTGATTGGGATCGGTAAACATTAGCGTTTGAATGGTGGCAATTTCATTATCCAATTTATAGGCTTCAGATTGCCCCATAATGTTACGCCATTGCATTAGTGGTGCAATATACTCAAACAAATTGGCTTTTGTTTGTGGGGCAAATTGGTTAAGCGTTTTTTCATCTTTACAGGATTCAACCACTAGCCAGTTATCGCGCACCGCAATAGTGTTCATATCAAGTGCTTTAATATCTTGATGGATAAGCTTTATCACGGTATCAAAGGTCGTTATGTCTGCCTTTTTAAGCGCGGTTTCAGCCAGTAACAGACGGCTTTCAAACAGTTTTTGAGTAAGAGATTTAGCCTGTTTTACATCTTCTTCGCTTGGGTCCATATCGAAGTAGTTGAAGTTTTCCCAGTGGTCAAAAATTAAGAAGTGGGTTTTATCTTTGCCTTTTCCATAGAGATCTTTGCATAGGCGTGTGCCACGACCAATCATCTGCCAAAATTTGACTTTTGACTTAATGGGTTTGGCAAATACAAGATTGACGCATTCTGGAACGTCAATTCCGGTGTCGAGCATATCTACTGAGATAGCAATGCGGGCACTGTTTACTTCATTTGATTTAAAGTCATCAATTAACTCTTCTGCCCGTTCATATTTTGAATGGATAACGCGACAAAAGTTACTGCCTAATTGAGGATACATTTCGCCAAACAGCTGCGACAGGAGTTCAGCATGAGCAATGTTGCGGGCAAATACTATGGTTTTACCAGGTAGTTGACCGTCACTATCACGCAGGCCCTTTTCCATTAGATTACGTAAAATAACGCGATTGGTGTCTTTATTTTTTACCGCTTCATCGACTTGTTTGGCGTCAAAGTTTAACTCGTTAGGGTCAATGCCTTGATCTTCTAATTGTGCAATTTGTTCATCTGTGAGGTTATCTTTTTTGATACCTTCGCGTAAAAACTTAGTGGTTAAACTAACAATTTTATAAGGTACTAAGTTACCTTCTTCAATCGCCTTTTCTAATGGGTAATTAGCCGTAGGCAATTTGAAATCACAACCGAATAACTGGCACGTTGAGCGCGATACCATTTCAACAGGTGTGGCGGTTAAGCCGACCTCTAGTGCATCAAAGTATTTAAAAATATCACCATAAATATTATAGATAGAACGGTGTGATTCATCAGCGACAATTAAATCAAAATAACCCACATCATATTTTTGATAAATACTCATCATGCCAGGGTAAGTAGCAATGAATACCCTTGAATTTGTCGCTAACTCTTTTTTGGTTTTACCTACGATGTATAGTGGCTCATTGGTAAACTCATTAAAGGCATTACCCGCCTGTTTACGTAACTCTTTACGGTCACATAAAAACAGTACGCGTTTGGCCCAGCCTGCATCGAGTAGCCGTTTAGCCAGCGCAATAGATACACGCGTTTTTCCTGTGCCAGTTGCTTGTACGATAAGAGATTTGCGATGTTTATCGGCGAAACGTTCACATACACGAGTGATTGTTTCCATTTGATACAAACGGCCTGCGACATTGGTATCGATTGGTGTTTGATTTAAATCTTTTTTAAGGCCTCTCTGTTTAATTAGATATTGCAGCGAGTCTTTAGAGTAATAGCCGTAAAGTTTACGACTGTTATAGCCTTGGACATCGTCTAATATACGGATGTCGTAACCGTTAGAGTAAAATATAACCGGTCGTTGATTGTACTGTTTGTGGAGTGCATCGGCATAAAGCTTAGCTTGTTGCCTGCCTTTTTCGACAGATTCACGAGTCCGCTTCGCTTCTATTACTGCGAGTGGTTTTCCGTCATCGTCCCAAAGCACATAATCTACATAACCTATGCCTGTACTGGTAGGCTGATCAGTTACCTGTACTTCTTTACCTACTTCATCTGTGCTCGTTTCATCAAGAGACACCTGCCAACCAGCAGCCCGTAGATCCATGTCAATGATCCGCGCACGAGTTTCTGCTTCGCTAAAGTTAAAACTTGCAGTGATAAGTTTGTTAAGCGCCTTAATTTCACCGACTTTTGCTTCATTTATCGTTTGCTTGAGTCTTTCGGCTTCTTGTTGGGCTTGTTTTTGTGCTTGTTGAGACGCCTCTAATTCTTCTAACGCTTTTTTGAGCCGAGCTTCATTTTGGCTCAGCTGTAGTGCTAGTTGTTTATTTTTTTTAGTAAATTCAGCATCACCTTGATTTAAGGGCTGCTTTTGTTCTGGCGCAGTAAATTCTGGGCAATCAGCTTGTTTCCCATTTCCGTAAGCCATAAATAGATAACAGGCAACATAATAGCTTTCTTTTAAAATCCAAATAGCTTGTTGTTGATCGACTCGACCTTCGTGTGCCGCTTGATTACCGCTTTTGCGTATTGCGTGAAGTTTATCGGTAATTAAATTGGGGACTACGCTAGTGAAATCATCCGATGTGAGCTTGTCATAGATATTTGAATTGGGAAAAGCAGGTAATTGAAGTTCTTTATAAAAATAGCCGACAACCTGTTCAGCAAAACAGCGAAGTTTAACCAATGCACTTTGTGGATCTGATATCGCATACTCTTCAGCAAATGCTGCTAATTGATGGAGCTGTGGCCATTTTGTTTGAATATGCTCAAAATTCATTGATTGCTTCATTCCGTGTTGCTTCCTTATGTCCCTACTGCATTCGCAATAACAATGCCAATCTGCCGCGATGGTTATTTTTCTATGTCAATCTGCAAACGCTTCATCCAATTGGTTAGCGTTTGATGATCTTTTAAGCCCAACATTTGCGTGGCTTGCTTTTTTACATTGCCACTGGCCTTTAACGCGGCTTTGACATAGTTTTTTTGAATATCATCAGTGAGTTGAACTATATCAACTTTATCGTGAAGAGACATAGATATATCAGTGGCTTGTTGTGGTTTATGTGATGCAAGCAAGGCATCTGCAAGATCGTTAGCTGTGATAATGCTTGAGTCGGACCATAAGCAGGCCCGATTTAATGTGCTCCATAACTCACGAATATTACCTGGCCAAGCTTGATTGGAAATAAACTCTATTGCTTTTTCGCAAATATTCTTACTTTGATACTGAGGATGTTTGGACCCAACGTGATTAATTTGGCTAATGAGCTGATTGACTAATTTTGGGATATCTTGCTTTCTCTCTCTTAGTGCTGGCATTTGGATAATGCCGACCGCGAGTCGATAAAACAGATCTTCTCTAAACTGGCCAGCGGCGATCTGTTGTTGTAGATCTTGATGTGTGGCCGCAATGATTCTCACATCCACATAAATGGGTTTATTGTCTCCAAGGCGATTAATCTCACCTTGCTGTAAGGCTCGTAGCAATTTAACTTGAATATCAAGAGGCAGCTCCCCTACTTCATCGAGAAAAAGCGTGCCGCCATCGGCTTGCTCAAATAGACCTGCATAGTCTTTGTCCGCCCCCGTAAAGGCCCCTTTTTTATGGCCAAATAATGTAGAATCTGCCAAGTTTTGCGCAAAAGCGCCACAATTGACGATTCTGATGGGTTTATTGGCCCTTAAACTTCCTTTATGGATGGCATGAGCCATTAATTCTTTTCCGGTACCCGTTTCACCTAAAATCAATGCAGGGACTTCAGCGGCGGCAATTTTTTGAGCTTTAACAATAAGGGCTTTCATGGCGGGTGATTGGGCAGTTAAAGCTGTAAACGCTGTGCTGTGCATGGATAAAGCACTTGCACTCGAGGCAATGTTCTTAGCGGCAGATTTGACATAGGTATGAATAAAATCGAGGGGGATATCCACCTCAATTAATTGATTATCTGGGGTGGTTTGTAAAAAGTGGGTATTGGGCTTTCCTTTACCTATAAGCACTGACAAAGTGGTCATGGTTGGCGTGCCGGATGTGAGGTTTATTGAAAGCGTTTGCGCTTCATCACTCAGTTTTGCTATCCAATGTTCGCTAGTTTTTGCAATTGACTGATAATCAATCGGGCTATTTATATGGGCTTTAAAGACTTGAATATCGTGAAAAGGACGCTGATTAATGGCCAGTTGTTTTTTTAAATAGCGTTCAAATTGTGGCCACAGCTGTTCATCTTTATTGGATAAAATAACTATTTTATCGAAGGGAATTTTGGATTTTATTGCCAAGGTTACAATTGCGGCGCCCTTGTCAGACTGCATGTTTTCAAGGTCTTTATTACCAAGCCAGGTAAGTAGTATGTTCAATGTGGTCACTCATCCATTAGTTTGTAAATAATATTACATCAAATAATTTTATTTACTACTAAGAAACGCAGCTATTAATCTTCTACGTACTCAATCACATCCTCTACTTTGCAACAAAAATAGTGACACAAAGAGTCGATGGCTTTGGTCGTCGTCGAGTATTCGTAGCTTGGGTTCATCATCTTAGATAAGGCCGTTCGATTAACACAAGCTGAATCTGCGACTTCCTGAAGTGTGATTTTTCTTCGCTCTCTGAATTCTTTTTCAGCAATTAACTCTTTGATTTTAAATCTAATCACTCAATTCCATCCTTAAAATACGTAAAAACATTTAAATGTTCTTTGTAAGAACATCGCCGCCACGCTTAAATATTCCTATCAAGAACATTTGATCAACCCAAAGAACATTTCGAGGTATTTATGCCACAAACATTATTCAATGCAAAAGAACTTTCTCAAAGAATAAAGTTTAGCGCGCCTTATATCAACCATACATTGAAAGATAATGTTTTCATCGAAGGGGTTCATTACATAAAGCCATTCGGTGGTCGAAAAATTTTCTACATCTGGGAAGTAATTGAAAAGGAATTATTTAAACCAAGCTGCCCTGCTAAATTCATCATTCCAATGGCTAGAGGAGGTGTATGTCATGGCTAATATTCGTGCACGAAATGGTAAATTGTTATTTGATTTTACCTATCAGGGCGTTAGGTGTCGCGAACAGACCACATTGCTCGATAACCGGCTGAACCGTTCTCGTCTAATGGGAATGCTTAACACAATGGAAGCCGAGATAAGATTAAATAGATTCGTATTTAGGAATTATTTTCCATCAAGTCCACGATGCTCACATTTTGTCGATTCTGATGTGCTTATCGAGAACAATCTAGTCGAAGTACAAAAATACAGTGGATCAACATTACTCAGCAATATCCCCACATTCAGTTTATTTACCGCTGAATGGCTGGCTGAGAACCGGATACAGTGGAAAATTAGTCACTACAAGAATGTCGCTATGATATTTGAGCGTTACTTGATGCCTGAATTCGGGCATTTTCGTTTAGACGAAATCACCCGGCCACAGTTGATTAAATATCGGGCTAGTATCAGTGAACCGAAACGGAAAGGAAGGCAAGGTAAACTCAGTAATGACTGGATTAATCATGTTATGACTCCGTTGCGAGGGATCTTAAACGAAGCGGCTCTTCGTTTTGAGTTCCCAACGCCATTTACCAATATTAAGCCGTTAAAAATTGATAAAACGCCTATAGAGCCTTTCTCATTGGCAGAGGTACAGCTGTTTTTATCTAACGTTAGAGAAGATTTTCTTGACTACTATACGGTGCGTTTTTTTACCGCGATGAGAACTGCTGAGATCGATGGTCTTAAATGGCAATACGTCAATTTAGAGCGTGGTGAGATATTAGTTCAAGAGACTCTGGTTGATGGCAATGTCGAAACA
>NZ_VXCT01000008.1:0-136068 GCF_052850535.1 Shewanella sp. 1180_01
ACCGGACTCACGCAATTTATTCCAACGCCCCGCGGCAACTTCGCAGGGGAAGGTGAACTCCTGTAGCTTTAGTGCTGTTTACATGCCATCTAAAGCAACCTGAATAACGCCTACCATCTCCTTTAGAAAATTTAACAATGGGAGGCTCTTTAAATTCGATTGATTTGAACAGCATTAAAACATGTTATCTCAGATAATTTTTATTAAAACTCTAAAACGCTCGACATTTACCAATGAAGACATTAATTTAACTGATTTACAATTTGGAATTTATAGAATAAATGAAAGCAAAAATTGGGAATTTAGAAGTTATTTTAACACAGACACTTATTATTCAGGATGATTTAGACTCATGGGTTGAGTTTAAGGTTTTAAATTGGGATGTTAAGCTAAATCTAGTTTTTCATAAAAAATATGATAATCCAAGCGAGAGTAGTTTTGATATTGAACCTCAGGAAGATTATGCAAAACTGATTTTTAACAATTGGGATGGAGAGGGAATGAGCTTTCGTGAACCAGCATCTTTTGGTATTACGGAAGACCGAAAGGTTTATCTAATGGCTTTTGGTCAGAGGGTTGGAAATGCAATTAAATTAGACCTCCAAATATTACTGGAGGCTGCTGCATGAATAGTAATGGATTTTACACAAGAAAGACGATTGATGTAACGGAAGTGCATACTAACATAGAGCAAAGGCTTATTCAGATTACAGAGGATAAATTAAAGTTAATTCTTAATGAGCATGTACAGAATATAGAGAAAAAAGGTCAGTGGGTAGCTCCGCTTGGAATTCTAATTACACTGATTATTGTGTTTGCAACTACAGAATTCAAGGCAGCATACTTAACTGCTGACACTTGGAAGGCAATATTTATCATTACTACGTTATTAACTGTAGTATGGCTCATTAGATCTCTGTACCTTCTCTATCAATCTGAATCCGTGAGCTGCCTCATTGGAAAAATAAAGCAGGGGAAATAAAGACAACAAACAATCCGCCTATCGGTTAAAAAATAAAAAGTTGTATAGGTATAACTCCTTTGGGATTAACAGCTAACATCAAGATCACAGAAGTTCACCTTCCCCTGCGAAGTTGCTGAAGGGCGTTGAAGAAAATCGCGTGAGCGAGGCATTGATGCCTCGCTAGCTTTCGGGGTACAGGATGTACCATCGGAAGCGTTAGCGATTTTCGAATAAGCACGAAGCCACTAACCAATGCATCTAACTTCGCTAGGGACGCCGGGGGATTTCCAAAAGGGGAACAGGCGCTTTTCCCCTTTTGGTCGGGTGTGGGGTGAAACCCCACGACCTTGATTTTGACTTTGCTTTAAAAAACTATGAGGGACATATTAATCATATAAAAAAGGTGTGACACTTAGCGTGTCACACCTAGATAATCAATTTTTAAATTATAAATATCAAAAACGAATAATTAGAATCGATATTCAACACCTAAACTGGCTTGTTTAAAGTCTGTGTCTGTATCTGCACCGTTACTAACATTCTCAACGGTAATTCCTGCATCATACCAAGTGTACTCGGCATTAATTAAGAATCGATCTGTGACTTTGAATGCAACACCGGCACCGGCGAACACACCTTCATCATCTTTATTTCCAGAAAAACCTAACACATCATAATCAGTGGAATACCATAGTTGCCCACCTTTAGCGTACAACTCAACGCGATCGACAATGGGATATGAGACTTTTAGCGCAGCGGTATAACCATCTGTTTCTGCATTAGAAAGGCTATTGCCATAATCACCGAAGTTAACGTATCCGCCCTCGATAGCTAAATACTGGTTAAAGCGATAACCAACAAGCCCTTGAATAACATCGCTATTGTCATCGAAGTCATCTTTACCATCAACTTTTAAATAACCATAGTTAGCACCAACATAAATGCCATTTTCTGCGACATCATTATTTTTCATGTTCTCCGCATGAGAGTAAACACTAACAGAGGCTAAAGAAATAATGGCGGCCAAAGTAAGAATGGTATTTTTCATAATGTACTCCTAGTTAATTATTTAAATACGCTAAGTACATTACAAAAGTAATGCCAGACTTACCGAGCTCAAGCTAAATAGGTTTAAGAAAATTAATAAAAAAACATTACTATCAATGCTATACCTTAACTAAGATAATTTAAAATGAAGAAAGCCCGTCTAAAATAACAGCTAAAATCACTTATATATTAATAGCTGTAAGTTGCACTCACTCTGGCGAATGTATTTATTGCCTATTGCATTGTAACTATTTCATAGATAAGGAGTAAATTCACAAGCCCGCTACATCCCATCAACCTACTGCCTCTTATAAATTAGTCATCACTCATGTCGTACTGGTTAATTGTAAATAATATTGCAGATAGTTAACTCCCGAATTCAACTATAAAGTGTCCACCTTTTATTCGCTGATAATGTATAGCGGTTTAAACGCTAAAATGATATTGGGAAAATATCATAAAACTATTATTCCCCCTTTACCCAAGAAAATGATTTTTCCAGAAATGCCGTTGCATCATTCTCTATGATAAGACCATGGGCCATGATGATAACTTTTGGCTCCCAAGCTAATATTTTATTAATATGATTACGTGCTTGTGTCTTAGCAAACATAAAACTTAAACGCCAATCTAAGGGCATTTTACCGTTTGGAGCGAGTATTCCCGCTCCGCGAGCCAATAATCGCTGTAAGGCATTAAAAGATTCGGGTGAAAAGTTTTCGATAAGGTCCGTCACAATCAAAGTACGCGATGCTTTATGAAAGAACACACATTCCTGCATAAAATGAGAGCCCGTAAATAAAAGTTGGTCAATATCAGCCGCCCACATGGCATGAAATTGAGCGGTGAACAGGCCATCAAAATGGAGATCTGGCCGCTTTGTTTGAACTTCCGAGGTGCCAAAGCTTTGGGCCTGTGGATAACGTTGCTGCCAGTCCTTTAAAAACAGGTGGTGCAAATGATTAGGTGCAATAAGATAACGAACTTCGCCTAACGCCTCGACCAGTGCTTGAAGTTCAGAGGTGAGCTTGATTGGGCTATGTACCCACAAAGCGCCATTATTTAAGCGGATCACTGTCATCCGTGTGGTATAGGGCAAGGTAAAAAATGGTACGGCTTCACCATCAAAAATCCACAGGTTTTCTGCTAGTTGCTTCATATCAACTCTCCATGCTGCCAGTCATTCCATCAATAATAACGTTCGCTTTACCATACATTGAAGCACGAAATCAGCCGCCAGCCATCATCACAAAAGTATGAAAAGAGAATTGAAAAGACAGAGCACCCAAGACTCATTTTGTTTTAAGGGCTAACAAACCTTACTTAAACCCAATGAATCGCCCTTGCTCTTCGACGTTGCGAAGAGTCATTTGAGTTGCCGAACCTTCAACAGAAGGTCAAATCTTCACGCAGACAAACAGCGCGTTGCCGGATGCTAAATCCCACGGGACGATTCTTTCATAATCGTGTTCGAAAACATGCACTTCAAAATAGGGGGCTAACAGTTCTTGAAGCTCTGTGAAGCTAGTAGCGACCATGGCATGTTGATCTTGCCATTGCTCAATGCTGTGTAGTTCTTGTAAGCCAACTTCCTGTAAACCTGCGGCGTGTAACCCCGCTTCCAGCGAGCCTAAACCTTTCATGTCAGAGACTGGTAAAGGCGAAGCTGGCACCTCAGTAAACGGCAGACTGCTTTTGGCAATACTCAACTTTAAGGACTGTTTCTCGCCTTGACCACTGTAATGCCAGCCGGATTCGAAGGCGAAATGACTACCATCAAACTCGGCAAAATGCTTAACCGAGGTAGTGTTATCAATTCTGTGTTTATCGACAGTATTAAAACAAAACAGTCCGCCGTCATTGAGCGCACTGTGCACGCTGGCGATACAGCTTTTAAGCCGTTCGATACAAGCACTGTAATGGATGGAATATAAAAAACAGGTAATCAAGTCGACGCGCTCTTCTAAATAAAAAGCTGTCATATCTTGGAGGTTAAACTGGGCTTCGGGACAACGGCGCATGGCCATGTCAAGCATTGGCTGATTGATATCGAGGCCACTGCATTGATAACCAAGATCGATAAAATGCCGCACATGCGGACCCGTACCACAAGCTAAATCAAGGTGTTGTTTACCGTTATTGCCAAGGAACTGATGCAGACGATGAATGCTCGCACTCTGTTGCTGGTAGTTAATATCAGAACACATTAAATCGTAATAGCCGGATAAATCGGTATAGAGCGCGTTGGAAGACATAGTAGCGAATAGGTTACAAGGGCAATTTTAGGTGGCGCATGATATATCAGTTAGCCGATATCATAAACAAGCAATTGCCCCGCAGCTCAGTACGGCTAAAGCTAAAGCGGCCAATTGTGCACTCAAGGATTCAAATAAGTATGTTGGGTAGGAGAGGCGCTAAGCGCGATAATCACCAGCAGAAGAATATGTTAGCCAAAGAAATGAAATCGCAGTGAACTCACAACACACATCGAGCTCACACTCGCGATTAACTACTTGCAGGCGCATCTCGCGGATTGCTCGCAAGGCGGCGCAGCGGCCACTTCACACATTCCCGCAGTTTTACCTTCGCCAACACACCAAGCATTACAGTCAAAGGTATCAGGATGACCTAAGTCGTCACTGTGACCGTGTATCACATCTTTGCCGGGATTGGATTCGACTAACAAGCCATCGGGCAAACACGCCTCACCAAACATTCTGCCATTAGGCACACCTTGTGCATCGGTACCGACATGGCAACCGGCAACACCGGGCGCAACACCATCACTGTCCTTCCACCAGCTCTGTTTATTCTCTTGCCAATCTGAGGGTTTAAATTCTATGGTGCCCATGGCACCCGCCATTCCCTTGGCGCCATCCGAGGGTTCACCGATTTCACCGTGGGCAAATACTGGGCTAGCAAGCAGCAGGGAACAGGATACCAATAGGGTTAAAACTGTAAATTGTTTCATAACACCTCCTTTGTTTGAGTCAGAGTAAGCTTAGTCAGATGTGTCGATATCGCCACCTTTTAGCGGCGCTAACCCCGCAAGGGTAAGAGCGGCGATTCAAATATCTGCCCCAATTGAAACTAAGCCGCCATTGCTTTTTCGTTTTGGCTGACAGGTACAGACACACTCACCGTACTTAACGTGCTGGCAAGTGTCTGTTAATTAAATATTTTAGATTCGATGGTAAACACACAAAGCAGAAGAATAACCAGATAGTTTAAGACGTCGAACGAGCGCGGCTATGATGCATGAAAGTTTAGCTCTTCGTAGGTAGTTAAATGTTCGAGCTTAGGTTTAGCAAAGTAGTAACCCTGAAAATACTCAATCCCGATTCCAGCGAGATAATTCAGTTCGGCTTCGCTCTCAACGCCTTCGGCCAAGACTCTTGTATTAAGTTCTAGACAAATACGCAGTATTTCATCCACCGCCAGCTGTTTTTCTTTATCGACATCGATATCACGGATCAAAGTCATATCGAGTTTTAGCACTTGGGGACGCAGGGCATCTAACCAACTTAAATCAGCAAAACCACTGCCAAAATCATCGATTGCAGTGATAAAACCACGCTTAGCATAGCTCTCGAAGATACGGACTAATTTTGCCCGATCAACAATTTGCTCGCCCTCAGTCACTTCGAACATGATTTTGTGAATATCAAACCCATACATGTCGGCGGCTTCAATCGTCGCGCGGATACAGGTCTCAGGGTTATATACGGCATTAGGTAAAAAGTTGATACTGAGCATCTTATCGAGTCCCAGCTTTGAAGCGGTTTCTATCGCTTTAACACGGCAAGCCTGATCAAAATAGTATTTATTATTTTCATTAATCCGCTCAAACACCCACGCAGCTCCTTCACCATCAGGGCCTCGGACCAAAGCTTCATAACCGCTAATCTCACGACTAGGCCAATGGATAATAGGTTGAAATGCCATTCGAATTTCAAATCCTAATGACTTACCACTTAAGCAATCCATGCAAGTTTGTTGCTTTATTCGAGCGGGGAAATCCATAAACGGCCTCCTTAATATCACCTTACTAGTGTGAGGATAAATGTTTAAATTTGCCAGTTTTTACTGTTCATCATCCTAATAAAATCCATCACATATAGAGTGAAGAATGCTATTTCCAAAAATATAAAACGATTGTAAACGGCATAAAAAAATGGATGAATCCCAATAGGAGCTTCATCCATCACCATATGCCTCTGACTGATTTACTTCAGTTTATAAATCACTTCAACTCTATCTTCTATGCTCACTTGACCATATTGATAACTCTCGGCGGCGCCCATGGCATCGGCTTTAGCGCTCATACGCAACATGACAGGTTGCACAGGGCGTTGATCGTAATAACGGATCTGCCAAATCTTACCGAGATTTTCACCAAAGCCTTTAGCCAAAGATTCGGCTTTTTGTTTGGCATCCACAATCGCGGCTTGACGTGCTTTGGCGACGTATTCAGCTTCTTTGCTCGACTTAAGGGCGATGTTATTGACCCGATTCATGCCCTCTTCTAAGGCAGAATCTAAAATAGCATTCAAGCGGCTTAAGTCTGTTACCGTCACGGTAATTTGGCGACTGGCAGTATAACCCGTCAGCTCTGGCGCTTTATCCTGCACATAGACGTATTGCGGTTGAAGATTTAAATTCGCGCTCTGGATCTGATCTTTAGTCACACCCGCTGCGGTGAGACGGGCGATAAACTTAGCCACGGCGGCATCGGAATTATCTTTGGCGGCTTTAGCGGTTTTTTCGGTCACGGCCACTTCCACATTCACATCCGCCATATCAGGCTCGACTTGGATTTGGCTCACACCCATGGTTTCAATGTGGGGGAAATCGACCTCAGCGGCGAGTACCGCTGGCGCCATAAACGCGCTAGAAAAAAGACCACCCGCCACCAATACCGCTAAAAGAGAATTTTTCATAACTTACTCCAAAATAATGTGCTTATAGCTAAACCACTTCAAATAGAACGCATATTCAAAACGAGACGGCTAAAACGACTGTGTCGCTTATTTAGCGCTTAGGCTATCAGTAAAAAGTGCCAATACTTGTGCCAATATGTAACAGCATCAAGAAATTGTCTCTTGCCCCTATAAACGCGGCCAATTTTAAAAAGGGTTAATTTTTCTGAAAAATGTTTAGCTATTTTTATCCCTATGAGTTCGACTGCGGATCTCTAGCGGATATCTCTATACCCACACCCAAAATAGGCCTTAGGGTTAACTGGCATATTCAGCGCCCCAGTTGTACACTTTTCAGCCAAAGCTACTGTACCTTTTAATCACTTCAGGTATAATCCGCCAACTTTTTTAAGGCGGCTTATACCTCAGCGAGAAACCATGACAGTTGAAACTTTTAAACCCAAGCAAACGACCACGCTTGATATCCCAGTCAAAACATTAGAAGCAGCAAGCACTAATGCTGTTACCACTGGGAATCGCATCGGTTTCGTGTCTTTGGGCTGCCCAAAAAACCTCGTGGATTCAGAGCGTATTCTGACTCAGTTACGCATCGACGGCTACGAAGTCACTAACAGCTACGACAATGCCGACTTAGTTATCGTCAACACCTGCGGCTTTATCGATGCTGCGGTGGAAGAATCTCTGGATGCTGTGCGTGAAGCCTTAGAAGAAAACGGCAAAGTGATCGTCACTGGCTGCCTTGGCGCCAAAGAAAACCAAATCCGCGAAGTGCACCCAGATGTGTTAGAAATCACTGGCCCACACAGCTACGAAGCGGTGTTGAAGCA
The DNA here is from genome assembly GCF_052850535.1 of Shewanella sp. 1180_01. Lineage (NCBI taxonomy): Bacteria > Pseudomonadati > Pseudomonadota > Gammaproteobacteria > Alteromonadales > Shewanellaceae > Shewanella > Shewanella sp. 1180_01. The sequence continues at coordinate 7,779 of NZ_VXCT01000008.1, forward strand.
CGTTCATAAATATGTGCCTAAGCCAGAGCACAACCCTTTCACCTCGTTAATCCCACAAACTGGGGTTAAGTTAACGCCTAAGCATTACGCTTATTTAAAGATTTCAGAAGGTTGCGACAACCGTTGTACTTTCTGCATCATCCCTTCGCTACGTGGCGATCTCGACAGCCGCCCAGCGGGCAGCATCTTAGATGAAGCTAAGCGTTTAGTGGAATCAGGCGTACAAGAAATTCTAGTTGTGAGCCAAGACACCTCGGCCTACGGCAAAGACAAAGGCGGTCGTACCGATTTTTGGAACGGTATGCCAGTCAAGCAAGACATTACTAGCCTAGCGCGCCAACTGGGTAAAATGGGCGCTTGGGTGCGTCTGCATTACATCTATCCCTACCCATGGGTTGACGATTTGATCCCCTTGATGGCCGAAGGTTTAATCCTGCCGTATTTGGATATTCCAATGCAGCATGCTAGCCCGCGCATCCTGAAGATGATGAAGCGTCCAGGCCGTGTTGACCGTCAGTTAGAAGCGATTCAACGCTGGCGTGAAATCTGCCCAGATCTAGTGATCCGCTCGACCTTCATCGTCGGCTTCCCTGGTGAAACCGAAGAGGATTTCCAAATCCTGCTCGATTTCTTAAAAGAAGCACGTCTTGATCGCGTAGGTTGCTTTAAGTATTCTGAAGTCGATGGCGCTGTCGCCAACACTATCGCCGAGCTTATCAGCGAAGAAGTTAAAGAAGACAGATACCACAGATTTATGGAACTCCAAGCCGAGATCAGCGCCGAGCGTTTAGCCCGTTTCGTTGGCCGTACTTTAGATATTCTGATTGATGATGTAGACGAAGAAGGCGCTATTGGCCGCAGCTTCGCCGATGCACCTGAAATCGACGGTATGGTGTTTATCAATGGTGAAACTGAACTTGAGCCAGGTATGTTGGTTCGTGCCCGCATCACCCATTCAGATGAACACGATCTGTGGGCTGAAGTGGTAGACGCTGACACCCAAGACTAAGCCGTTCTGATACAGGACAGGCTATGACTCAAAAAGCGAACCTCTGGTTCGCTTTTTGTTTTTTTATCATTCGATGCACCGTAAACATTAACACTGCGAATGCTTCAGCCTCCTTACTCCACTGTTTCGCCTCACTAACTCATCACACTATTTCTTCTCGCTATCTCATCACACTATTTCTTTTCATTATCTCGGCTCACGATCTTGATTCATTGCCAGCCTCACTTCCGCTGATTTATCAGCAGCTAGGCTGAGACATTATGTATTAAGCAATAGATATTAAGCATCTGGCCCTAACATCTTATTGGCATCGACCCAAAGCTCGAACTCTTCTGCCGTGACAAACTCAAGTTCTAATGCCGCTTGGCGCAGTGTCTTGTGTTCGCTATGGGCTTTTTTGGCGATCTTAGCGGCCTTTTCATAACCGATATGTTGATTCAGCGCCGTCACTAGCATGAGTGAGTTTTCCACATGCTTAGCAATCTGTGGTTCATTTGCCACTATGCCGACCACGCAATGGTCATTAAACGACTGACAAGCATCCCCCAATAAGCGCCCCGATTGCAGCACATTGGCGATAATCATTGGCTTAAATACATTGAGCTCAAACTGACCATTGCTGCCGCCAATGCTAACGGCGACATCATTGCCCATGACTTGCGCGCACACCATAGTCATGGCCTCAACCTGAGTCGGGTTGACTTTTCCCGGCATGATGGACGAACCCGGTTCATTTTCAGGCAGGAATAACTCAGCGATGCCGCAGCGCGGGCCAGAACCTAACATCCTAATATCATTTGCGATCTTCATTAAACTGACCGCCGCCACTTTATAGGCCGCCGATAGCGCGACTAATTCATCGTGGGCAGCAAGGGCGGCAAACTTATTCGGCGCAGTCACTAAGGGCAAGCCTGTGAGCTTTGCGATATTGTCCGCCACCTTAACGGCGTAATCCTTATGCGTATTCAGCCCAGTGCCCACGGCAGTCGCACCTAAGGCTAACTCGGCCACCCGCTTGAGACTGTGCTCAATGCCTTCGATACCATGACTTAATTGCGCGGCGTAACCCGAAAACTCTTGGCCTAAGGTTAACGGTGTCGCATCCATAAAATGCGTGCGGCCGATTTTAACTAGGTGCACAAATTCCTCGGCCTTGTGCTGCAAGCTCTGCTGCAATAACTTCATGCCGGGCAAAACCAGCTCAACGGCTTGACGATAGGCAGCAATGTGCATGGCGGTAGGGAAAGTATCGTTGGAAGATTGCGAGCGATTAACATCGTCATTGGGATGTAAACATTTAACCGCATCGGTGAGTTGCCCACCGGAGAGCACATGGCCGCGATAGGCGATCACCTCATTGACGTTCATATTGGTTTGCGTGCCCGAGCCCGTTTGCCAAATCACCAAGGGAAATTGCGTATCGAGTTCGCCCGCAATCAGCTCATCGCACACTTGGGCAATCAGTTGGGCTTTAGCTTGAGTCAAAGTGCCGAGTTGTTGATTGGTGATGGCGGCGGCCTTTTTGAGATAACCAAATGCATGGATCACTTCAATCGGCATTGACGCTTCGACACCGATACGAAAGTGCTGCCGTGAACGCTCGGTTTGCGCGCCCCAATAACAGTCTGCGGGGACTTTTACCTCGCCCATAGTGTCGTGTTCAATTCGATATTGCTGTGCCATGCGTATCTCCTTCGCTAAAACCCTCTAAGCCTTCACCATACTCGCTCAGGATAAAAGTACCAATTCATTCCAAGCTAAGCTCTCAGAAGGAAAGCGACTATCGACAATAAGGCTGATTTAAGCGTAAAGACGGATGTTGAGGCTGGCGAAATAGCAGGAACGGGCAGGATTAACGAGGGATTAAAGCAAGCGGGCTAAAACAGGGAGAGCAACAGATTAACAAAAGCTTAGACCTAAAAAGTCAAAAGGGGCATCGCCCTTATGCTGATGCCCCTTTCGGTTTTGTGCATTACGGTCGTACGACCCTTTGCCCTTTTTCGCTTTCTCGGTACGGGTCCTAAACAGGGGACTCGTCACTAACGCTTTAAGTGCGTTGTCGGTAATGGTGCCTCGGCCACTTTCGTGTTCTAAGGTCATATTTTGCGGTTTTTGCTTAGTCATTTTATGCCTCACTGCTTAATGAAAGTTAAGCCCATGGCCTAACAGCGCAAACTATAACGCAATCAAATCAGATGTACAGAGTTTGTGCACTCCAACATAAAAAATGGCGTTGACTAGTAGGAAAGTATGATAGATTATTCAAACAAAATAATATATTAAGCTTAATAATCAATAAGATTTAGTTAATGAATTTTAAGATTAGTTTACGGATTTTGCCATAACCTTTATTGGCACTCAGGTTACACTTTGTAATCGACAGATAAGGAGATCAATTTGAAATCCACGTTAGTCGCTCAACCTTGGCTCGGCGCACTGCTCTTGCTGATGACGCTTCAAGCCCCGCTCGCCAATGCCTTTTCCAGTTCAGACGCCTGCGTAATTACCATGGGGTATCGCACCAGCGAACGCTTACCTTTTATTGGAGATGAGCCCAATAACACGGGATTTTATCACGACCTTTACCAAGCGGCGGCGGACAAGATTGGCTGCAAACTCAATGTGGTGCGCGCACCTAAATTACGCATACTGCGGGATCTCAAGCTCGGCAATATCGACTTTTATCCCGGGCTTAACTTCACCGAAGATCGGGCTAAATACGCGCATTTTATCCCTAATGGACTTTCAGAACGCGCCATAGGCATTAGCCGTGCGGGGGCCGCCGATATTCGCTCGATTGAGCAGTTAGTCAACAATAAGATGACCCTCTTAATCGCCCCCGGCAGCTACGACTTTGGCGGCCTGCCCGACAAAATACAGGTACGTAAACCGCCTGAACTCAATGTGTCTAAAGCCTTGGATTATTTGCTTTCAAACCAAGGGGATTTTTTCATCTACGATCAAACCACGCTGCATTATTACCTTAACGATCGCGACCCCACTCAGTTCAAACTCCACTATAACTGCTGCCAATCAGCGCAGGAAATGTACCTCGGCTTCTCGAAAAAAAGCCGTCACTACCGCGGTAGACACAACCCTAACTATCGCGCCGAAAAACCCATCAGCCCAGACAATAGCCCCACAGTGTTAGCGCCTGATTCTAAAGCTTTCCAGTTTGCCAAAGCACTCGCCGCCATGGATTCCCAAGGCGAAACTCAGCGACTGTATAGCAAGTATTTTGGTTAGCTCAAGTCTTAAAAACTCACGCCTCCTCTAACGGCCGATAAAGCAGGATTCCATTGATGTGCTTATCGATGATTGATGAGCACAATGTTTAAAGAGTCAAAGAAAATCATGGCCTAAGTGATTCAAGTGCGAGGAATTTACCTTCTGCTCAAGCTCAATTCTGTTTTTAACCCGCTTTGTTGCCCTCTGCGACAATATGCCGCACCTGTCACTCATAGATGCTCTTTATAATGCAGCGCAATTAATCCAAGTGAATGGAAGACAATAAGATGGCTGCAAATTCTGCGTATTTATCTCACCCGTTTAAAACTTCAGTAATTTCCTCATCCCTCGCAATCGCCATGGGCTTATCGCTAGCGCCACAGGCAATGGCCGATGACAGCGAATTAGCCAATATTGAACGCTTAGAAGTCCACGGCCAACAGACCGAAAACCGCAACACGCTAGGTTCGGCTGAAAACCTGCTGAAAGGACAAGGAGTAGATTTCTCCGAAGCGGGTGGCGTATCAGCTCTGCCTATTCTCAATGGCATGATGGGCGATCGCATTAAAGTGTTAGTTGATGGTGCGGACATTACCGCTTCCTGCGCCAATCAAATGAATCCACCGCTGTCCTATATTTCCGCCAATCAAGTCACCACAGCCGAAGTGATTGCGGGTGTATCGCCAGTCAGCGCGGGTGGCGACAATATCGCGGGTGTGATCAAAGTCAGCAGCCTTAATCCTAAATTTGGCGAAAGCGAGGCTATCAAGTGGAATAGTGGCGATATTTCAACGGGATACCGCAGCGTGAGTGACACTTTATTACTCGGCACCAACGCCACTGTCGCCAGCAAAAATGTCAGTCTTAGCTATCAAGGCGCCTATGAAGATGCCAACAGCTATAAAGATGGCAATGGCGATAAAGTCATCGATACCCTGTACCGCGCACAAAACCATGCACTGACCGCCGCATGGCGCGATGAGACTCAAGAAGTTGCCATCAAATTGACCCACCAAAATATTCCATTCCAAGGTTTTGCTAACCAATACATGGATATGACGGATAACAAGAGTTACGGTGCCCTCGCCCGTTATCAACTCAAACTCGACGATGACGGTGAGTTCAGCGCCCAATTCAATTGGCACGGCGTGAAGCACGAGATGGGCTTTTTCACCCCAGAAAAAACCGGCAAGATGCCGATGAACACTGAAGGTGACGACTACAGCTATCAACTGCACTGGCGCTTGCCAATGGGCGATGACAGCACCTTACTGGTCGGCCAAGAATTCTATAGCTACCACCTCGACGATGTGTGGCCTGCAGTGCCAGGCACTATGATGGCGCCGAATGATTACATCAACATCAACGATGGCGAACGTCGCCGCGCCGCCGTTTATGGCGAATGGCAGCAAGATTTGAGCTCTAGCTGGTGGTTATCGGCGGGTGTTCGCTTTGAGTATGTCACCACCAATACCGGTGAAGTCCAAGCTTATAGTGATATGCCAATGATGGGCATGCCGAATATGGATGCCGCTGCGGCGCAGGCCTTTAACGAGATGGACAGAGAGCGTAATGATGATCTGATTGACGCCACCTTACTGGCTCGCTATCAGTTATCGGCCAATCAACAACTTGAGTTTGGCCTTGCCCGCAAGAATCGTGCCCCCAATCTGTACGAGCGTTACAGCTGGGGTCGCGGCACTATGGCAACCACTATGATAGGTTGGTATGGCGATGGTAATGGTTATGTGGGTAATCCGGATCTAAAGCCAGAAACTGCCCACACCCTGAGCGCAGCCTACAAATATAACGGTGATAGCTGGCAAGTCTCGACCACAGCTTGGTACACAGCGGTGACTGACTATATCGATGCCGAAGTGATTGGCAGTTTCAATCGCACTAGCTCAGCTGATGGCAAACGCAATATTCTTCAATTCACTAACTTAGATGCCAATCTCTATGGCGCACGCTTTAATGCGCTCTATCAGTTTGCCGAAACCAGCACAGGTAAATGGCAAGTGTTAGGTAAAGTGAATGTGACCCGTGGTGAGCGAGATGAAGGCAATGAGCCTTTATATCAAATCAAGCCGCTGCAAACTGAGCTGGCACTGCAACATCAACTAGGTAACTGGGAAAACAGTCTTTCATGGCAATGGGTTGCGACCAAAGATCGCGTGGATGACCGCCGCCTTGAAAATGAAACCGATAGCTACTCCTTGCTTAACTTGAACAGCAGTATGAAATGGCAGGATCTGACTGTCACCTTCGCCGTGAATAACCTATTCGACAGCTACTATGAGCTGCCACTGGGCGGTGTGAGTGTGGCGGAATTTAAGGCCGATAATACCAATGGCTTTAACCAGATTGCCGGTGCAGGTCGCTCGTTTGAACTCAGCGCAAGCTATGCGTTCTAACGACTGATTTTAACCACATCGTTTTTAACGACACGGCTTTTTAGGTCGAGCAGCTCTAAATCCAAACGTTAAACAAAAAGGGCAAGCAGATTAAGTGATTAATCGCTTGCCCTTTTTTATGCTCAAACCACATTCATGCTACTAGCGCTAAAGTACAGGCACTAAAACGCTGAGACGACTTAAGCGCTATGCACAAAGAGTAAAACTATGGATTAGTTACCCGCAATCTTCATTTCAGATAACAAGATGCCGCCGGTACGAATCGATGAGCGCAGATCAAAATCCTTACTCACGGCTTGCACGCCACGGAACATCTCTTTCAAGTTACCCGCGATAGTGATTTCTTCCACTGGATATTGGATCTCACCGTTTTCAACGTAGAAGCCTGCCGCACCACGGGAATAATCGCCCGTAACCATGTTCACGCCTTGGCCCATAACTTCGGTCACAATCAAACCTGTGCCCATGTCTTTTACCAATTCGTCGAAGGTTTGGCCTGTGTGGCCGAGCGTCCAGTTATAAATACCACCCGCGTGACCCGTGTTGGTTAAGCCTAACTTGCGCGCCGAGTAGCTGGTCAGCAAATAGGTTTCTAACATGCCGCGGTCGATAATCCGTCTATCTTGGGTCGACACGCCTTCGCTGTCGTAGTTCGCGCTCGCCAGTGCGCCCAGTAAATGCGGCTGTTCTTCGATATTGAACCAATCGGGGAAGATTTGAGTGTTGATCGAATCCAATAAGAAACTGGATTTACGGTATAAACTGCCACCGCTGATCGCACCGATGAAGTGGCCGATTAACCCTGTGGCGATATCTGGAGCCAATAAAATAGGTAAACGCGTTGTCGCAATCTTACGCGCACCGAGGCGGCTTACTGTCTTCTCGGCAGTCTTTAAACCGACCGTTTCAGGTGCAAGCATCTCGCTGAATTTACGGGCGATAGTGTAATCGTAATCCCGTTGCATATTGCCTTCACTATCTTCACCGATCACGCTGCAACTTAAGCTATAACGCGAGCTGCAATACCCGTTTAAGAAACCGTGGCTGTTGCCATACACTTTAACCGCAGTGTGAGCATTGGCACTGGCGCCGTCGGAATTATTAATGCGCGGATCGGCATCGAGTGCCGCAGTTTCGGCGCGGATCGCCAGTTGGGCTAACTCATCGGGGGAAATATCTTCTGGATAATACAGCTGAAGATCGCGGATCTGAGTTGCCATCAAGGCTTTATCGGCAAGACCACTGAATGGATCCGGAGAAGTATAACGGGCGATATCGTCGGCCGCTTTCACCGCTAAGGCGATGGCCTCTGGACTTAAATCCGACGTCGATGAACTGCCCTTGCAACCATCGCGGTAAACCGTAATCCCTAAGGCACCATCTTTATTAAATTCAACGGTTTCAACTTCTTTTAAACGGGTAGAAACCGACAAACCTTGTTGTTTACTGATCGCCACTTCGGCAGCGTTCGTTCCTAATTTGTTGGCATATTCCAGCGCCACGGCCACCGCATCTTTCAGCGCGCCCAATTCACTATCGATTCTGTTCAAAGACACAAAGCTACTCTTTCGTTGTCGGCAATGACTCTAGCATAACAAACACAAATCCCATTCACATTAATTATTCGCGGCCGACTTAGGCTTGAGAGCGTATCCTATACCCAAACAACCTGAAGATGCAGGATTCAGCGGGAGTTTAACGCACTTTAGGCAAGGCGGTTATTTGCAGACCTAGCGGTCTAAGTTAAAAATAACCAACACAGCATAAAGTGCGTTAAAACCCGCCGGGACGGAGCGCCTAGGGCACTCCACTTCCGTGTTGCATCAATTCAAAAGGTGGCCGACATTCTGTCATTGATGCGCCTTAAATTGAAGCACCCTAGGCGCTCTGAAACTCGTATCTTCAGGTAGCTTGGGTATAAACACATTCACCTAGGCGATTTTTGGCTGGAGATGTTATTATTAGCCAGTAAATTACTTGAGGTTTTATCTATATGAAGATTGTTGGTGATTCAGAACATTTTAAACAGCCCTACGACATAGATGAAGATTATGTCAGCAGTAAAACAACGGACAAGCGTGATAGCGAAGCCGTGCAAAAAGTCGGTATGGAGCTTGTTTCACTGAGCAAGACTCAGCTAGATAAAATCGAGCTGGATGAGTTTTTGTACGACGCTATCCTGCAAACACGCAAAATCAAGGTTAATACTGAGGCGTATCGTCGCCACATGCAGTATATCGGCAAATTGATGCGTAATTTTGATATCGAGCCTATTAAGGCTTCACTCGCTATCGTGTTGAATAAAAACAACAACGAAACAGCGAAGTTGCAGATGTTCGAAAAAATGCGTGAACGCTTACTCACCCAAGGTGATGCTGAAATTCAAACTTTAGTTGAGCATTATCCGCAATTAGACAGACAGAAACTGCGTACTTTGGTGCGTCAAGCGACCAAAGAACTGGCCAAAGGTCCAGAATCAAAATCATCTAAAGAGCTGTTTAAATATCTACGCAGCGAAATCCAAGACTAATTAACTTCAGCCCCACAAGGATGTTGCTTATGCGACTTAGCAAAACGTTATGTAGCCTAGCTTTGCTTTTTATTGGACTATTTGGACTCGGGGCCTGTAACGGCCCTGCGGACGAAGATAACGGTGGCACAGATGCCACTGACGGTATCTATAAACTGTCTATCGACTTTAAGACCTTATCGGGTTCTGAATGCGGCAGTGTTACTTCACTCCAAAGTTTCCCTAAAGACACAGGTTTTTGCGCAGTCGCGAAGTTAAAGAAAGGCTCAGCTACAGTGAGCAATCAGAAAGTCGACTTTACGACAGACCTTGGTGTATTAACACCTAATAGCAAACTAACAGACAATAACGGTGAAGCCATTATTATCGTTAGTAATCCTGATTTACTTGTCAATGCAGGGATAATTACTGCAACGACAACCCCAAATGATTCCACAACGGCGCTAACAGCTACCCGCAATTTTGAGTTTTTAGGTGTTAGCGATGGTACCTCTCCTGCCGTTCCTAAACTCAGCGCCAGTATTTTAAATAGCTCAGCCTTAGTGACTCGCTTCAAAGTCGATGAGTCGGTGCAACTGCAAGCCATATTGCTCGATAGCGAAAGCAACGGTATCGAAGGCGCGAAAGTGACGTTCACCGCAGGCTCTGCAGCGCTGAATCCTGCAAGTGCATTAACCGACAATCAAGGTATTGCCCAGGTGCCTTATACGCCAAGTGCAACTGAATTAGGGGCAAACTCCCTCATAGTTACAGTGGACTATCAAGGTCAATCGCTGCAAACCAGCAGTCTGTATGAAGTCTTGAGTAAAGATGCGGTCAATCAAGAAGGTACGCTAAAACTCGGCTCATTCAATGGCGCTGTCTTTACTGAAGGTAAACTGGCGAGTACCTTAACGGCCGATGCCAATGGCGCATATAAGATCAGCGCAGGTGGCAGCTTTGGGGTGACCGCAAGTTTAGTCTTAGAGGCCAATGACGGTACTATTACCCGAGTGCAAACGCCCTCTTCCATCAGCTTTAGCTCAGATTGCACCAACAGCAATAGTGCGACACTCGATACCCCGGTTACGACCTTATCGGGTAATGCGAGCTCAACCTTCCAAGACACAAGTTGCAGTGGCAACAGTGAACGTAGCGACCAAATCATCGCCACCACAGTAGCAGGCAATCAGACGCTAACGGCAAATTTCCCATTTACTCTACAACGCCAAACCCTTGCCAGCTTAAGTTTTGAATCAGCAGAGCCAGCACAAATTCGCATCAAAGGTGCGGGCGGCACAGGTGCAAGCGAATCCTCTTTAGTCAGCTTCAAAGTCACCAGCGCTAATGGCCAACCCGCAGCGCAGCAAGAAGTCAGCTTTACCTTAGACACTGTGGTTGGTGGTTTAAGTTTTGCTAATGGCACTGCGAATGCGCAAAGCCTGACTAACTCCCAAGGTATCGCCAGTGTGCGGGTATCATCCGGTACAGTTCCCACACCCGTGCGCGTAGTCGCTACCGCCGTTGATACTGATACTAAAGAAGTCATCACTAGCCAATCAGAACAGTTAATCGTGGGTACTGGCTTGCCGCAGCAGCTTGGATTTAGTCTATCAACGACAGTATTCAATCCAGAAGCAGCTGACTTTAATGGTGAAACCGCAACGATCACCATTCGAGCCTCAGATAGTTTTGGCAATCCAGCGCCCGATGATACTGCAGTCAACTTCACCACAGAAGGTGGCCAGATCCCAACATCATGTGTCACTAAAAATGGCACGTGTAGCGTCGTTTGGACATCACAATCAGCACGCGTACCCGATCACCGCATTACGATTCTGGCTTATGCCTTAGGTCACGAAACCTTCTTCGATACCAATGGCAATAACATCTTCGATGATGCCGATATCAGTAAAGACATCAATGGCATGGCAGTGACTGACTTGGCTTGTTTAACTCGGTCAGGCGTTGCGAAAGAATGTACAGGCAATGGCATGGACATCGAAGCCTATCTTCCGAGTGGTTTTAGTGATCTAGGTGATGCGTTTAGGGATGACAATGAAGATGGTATTTGGAATTTAGGTGAAAAGTATTTAAATACTAAAAATAGTGACACCTATCTTTCTGCCGATGGCAAATTTAACGGTCCACAATGCGAAAGCACACTCTGCGGCACAGGCCAAGCCAATAAAACCTATATCCGCAAAGCCTTAGTAATGAGCATGTCAGGCTCACAGGCTTATATCAGTGTGATGCAAGACGGTGTGTTATTGCCGAGTGTGAATGACATAAAACCTGTAGCCGTTGGTGCGAGTTCTGAGTTTGTAGTATTTGTCCACGACAGCGCGAATCAAATCTTGCCTGCTAACACAAGTATCGAACTTTGCGTCGATTGTGCTGGAGCGCCTAAAACCTTCGAAGTGCCCAATACTGTGTACGCGAAAGGCAGTCTAGGTTCGCCGCTGAAATTTACGGCATCGGCCAATGCCAGTGTATCGCTGAAAGTCACAACCCCTAAAAATGTGGTCACTGACAACTTAGGTTTCACAGTGCCATCGCTTTAAAACTCGATTAAGCAAACTGAAAAGACCCGCGAATGCGTAATGCCGTTCACTTAAGAGTGAACGGCATTTTTCTTTGGTCTAACCGGATACTTGTTTTTACTCATTTTAAGGACTCTTGGATAAGCCCTTTCCCGTTTACCATCCAACTTAAATTGCCGTGCATTTCGTTCTATATCCAATACGTCTCTCGGGACATTCCCCGGTGTTTGTGATGGTAGTTGTGTCAACTTGAAGATGATATAACTCGCCGCATCCCTAAAACTCAGTTGATTAGGATGGACCGATGACAAGCTTTTAGCCATCAGCAACATCTTATATCTAATGAGATTATAGGCCAGTAGCACGCCCCACAACTCTTGAATCACCAGCTCCGGTAGTTGACTGCGTAGCGTAAAACGACTCTCCAACAGATGTTGTTTCATCTCTCTGTAGCCCAGTTCGATTTCCCATCGATGGGCATATAAGTCGACGATGTCTTCGCTGGGGTAACGCATCGGGTCAGTCAACGAGGTCAAAATGGCAACTGACTTACCTTTCACTGTCTTAGTGAGTAAACGCGCTTCAAGGGTATCAGGGAGCTGTGGCCATTTCTTTCTGGCTTGAGGCGTGGTGGTGAGTTTCACCCACTGGTCATGTTTTCCCAATGTTCGCACCACCTCATATTGAGTGCCTTTCTTCAATGGCAACAACCAGTGGCTATCAGGTTGCGCTTGCTGCCAAGCATGTAACAGGCCGAGCGAGTAAAATCCTCGGTCAAATAGGGTTAGGCTGTGATTGGGAATGCTAGGAATGAGCTGAGATGCTAAGTTCATTTCATTTTCGGCAACCGAATCAAAGGCGCTGTTGACCAACAAATGGCTGCTTAACTCCATCAAGCAAACCATGCGAATTTGCGGATAAGCCGCTTCGCCTGAAGCGTTTGCGGTTCGCGCAAAGGCGGCTTGATTTTGGACACTATCGGGTGTCCGCCACACTACACCGTCAACACCATACAAGTTAAGACCGCACCAATGAGGATGTTCAGCTCTCGCGTGCCAGGTATTGGCGCTGCGACTAAACACTTCTCGAATAACCTCACTGCCCAATCGTTTACGCGCCTGAGTCACGGCGCTGCGTGCAACATAATCAATCTCTTGCGGCAAAACAATGTCGAGTTTGTTGATGAGTGACCGAACAGACTCCCCTCGGAACAAAGCCATTCCGATAACGGCCCAAATCATCGCGTCCATCGGCAATTTACGCCGTCTTAATGTCGCAACGCCTTGAGAGTCCAAACAAGATTGAATTAACTCAGGTTCTAACACATCAGCTAAGCAGGTGAATTCGGTTAGGCGGGTAATATGAGTGCGGGCGAGTGCTTCTGAGAGTTGCATAAAAAAATCCGATGATATGAGGTCATCGGATTTTGATCTTTTCAGCGAGATCGTCAAGCGATCTGTCTTAACTGATCGGCATTACGCGAATGCGGGTCTTTTCAATTGGACGTTTGATTAGAAGGCTATGCTGCCTCAATCAAACCCTTGTCAGTTGTTAGCAATAGCTGCGACGCTATGATCCTATGCAGCAACTAATTTTGTAACTCTACTGCTCGGCGTAAACGTATGCTACGCAGGGCCAAATATAAAGCTCCCACGGCAGCCCAAATCAATCCCAACTCTAATGACTGTGGCTCTAAGTTTGCCCAAAGCACGCCAATAGTGCCCGCGCCACACAGGGGCAGCACTAAGTATTGCAGGTGATCTTTAAAGGATTGATTACGTCGCTCCCTCACATAAAACTGCACTATGACGGCTAAATTCACGAAGGTGAATGCCACTAAGGCGCCAAAATTAACTAAGGCTAAGGCCATTTCCAAATCAAATGATACGGCAGACAGCGCCAATGCCCCCACCAACAAAACATTAAATGCAGGGGTGCGCCACTTAGGGTGGATATAAGCAAACCCTTTACGTGGCAGCATGTTGTCCCGTCCCATCACATACAAAATCCGTGCTACCCCAGCATGGGCAGCCATACCGGATGCCAGCACCGCCACTGTAGTCGCCACTAATACGATGGACTGGAATAGGTTTCCTCCAACGTAGAGTGCGATTTCGGGCAATACCGCATCAAGCTCCTGGAAGCGGGAAATATCGGGGAAATAAAGCTGAAGAAAATAAGACACGCCGACAAAAATCACCCCACCAATCAAGGCGGTCAACACAATCGAGCGCGGAATAACACGCTGCGCATCCTTCGTTTCTTCGGTCAGCGAACTCAAACCGTCGAAGCCGAGGAAGGAAAAACACAGAATAGTGGCGCCAGTAAATAACGGCACAATCGCCATATTATCGGCATAAAATGGTCGCACGCTCGCAATCGCACCTTCGCCTTCACCAAGGGAAATGCTATAGGCCATTAATGCAATAAACACGAGGATAATGGCGATCTGCACAAACACTATCACCCCATTAAAGTTAGCCACCAAATCAATCCCTTTAAGATTGAGCAGGGTCATTATGGTCACGAGTGCGAAAATGAAGATCCAAGGTTCGACAGTGGGGAACATGGCGGTTAAATAGATTTTTGCCAACAACATGTTGATCATTGGCATAAACATATAATCAAGCAGTGACGACCAGCCCACCATAAAGCAGTGACGACCAGCCCACCATAAAGCCGACATTCGGACTAAAGGTTTTCTGGGCGTAGGTGTAGGCTGATCCCGCGTAGGGATATTTACGCACTAAGTGGCCATAACTGAACGCGGTAAACAAAATTCCCGCCAGCGCGAATAGATAAGACGTAGCCACATGACCAGAGGTAATCTCGGAAACAATACCAAAGGTGTCAAAAACAGCCATAGGCGTGAGATAGGCGAGCCCCATCACTACCACTTGCCATAAATTGAGGGTCTGCTTCAAACCCGGTTTGTGTTGACTCATGAGCACGCCCCCATCACACAGGGTTGAACAGCTAACCATGCATCTGCAATTGGTTTTGGCATGTCACTCACCATCAGCACTTTAGGCTTAATGGCTAACTCAACAACTTTATTTACGGCAATGACCGAAAATTCGGCGCACAACAGCCCCATTGATTTGTCCTCATTAAAATAGGTTCAGTCGAACCTCATATCATTTCCGGATGTTTACCGGCCTCAATTGTTTTAAAACGCATACTCTCTAAATAAAAATAACCGAGATACTGAGTACCTCGGCCATTTTTTCGGCGCGCATTCTCCCCCAAAACCCGCAAGAAGACAACCCAACAAGGGCACTTTGCTGGCTATCTGCGCGATGAGAGTTAACTTAACGAAATAAGCAGGGATAAGCTCAAGACAGGATAATTTTTCATTTGTATTAAATTTGTTATTGGAAATGAAGCAGATATAGATATAATCGTTCGGCAAAACTAAACAGGGGCCGTTTAATTTGCGAAGCGACTGCTTCATTTGTTTTATCGCATCAAAAGGAAGATGACATGCGTAAAATTACTTTAATCTCTCTGGCCATTGGCAGCTGTTTTCTCGCCGCCTGCGCCGCAAAACCACCTATTATCGCTCAAGAAAAAACCGTTGAAATCGATGGTATTAACTTAGTTTTTGGTGGCAGTTTTGATACAGAACGCAAAAACATTTCACTCTCAGTGAATGGCGACTCTGTTATGAAAGGCACTTTCCCTCCTTATACTCCGACTCAACATTTGAGCGGCAAATACAAGGATTTCAAGATTTCTAGCCAATGCTATTTCGGCTCAGTGCTCAGCAGTCAAGGCGGCGCATTTGGCGCGATTGCCGGCGTCATTCAAGCGACTAAATCGAGCTCAGGCGATAAGTGCGATATGCTCGTGGATGGTAAAATTGTAGAAAGTCTCTACTTCTAAAGATTAATTCCAGAAGTACCTAAACTGCCCCTGTAAAGTACAAGACCTGTAAACACTCGCGAGATGCTCTGTCCCGCGAGTCCCATCAAAGCTGATTAGCTTCAGCCAACAATCTCGCTCTGCGCTTAATACCCAAGATCGCTAAGCCAAAAAAGACGGCAAATAAGCCCCAGAGTTGTAGCCACTTCGGCATCACACTCGCCCAACTTGCGCCCATTTGATTGAGCTCTAGCATGCCCATAATTGCGGGAACGGCAGGAATAAACTGCGAACCTAAAACCAGTGGTTCAGGAATGAGCGCTATCGGCCAGACAAAACCAGACACGAATAGAATCGGCATTGAAATCAACAACAATACTTGGGTTGGTAAATCACGACGGGTAAACAAAGTGCTCATGGCGACCCCAGCAGCGGCGGTAGCCAATAAAAAAGGTAACAACCATAACGCGACAACACCCAGACTCGCCTGAATGCTGACGTGATACCAGTGATAACAATAGCCGACGTAAAAACTAGTAAAGAAGAGATAAATCAACATAAAGGCGAGTATTCGCCCACATAAGAGTTGTACGGGCGAGACCTGCTGCCAATAGCCTTTCTGGCGCCATTGCCCTGCCCCTAAAATACCTGTGCCTATGAGCAAGGTTTGATGCAAGATCAGCAAGAACAGTCCGGGCACTACATAGGGCGTATAACCTAGGCTTGGGTTAAAGGCGGGCACGCTATTTAAGTGCATCGAGTTCAGGTTCTGCTCGGCCTGTTTAGGATTTGTGCCTTGGGCCAACATGCCAATCAATTGCACTTGCTTACCCGCGTCCATACCCGCGCTCACTAAACCTTCGACAACCGCGGAGTAAATCAGGAAATAACTGGCATCGCCGCCATAACTTAACGTCACTCCCTTACCCAGCATTAAGTCGCGGCGGAAACCTTCTGGGATCACCAGTAAGCCGTGGGCCTTGCGCGTCTCAATAAAACGCTTCGCCTCGGTAATCGAACCTACTTGGCCTATGACTTGGATTTTTGCACTGGCGTCAGCATGGCGGATCAACTGACGGCTTAAGGAAGAATGGTCTAAGTCCACCACGATCAGTTGTTGCTCGGTCGGTACTTGGTTTAAATAGGGTAAAGGATACAAAATCGAATAAAACAGCACGCCACCAAACAAGGTCACTGCGATCGCTTTATCGCTAATAATGGCCTTAAGTTCAGTTAATATCAGTCGCCACATATTCATCCTATTGCCCCTTCGCAGGTAAGACTGCGTCCGAGTCATATGCAGTCACGATAGTATTGGCGGTGATCGTGATGGGCAGTAATTTACGCGATAACAAATATATCAAAGGCAGTAAACAGATAAAGCCCCAATAACTGCTGAGCTGGCTCGCCACATTCGGCCAAGCGGCGCCGTAACTGACGACGCTCACATGGGACTCAATATAGTGACTCGACGGCATTATCTGTCGCCACCACTGCGCCAATTGCGGCATATCATGGGTGGGGAAAGTGATCCCCATAAAGGCAAAGGCGGGCGCAAATAAGGCTGTGCAAAAACTGATAACCCGCGCACTGTCACGCATTACCACAAAGATTAATAACACCACACTCCAGACCGCCAGCAACATCAATAATTGCGCTAACAGCAATAGGGCTAAACTGCCGGCCATCGGCAGCGCGAGATACAAGTACAGCCAAGCTAAAATAAAGCCGCCCTGCAGCATCAATATCGGCGTAAACAATGCCACTTTCGCCAGCACCTTAGGCCAAAAATGCTCGGTTAAGGTATTCGATATGCCATTGACCTGAGTCGTGGGCGCTAAATGCAGCTCTCGATTTAAGCTGTTGGCCATGACCAACATAGATAATAACTGCCACAGCGCAACGAGCACTGGCGGCACTAAGAAGCCTATATAGTTGTTATTTCGGTTAAACAAAGCCGTTGTTTGGCTTTTGATTGGGCTTAAATTGACTGCCACTTGAGATTTAGGTGTACCGTTGGCGAGCTGTTTTAAACCCGCGACTTGCAACAAACCATTACCCAGACTCAGCTGAATTTGGCTTGAGAGTAACTTGCCCACCAGCAAAAATTGGCTGTTGTAGCGCACATCTATGGTGGGCTTGTGGCCAGTAAGCAAATCTTTTTTCATATCATAGGGAAAGACCACGATAGCGTAGACTTTCGCCTGCTGCATCGCCGACACCGCCGCGGCTAAATCGGTGAAGTTTTGTGGATCAGTCACAGGATTTGCCTTCAGCTGACGGGTCAGCATACGGCTTAATTGACTGTGGTCTTGATCGACAATCGCCACCGGCAGTTGCCTTGGTAAGCCGGCACTGAACAGCCACCACAGGCAGAAAATCCCGATCAGCGGAATATAACTGATCAGCGCCAACTGCCAAGGATCGCGCCACAGCGCACTGAGCTCACGGCGAATTAAAGCAATGAGCAAGGCCATAAAGCTTCTGCTTGATGGCTGTGAGTCACTCTTAGTCTTGTCGACCGTATTGGCGTTGGGCGTGCGTTCAGTCACGGCTTTTACTCACTGCGCAGCAGCACAGACATGCCGACACGCAGATCAGCAATCGGCTGGCTTGGACGCAATTCCATCTCGAAAGTGCGCATATCAAAATCGTGGCCGCTTTCGGTCGAGCGCCAGGTGGCAAAGTCGCCCATCACGCTGATATGGGACACTGTAAATTCCACATCCTGCCCGAGTGCCGGAATATTCAGCTGAACTTTTTGGCCTTGCTTGAAGCGCTTAAGTTGATCTTCACGCACTTGGAACACGGCCCATGAATCCTGCATGTCAATCAGGCTCACAATCGGAAAACCGCTAGGCGCTAATTCACCCGCCTGCAATAGCACGTCGCTGATTTCGCCCGACTTAGGCGCACGCATTTGGCTATCTTGCATAATGGCGTTGACTTCTTTTACCGCACCTTCGGCCATACGAGCGTTACCGGCGGCAGCGGCTTTGGTTTCGACCCGCGCGCCTTCTTGTGCCATTTGATACATGGCTAATGCGGCTTGCTCTGTGTATTTCGCCGCTTGCCATTGGGTAAAGGCTTCATCGCGTTTTTGTCTCGCGGCCACGCCTTCGTTGAAGAGATTTTCGACGCGAGTATAAGTAGTTTTAGCCAGCGTTGCCGCTGCCTGTGCCTTGAGCCATTGCTCTTTGGCCGCCATCACTTCTTGGCTACGGGCACCGTTGTTAGCTTCAAGCTGCATCGCTTTAGCGGCATCGCGGCCACCTTCGGCTTGCATCAACTTAGCATCCAACTCAGGGCTGTTGATGGCGAACAGCAAATCCCCTTCGGCCACACTGTCACCACGGCGCACCAGCACTTGCTCGACGCGGCCTGGCACCTTAGAGGAGACATTGTATTCGCGGGCTTCAATCTGGCCCTGCAACAGGCTCGGCTGCGGACTGTAAGCCAGCTTGAGGCCATAGGCCAAGATAAGGCCTAATGCGACCAACGCCACAAGGGCAAGTATTCTGTTAGCGCGCATTGTTTGTCTCCTGCACTTGGGTAAGGGCTATGGTACGACCGATAAATTCATCTAATTGACCACTGATGGCCATTAATCTGGCATAGGCTTGCACATAACGATAACGGGCGGCCAGTTGTTGAGTTTTAACTGCGCTGAGTTTCAGCTCGGCATCGACTCTGTCGATAGAAGTTGAAAGCCCTTGATTAAAGGCGATTTCCCGCAGGCGCAGGTTTTCGGTGGCGAGTTCAAGTGAGGTATCGAGCGCCTTCACTTCTTCTTCGGCCTGTAATAATTGGCGATAGCTTTGGTCCAGTAACAGACTCAAGTCTTGCCGCGTTTGCGCCTTGGTGTAACGGGCCTGCAAGAGTGCACTCTTGGCGGCCTCGACCTTACCACTGCGACCGTCGCGGCTGAGGATGGGCACTTTAACGCCGACACCGACCATCCAATCGGGCTCTACCTGAGAAAACAGGCTGTCATCTTCGTAAAGTGTGTAATTACCAAAGAGGAATACTGTGGGGTAATACTTACCCTGTTCTAATGAAACCAAGCCATTGGCCTGAGCTTCCTTGGCTTCGAGCAATTTAAGCGCTGGATGTTGGCTCAATGTCACTTGAGTGAGCTGACCTAAAGACGGCGCATGCGGCAAGACAAATAAAGGTGACTCTGTGCCGACATCGCTTTGCTGCAACATACGCGACAGGGCGATAACCGCCATTTCATGTTGACGGCGAGCGCTGCCTAAATTGACTTTGGCATTGTCTAAGGCGACCTGCGCATTGAGGCGTTCAACCTTAGCGATTTGACCTTCTCGCTCTAATGCTAGCGCATGGTCGACATGCTTAGTTAAAGAGCCGACAAGATCGGTTTGGGTATTCACCAGCGCCAGCGTGACATCGACAGCGTAATATCGGTCCACCAGCAGGGTAAATAAATCACGGGTGGCAAGCTGTAACTCTTGTTGCTTCTCAGCCACCATAGCCGCGTGTATACCTTGGGCTGCGGTGATCTGCCCACCCGTATAAATCGGCCACATAGCTTGTAAGCTCGCACGGAAAATATCTTGCTCGGTAAAAGGCGTGACAAACATTGATCCCGGAATACTCGCCAGAGCTCCGCCAAGGGCGGGTGGCAAAGTCGCGGGATCAAGGGAGGCTAAGGGATTGAGATCCCGAAGATCCAGTTCAATCGGTTTTTCGAGGTGGGTATAACTGCCATTAAGGCTCAAGGAGGGCAGATTTAAGCTCTCGCCCGCCTCTTCTTCACCTTTAGCGCGATTAACTTCCTGGGATTGCGCTTGCAACTTATCGCTCACCTTCAGCACTTGTTGCCAAGCGTCGGTGAAGCTCGTGGGCTGGGCATGGCCAGCCAAAGGCAATAAACAAGGCAAGGGCAGTAAACACAGCCAAGCCACACGTGATAGTTTCATTAACACCTCTAGAGTAGTTACTCTAATTTCCTTTGCGAATGATAACATCCATCATGGTAAGCGGCTAGAAGGACGATCACAGAGGATCGAACCTAGTACTCTTCGACCGAGCGACTAAGGCGATTTATCTCAGTTTTGCTCCTTGGAGCTCAACATGCTCATGCACTGTAACATAGCCATGAGCATACCTTTCCGTATGAGCCCGAAGCCGAATCGAGCCTTACCTATTACCACGCTTATCGCCATCGCGCATCTACAAGCTGAACGAATACTAAGCCGTACCACCCACAGTTAAGCGATCTAACTTCAAGGTGGGTTGGCCTACGCCTACAGGGACACTTTGACCGTCTTTACCGCAAACGCCAACACCTTGATCTAAAGCCATATCGTTACCGACCATAGAAATCTGGCTCATTGCCTCAGGGCCGTTACCGATTAAAGTGGCGCCTTTAATGGCTTGTGTAACTTCACCATTTTCAATCAAATAGGCTTCGGATGCGGAAAACACAAACTTACCCGAAGTGATATCCACTTGGCCACCGCCAAAGTTCGGGGCGTAAATGCCCTTCTTCACTGACTTGATGATCTCACTTGGATCCGACTCACCCGCCGTCATATAGGTGTTGGTCATACGTGGCATAGGTAAATGCGCGTAAGATTCGCGACGACCGTTACCCGTTGGCGCAACGCCCATCAAACGAGCATTGAGTTTGTCTTGGATGTAACCCTTTAAAATACCGTCTTCAATCAACACGGTTCTTTGAGTCGGCACACCTTCATCGTCGATGCTGAGTGAACCACGACGATTAGGCAAGGTGCCATCATCGACCACAGTCACTAACTTGGAGGCGACTAACTGACCCACCTTACCGCTGAAAGCACTGCTGCCTTTACGGTTAAAGTCACCCTCTAAACCATGTCCAACCGCTTCGTGGAGCAATACGCCCGGCCAGCCATTGCCTAACACCACGGGCATTTCACCCGCTGGCGCATCGATAGCATTAAGATTGACCTGCGCTTGACGCACGGCTTCGCGGGCAAAGGCAAAACACATAGGTAAACCCGTGTCATCGCTTGCCATTAATACACCGTAGTCATGACGACCACCGCCACCGGCGCCGCCACGTTCACGTTTACCGTTTTCTTCTAAGATCACGCTACAGTTAAAGCGCACTAAAGGACGAATATCGGCCGCTAAAGTGCCATCGCTGGCAGCGATAAGGATTTCTTCGTGCACGCCCGCAAGACTAACAACGACTTGAATAATGCGGCTATCTAAACTGCGAATAAAGGCATCGGCTTCTTTCAGCAGATTGATTTTTTTGACTTCTTCCATCGCCGCAATCGGATCTAAGCTGTCGTATAATGCCAAGGCTTTTTGACGTTTAAAGGCTTGAACCTGAGTTTGCTCACCGGCACTGGCAATACCGCGTGCGGCCTGAGCGGCAGCGCTTAGGGCTGCTGGCGTAATATCATCGGCATAGGCGAAACCAGTTTTTTCACCGCTGATCGCCCGCACGCCCACACCGCGTTCGATATGGAAACTACCGTCTTTAATGATGCCGTCTTCCAGCACCCAAGACTCGTGGCGACTACCTTGAAAATAGAGATCGGAATAATCGATTTTGTGCTGATGTATGGTGTTTAGATAGGTTTGCAGACCCTCTAACGCTAACCCATTCTTCAATAAACTTTGCTCTACTTGTGCTAAAAATGGCATCTATGCTCTCTTTGACCCCAAGGGATCTTGATATTCTGAGTGTAAATTCGCTGTACTAATTCTGTACGTAAATCGCTGTCTAATTCGGTATTGCCGCTCGCCAGTGCGAGCGGTTATTTCAAGCTTGGCTCAAGGAAACGATTATGCTGCATCACGGGCATTTTACGGCGAATACTGTGCAGTTCGGTTAAATCGACCTCAGCCTGCACCCAACCCGTACCCGTTTTACGTTCAGCCAAAATATTGCCCCAAGGACCGACTATCATGCTCTGCCCCCAAGTTTCACGACTGCCTTCGTTATGTTGTCCCCACTGAGCTGCAGCAAGAATAACGCATTGGGTTTCAATGGCTCTTGCCTGTAGCAATACTTGCCAATGGGCTTCACCGGTCACTTTGGTAAAGGCCGATGGCAAGGTAATGATCTCGGCCCCCGCAAGACGCATCGCCCTAAATAAGTCGGGAAAGCGTAAATCATAACAGATGGCTAGGCCAATTTTGCCAAAAGGTGTATCGATAACGCTAATGTGATCACCGGGGCAGAAGGTTTCGCTCTCACGATATTGTTTTGTACCATCGGCAACATCCACATCAAAAAGATGCAGCTTATCGTAGTGCCCTAAAGTATCACCTTTATCATCAAACAGATAACTGCGGCTATACACGCGGCCATCCTCAGCCAGCGCCGGAATAGTGCCTGCCACCATAAAGACCTGAAATTTGGCTGCCAGTGCACTTAAGGCCGACTTGAGCGGGCTCTGATGAGCATCACCCGCATAGGCGAGTTGCTGACTTTCGTGGCCACCAAACAGTAAACTGCATTCGGGCAACACGACTAAATGGGGCGCATCGGCATCCCGTTTGAGTTCGTTAAGCTGCGATTCGATAAACAGCAGATTGGCGCTGACGTCGCGACTGCTCTGACATTGCAACAGGCTGATGTGCATTCTGATCTCCCTGAATTTGCTTAATCGGTTCTACTGCTGGCTGATTCTCTGGTGTGGCGGGTAAAACTGGGGCTTCAGACGAAGGCGTTGCTTGAGGTTGCACCAACTTTAAATCGGGCGCTTTAATTTGATCTGTGGCTGGCTTTGGCTCTTCTGACTCTGATTCTTCAGATCTGGCCTCATGAGGCTTAACTGCTTGTGGCTCTGATATTTGAGAAATTGGCGCTTGAGTTGGCTCAGATTTAGCGTTGCTCGGTTTGACTTCAGTTGACTGAGCTTCAGTTAACTTAGTTTCAGTTGGCTTAGCTTCTGTTGATTGAGCTTCGGTCGATTTCGCTTCTACCGGCTGAGTGATATCGGCGTTATGACTTGCAGCTTCGGTTGGCGCCGCTGGGCGTTCAACTCCAACAACAGGTAAAATAGCCTCGGGAATTTCAATCTCTTTACTCTTACGCTCCAGCTCTTCAACCACAGGTTCAGCCATAGTGCCGGTCACCCGAAAACGAATTTCTGAAATCACTTCAATCACAGGCTCAAGCACTTTTGTCAGGGCAAATGCGCCCAGACCGAGAGTCCACGCACTGGTACTGAGCAATACCACCGTCGGCACACTCGAGGCCAATTGCGGCACAAAGCGGATATCGTAATTCAAACTTTCTGTGGTGAGATCCGTATAGCCACGGACCTTCATATTGCCCGCAATCGCATCCATTTCGGTATCAGTGGTTTTCACCACACCGTTATCAATTTGCAGATTGCCATTGAAGGAGTTGAAATACATCCCCTGACCGAAGACATCGGTGAAATCCAGCGAAAGTTTGCGTACCAGAGAATCTAAGCTGAACAGGGAGAAAATGCGCGCGCCCTTATCACTCACCTGAGATAAATGCCCTTTGCCTAAGTCGAACTTCACCTTGCCATTTAAGGTTTCAAGGGAGAAAGCATAAGGCGCACCTTGCCAAGACAAATCCGCATTAACCTTTAATGGCGCTTCATTGACGCCGGGATCTATGCCCAACTGAGCCGAGAGATAATTAAACTGAGTGGCGTTCAATTCAACACTCAGATCAGTTTTATTCTGCCCTGCCTGTTGCTGCCAAATACCACTGCCCTGCAAGGTCACATTGGGCGTAGTCAACGACAGAGTTTGGATTTTATAGCCCGCCGCTTGAGGGCTCGCCTGCAAGACTAGCTTGCCAAAAGGTTTATCGAAGAAACGAAAATCTTCCACATTCACGGCCACGGGTGGCAGGTTAGTGAGCACTTGATCGCTGGCAAAATCGGCATCAGTATCCTGCTTAACCTCAGGTGAAAAATAGAATTTGCTCGCCACAACTTTGAGGCCTTGGGTTCGCCAGTTGGGATAGAAATCTACCCAGCCGTCAAATTCGTTGGCAACGGTATTAAAACGCCAGCCCGTTTCATTAGGTTTCGCATTGAGCCTAAGCTCGGTCAGCTGTTGCCCTAAAAGGTCGAGGCGGCCAATATGGGAATCGATACTCGCCACGGCAGGGAATAAACTGTCATGGGCAATATCGTCGACAAGGATGCCGGTTTTAGGTAATTTCTCTTGGCCAACAAAGGCATTAATCACAGGTAACCAGTCGGCTAGTTTCGCCTTGCCAAGGTCAATTTGAATATGACCTTTTTCAGTATTTCGGGCTTCATCCTGATCGAATAAACGCCCCAATAACAAATCAAAATAACTAAAGTTAGCGCCTTTTTCAGTATCGAAACCACCGATAAACTCGGCATGACTCGCGAGCTTTACATCTAAGGTTGCATCATTTTGATCGCCAATAAACTCAGCGACTAAGGGCCGCGGCTCATCTTCGGGTTTGGCAAAATATCCCGGGAATGACAGTTGAGTGCCAAGCATATCCGAAGTTACTTTGGCTTGAATTTGATAACCTTTTTCAGTAAACAGCATAGTCATAGCGCCGTCCCAACTGATTTTACCCTGATAGAAATCACTCAAAGGATTATGCAATTCTTCGGGGAGACGATTCAGATCCCAACGACTTTTGAGTAAAAGATTAAGGCCAAAATCTTTGCCTTTAGGCTGAGTATCAAAGGTTAAGTTGAGCGGCTGTTCGAACAAACGCGCTTTAATACCTTTACCTGTCACCACCTCATTCGCAAAGTCGACGATACCCGTTACGCCATTAAGCTGCAGTCCGGGCTGGGCAATATACACGGGCGTGTTATCAAAACTAATTTGACCACGAATATCTTCAGCGCCTCCCTCATACAGCGGAATACTGATATCTAAATTGCCAGTTACAGCGCCTTGTACTTGCACGACATCTAAGGTTTTACCCACTGAACCCGCCAAAGGCGAGGCTTGTAACACTTTAGTCGCCGCGCGGCCTTGGGTAGCAAGTTCGGCTTCAATCCTCAGCAGCGTGTGTTCGCCAATCGCGGGAATAAATACATGGGCACCCGTGGCATCCACGTTCATTAGCTTGCCTTGGTTGAGCCAAAGATCCATACGAGCATTTTCAAACAAAGCATTAAGGGATAAGTCTGTGACAGCAGGCCAATCGGGTTGAAACTGGAATTGGGCATCCGTTAAAGTAAATGCCGCTTGAAACACGCCGCTATTGTCATCGAAGGGGAACCCGTTTAACTGACCACGCCAAACGACCTGTGCATCTTGGGTCTGACCCGCTTTAAGTCCTGTATCCAAATATTCAGCCAGCGATTCGCCCATCGCCTTATTGGGGAAATACTTGTCGGCATTGGCGACATTATTGATATGAACATTAGCAGCCAGCGCCATATGCGCCGCAGCACTGAAATCCAATTTAAGCGCAGCATCTAAGCCTATCTCATCGTTCTCAAGCTGCAACTGCGGCACGTTTAAACTCAACTCTGCAGTATTGAACTGACCATCAATTGCCGCACCGTTAAAGACGAGTGGCGCCGAAAATTCATCCCCAAAATCCACGGTATAAACTTGTGCAGGCAAAGAGAAATACAGCGTCTTGTCTTGCCAATGTAAGTTCAGATCCAAAGGGTGGGTATTGGGGATACCATCGACCTTCTGCCAATGTAACTGTTTCACTTCAGTAGTGGCGAGCAATGGCTGATCGGCCTTTTGGTACAGTCGAATGGGCCCAATACTGGCTTCAGGCGCTAAAGCATGCCATTGATGTAATACGGCTTTATCGACTCCGGGGAATAGCGGTAACAGGGGTAACAGGTTTTGAGTGTTAACTTGATTCACATAGGCAAAGAATTCGTCATGTTGACGCTTAGCCGCCAGCGTTAACTGCGGCCAATGCTCACCGTTAGTGACAAAGTCGAGCCCTGAGCTCTGTACTTCCCAGCCTGAGTCCTTTGGCTGCCAAACGATATCACCCGCTTGGATTTCAAATCGTTGTGGCACTTCCTTTAAGGTCCATTGCAACCAGCTCGGCTCAAAATGCACCATGGCAGAACTGATACTGCGATCGGCAAACGTAAGCCAAGCCTTAAGATTAACGACCCCTTCTAAGGGTAATTTTTTGCTCGCATCATAGGGATTAGGCTGACGCGATGCCCACTCACC
The DNA here is from genome assembly GCF_052850535.1 of Shewanella sp. 1180_01. Lineage (NCBI taxonomy): Bacteria > Pseudomonadati > Pseudomonadota > Gammaproteobacteria > Alteromonadales > Shewanellaceae > Shewanella > Shewanella sp. 1180_01. Next base: position 34,506 of record NZ_VXCT01000008.1, read on the forward strand.
TAAGTCTAATGAGTTAGCCGCCAGATAAATCTGCCCCGTTAAGCTGTCGGGATTCGCGCCATCACCATTGAGATCTAACTGTAATCCCAGAGATTCATGCTCAGAGGCATTATCATCAAGATACAGTTCCCCTGCACCGCGGTGACGCTCGCCGTTATTGCGCCAATTTAGCTGGCGAATATGGATCGGGCGAAACTCTTGGCGCAAGCTGAGCAGCTGCACTGTGGCATGGGTTAACGAAAATCTGTCGAGTTGCTTGAGCAATAATGCATAGAGCCAATCAACTTGCGGCGCTTTATTGGTTGCGGCAGGATTATTTTCGGTCAGCTTGTCCATGTTTAACGCGATATGGACACCATCAAAATTGACATCTTCGATACGCGGCGTGAAGGTCAGCAGCGATTGCCAAAAATCTAACTTCACTTGCACATTCTTGATAATCAAAGTGACGGGCAGTTGTTCCTGCGGCGGGATCACTAGATTATCTATGTTAATTGCCGGACCAAACGCTTGCCAGTGGGCGGATAATTCCCCCACTTGCACATCAACCTTATATTCGCTTTTTACGTAATCAACCAGTTGCTGACGCACCCCATCAACCTGCGGCAATAAGCCACGGATCAAACTCACTGCAAGCGCAAATAGCACTATGATTAGCGCGATAAATTGCCAACAAAAACGACTTAGTTTTTTTGCAGTAAAAGGTGCCGCCACTACATCATCACCACATCGTATTTGTGCTGTGAGTACATAGGCTCATTTTGTAAACGGATACGCTTACCTATGTAAACCTCAAGTTCAGCAATCAGATGATTTTCATCGGTATGCAGGCTTTGATACACGGCTGGCGAACAGTACAACAGGAATTCATCGGCATCATAGGCGCGGTTTAATCGGATGATTTCGCGAAACACTTCATAGGAAACGGTCTCAACAGTCTTCATGCTGCCCGTGCCATGGCAGGCGGGGCATTCGCCGCAAACCACGTGCTCTAAGCTCTCACGAGTTCGTTTACGGGTCATTTCAACTAAACCTAAGCCAGAGAAACCGCTCACATTGGTTTTCACTCTGTCTTTAGATAAGGCACTGGTTAAGCTGCTGAGCACCCGAGCCTTATGATCCGCCGTCATCATGTCGATAAAATCGATAATAATGATGCCGCCGAGATTACGCAGACGTAACTGCCTTGCTATCGCTTGGGTCGCTTCGAGATTGGTATTGAAAATGGTTTCTTCAAGATTTCTGTGCCCAACAAAGGCGCCGGTATTGATATCCACAGTCGTCATGGCTTCGGTCTGATCGATAATCAAATAGCCGCCAGACTTGAGCTCAACCTTACGACCAAGCGCGCGTTGAATTTCGTTCTCCACATCGTAGAGATCGAAAATTGGCGCAGGCCCTGAATAATGCTCAATCTTCTCGGCAATTTCAGGCATAAACTCTTGGGCAAAGGACTGTAACTCGGCAAAGGTACGGCGAGAATCGACCTGAATACGGTCAAGTTCAGTACCGACAAAGTCACGCACAATCCGCACGGGTAAGGCTAAATCTTGATATAACAAAGACACGCCGCTGCGCTTACGTCGCTCACTCACCTTTGACCAGACACGCCTTAAAAACGCCGCATCTTGAGATAATTCGTCTTCACCCACGCCTTCGGCGGCGGTGCGGATAATAAAACCACCGTCATCATCGACATAGGGCAAAGTGATTTGCTTAAGGCGACTGCGTTCTTCTTCAAGCTCGATACGCTGGGAAACGCCAACGTGGCTAGAGCCAGGCATAAAGACTAAATAGCGGGAAGGCAAAGTGATATCGGTAGTCAGGCGCGCGCCCTTAGTGCCCAGCGGATCTTTAACCACTTGCACCATAATGTCTTGTCCTTGACGGACTAATTCGGCGATATCACGGACAACAAAATGACCTTTCTCAACATCGGCAACGCATTCAGTGTGCGGCACTATGTCGGAAGCATGTAGAAAAGCGGCTTTATCTAAGCCAATATCGACAAAGGCGGCTTGCATACCGGGCAACACACGGCTGATTTTACCTTTGTAAATATTGCCAACTAAACCCCGTTTCATGCGGCGTTCAATGTGTACTTCTTGCAGCACGCCATGCTCAACTAAGGCTACGCGCGCCTCAGAGGGGGTTACGTTGATCAGTAATTCTGAACCCATCTTGCGCTGTATTTTATTTGGATTTAAGCGACTGGTATTCACGACTCACCCCATTCGGGAAACTAGATTAATTAATCGAAGTTACAAACTAGATGCTACAAACTAGAAGTTACCCACTATCTAAGCATGAAAACCGAATAAGGGATAAAGGCTAAGGGTAACTTCATGGAGATACTCGATTAAGAGCCTAAAACCTCCACAAGGTTCATTCTAACCTCAAGCCCAAGCCGCAATACCAGTAACAAGGCGTTAAATCAGCCCAACCTCGGCTAACAACTCACGTGTTTCAACCAAAGGTAAACCCACGACGCCAGAATAACTGCCTTCAATCGCAGCCACAAAGCAACCGCCAAGCCCTTGGATACCGTAACTGCCGGCTTTATCCATTGGTTCTTGTGAAGCGACATAAGCGTCAATATCGGCGGCCGATAAGGCGCAAAAACGCACTTGTGTTTCGACTAAGCGCACTGAGGTTTTGAAGCTTAAATCTGCATCTGCTTGGTAAGTCAGCGCCACAGCGGTCATTACTGTATGCGTTCGGCCAGATAATTCACTGAGCGTACGCTTAGCATCGGCCACATCCAGCGGTTTGCCTAATATTTGGTTTTCAAGCACAACGATAGTATCAGAACCTAATACAGCAGGCTGTGACATATCTGCGCATAATGCCAGTCCAGCATGGGCTTTTTCGGCGGCTAAACGTCGTACATAATCCCTTGGCGCTTCACCTTGCTGCACGGTTTCATCGATATCCGGCGCCACTTGCGTGAAACAAAACTCAGGACGACCGAGTCCAATGTGTGCCAATAATTCTTTGCGACGTGGCGAAGTTGAAGCTAAAACTAAATCCACAGTTAGCGAACCTTATAATGACGTCGAACCCGACGTAGAATCCAAAATATCCAAGGCCAGATCACCAATCCTGAAATCGCAGGTAAGAATAGATCCGTATCGAACACCGCCTCTTGCATAACAAACTCGACCCAGTAAATCACTAAGTGATACATACAAATGAGCAGCATGATCACCAACGACTGTTGCCACTTAGGGAAATTTCGCAATCGCTGGCAATGCAAGATGGCGACATAAATTACCAAAGACATCGCTAAAGAGCGCACACCTAAGGTGGCACCCAATAAAATATCTAGCACTAGGCCTAAGACCCAAGCAGTTAAAATATTGTATCTATGGGGTAATGCGATAGACCAGTAGAGTACAATCATCAACAACCAGTCGGGACGCCAAGCATCGACCACACTCGGCAAAGGCATGATCTGGCTGATCACGCCGATAAATAATGTCACCCAAACAATGAAGCGCCCATTGGCGGCTTGAAAACTCATTGGTGCACCTCAGTCGCTGGAGGAGTGGTTTCCGTTGCCGGTTTGGCCACAGTGGCTGCGGGTGTAGTCACAGGCTTAGTCGTGTCTGCAGATGTGCCTTCCGCTGGACTCGCACTGCCGATTTTTGATGAGTTTTCGATAAGCGAATGATCCGCAGCAGGGACTGTAGGCTGATTAGGCAAGGTCACACCCGAATCGGGAGACGGCCAAATCAACAACACATAACGAATACGATCTAAAGCCGCTAACGGTTGGGCCGTGACTCGAGCGTAACTTTGGCCATCTTCAGTCAAAACCTCCATGACTCGCGCAACGGGATAACCTTCGGGGAAACGATTGCCTAAGCCTGAAGTCACCAATAAATCGCCGACACGAATGTCAGTACTCTTGGCCACATGGCGAAGCTCTATCTCATCAAGCTCACCCGTACCATTGGCGACAAGGCGCACATCATTACGGGTAATACGCACAGGTAAACCGTGTGATACATCGGAGAGCAATAACACTCGGCTGGTCATTTCACTGACCTGCACCACTTGGCCAACAACTCCTTGCGCATCCACCACGGGCTGACCGACAAATACACCGCTACGGGAACCATGATTCAGCACCACGTAATGATGGAAAGGATCGCTGGCGACCTCTAGCACTTCGGCCACCATCTTGCGCGAATCCAGATAGGCGGGTGAGCCTAACAGTGCACGCAAACGCTCATTTTCTTGGCGTAAGTGTTCGAAACGCTGTAAGCGTTCACTCATCAGCAGTTGTTGCCGCAGCAGCTCTTTATTTTGCAACGCCAGCATATTGCGGGTGGCAAAACTTTCAGATGACCAGTCAAGCGCCGCACCGGGCACGCTGGCTAAATACTGTAATGGACTAAAGACAGAGGATAGGTTTTGCCGCACAGGATCGAGGCGATGATTAGCCACAAGCAAGGCCACCGACAAAATAATTGCCAGTGTCAGACGGAATTGGTTTGAAATACCACGAACAAAAATTGGCTTCATAGGAAAGCTAAGGCGGTGATTAACCGCCCTATACCGAAGTTAAATTAGGTTTCTTCGGAGAACAGATCGCCGCCGTGCATATCAATCATTTCGAGGGCTTTACCACCGCCACGTGCTACGCAGGTCAATGGATCGTCCGCCACCATTACTGGAATTCCGGTTTCTTGCATTAATAAACGGTCTAAATCACGCAATAACGCACCACCGCCAGTTAACACCATACCGCGCTCAGAAATATCTGACGCTAATTCCGGTGGAGATTGTTCTAACGCCACCATCACAGCACTTACGATGCCAGATAATGGCTCTTGTAAAGCTTCTAAAATTTCGTTGCTGTTCAGTGTAAAGCTACGAGGTACACCTTCAGCCAAGTTACGGCCGCGGACTTCAATCTCTAGCACTTCATCGCCAGGATAAGCTGTACCGATAGTGTGCTTGATACGCTCAGCCGTGGCCTCACCAATTAAGCTACCGTAGTTACGGCGAACATAGTTGATGATTGCATCATCAAACTTATCACCACCGATACGGACTGAAGACGAATACACTACGCCATTGAGCGAAATAATCGCGACTTCAGTAGTACCACCACCGATGTCCACCACCATAGAACCCGTCGCTTCAGATACAGGTAAACCCGCACCAATCGCAGCAGCCATAGGTTCTTCAATCAAATACACTTCGCGAGCACCAGCGCCCATGGCTGATTCACGGATCGCACGGCGTTCAACTTGAGTGGCGCCAACTGGCACACACACTAGAACCCGTGGACTTGGACGAAAAAAGCTATTGTTGTGCACTTGTTTGATAAAGTGCTGCAGCATTTTCTCCGTCACATAAAAGTCAGCTATTACTCCGTCCTTCATTGGGCGGATAGCTTGGATATTGCCAGGCGTTCTGCCGAGCATTTGTTTAGCTTCTGTGCCGACCGCGGCAACAGATTTCTGACCGGAGCCACCACGCTCACCACGTATAGCAACAACAGAAGGCTCATTGAGCACTATGCCTTCGCCACGAACATAAATTAATGTGTTAGCTGTACCCAAATCGATCGATAGATCATTAGAAAAAATGCCGCGTAGCTTCTTAAACATGTAACTAGCCTGTATTCTGTGGAGTCAGAAGAAAAGAAAAATCAGCTAACTTTATCAATGCCACCCTGATTCCACAAGACCGAGGAGGTTAACAATCGCTAATGAAGTGATTTTTTTTCAAATCGTCCTCTAAAAAACAGTATTTAAGCGGAAAATACTGTTTATTGACGAAAATATCGACAACTAAAAACGAAGAAACATACAAACTAACAACAAATGTCAAACTCAGAAATTGCATTTAAAATCTGTCGCTAGGGTTTCAATCGACCTTCAATAAATGAAACTGATGCGCATTTCATACGAAAGGCTCAGCTCGATTCAATAGCTGAGATAACTCAGATTAGTTTACCTCACGCCAATAGATAATTTTGTCATGCCCTCGGTAGCGACCAAAATACGCACTTGCCCGCGGATCAGTAAGATCTGTTGGTGATACACCATTCCAATTCCAGTACCATTCTAGCCATGTCGGCACATCCAAGGGCGCAGTCACTTGACCGCGGTATGGCGCACCACTTGAGGTGACCGCTTGCCAGAGCAACACAAATTGGCCAGCTTGGAACGTTAATGTACCGCCAGAACGAGTAACACTTTGCCCCGCCACTAAGTCGGGATCAAAGTTGTAGCCAAGGCCAGCATTGTCTACCTGCGAACCCAAACCATACACTGCGGTGGTGCAGCTATCGTTGGTATTCAATACCCAACTGCTACCATTCCAATATTCAGCCCGAGTCGGCATACGCAGTATTTCAGTTTCAGGACCATAGGTGTTATCCATCACCACACGGCCATGACGATATTTCTGTTGGTTAGCGGATAATACAACTGCATCACAATTGCTACCGACACTGCAGTCGCCAAGGGTGGCAGCATTCATATTGGGTGTTGCTACTGAACTCACATTACCGTCATTATCAAATACTTTAATCCCCAACAGCATTTGTTCATAGGGACCATCAACTTCACCACCTACTAAAGCAGGGAGGCGCGAGAAATGAGGTTGATAATCTATGTTAGCCTCACCTATCACCCAAGAACTCGATTGCAAAGGTACAACCACGTCATTTAATCGTGCCTGCATATCATTACCATCATCATTATTTTCCCCCACCAGCAATCCCGATGCCTTAGCAAAACTGCCACGATAATTTTCTGTCACAACGCCAGCGATATTTAGCGCTTTAAGATTAAATGCCACTGCAAAATTTTGATCCATATAACTAAAGCTATTGCTACATGCAGGCATTACGCTCGATGCGTTCACCCCAAAGCGGTCAGGAACAAATCGGCCTATGTTGGTACTCTTTGCCAGTGGTATTGAGTAAAAACTTGATCCCAAGTAACTCGCGGGCGGCGCAGCACTAAAGGTAAATACCCCCACCTCACTGATACTTTGAACGACTGTATTGAGATTATTTGTCGCGGCCACTTGATCGTAACTGGCAATACCTACTTCGCCCTGAGCACCGGGACTTGGCGCCACCAGTTGGCTCGACAACGCAATACCGGATTGAACGTAATTGGGCGTGCTTGGGTTATCGCAATAATTACTGTCGTTATCAATAACCCAGGCTTTTGCAGCAATCTGCAAATTAAAACTCTCACCGGCTTTTTTATATACAGCGCAACTAACGTCTCCCGCTGGGCACAAAGCACCGCTGTCTTTGGGCGTGATACACAGGCCAACAGGAAAACTGACGAAGGGATCGCTACCTATCATCACCAGCCCTTCATCGGGTGTGCCAGCAACACCGGTATATTTGGCGTTTAGCTCAACTTTACCAGCGTCGCTATAATTGACCGCTATCGTTGCTTTACCGCTGGCATCAAAGGTTAAATTCTGGGAAGAAGGTGACGCACTCGAACCACTGATAGAAGTTGAGTTAACGCTAACGGCTGTTGGGGTAAACATAGATGCAGCGACAGGCGAAATATATTGACTCCATAAATCGACCCTTTTAGTTTGACCAGCGAACGTCGGCACGCACTCTAGGTTGTCATTTGACTTTCTGACCGCAGATATAGTCGCATTTTGCGCTTTATTGGCCAGTTTATCCGGCATATCAATTAAAAAGCCGCTATCGGCAAATGACAGAGTACAAGCCGCGGTTGATAACGCGCCAGCGCCACTGCGGCACAAGGTATTACTACCGGGGACGGTGGCAGGATTTGAACTCGATACTCCGATTGTTACTGGGGTGGTGACATTATGGCGTAAATCAACAGAGGCGATTCCGTTGATGAAACTGACATTACTGACACTGCTACCACTTTGGTACCAACCGCCATTAGTAGCAGGACTCAATGACAATTGCGCACTAACTGGGTCAGTAAACGGGGTACAAGGAGTGTTTCCATCAGCACACGCTTTGATCTGCATCGGCTCTGCTTTACATGTGAGCGGCGATGACGAATAAGCAAATTCAAAATGATGTACTTGTAAGCCAATAGGTTTGGATTTTATTGCACAAACTTTAAAATTATCGATTTCGTGGTTGTTATTGGCGCCGCCGGTAGAACCAGTAAAAGACAGATAAAAATCAGCAGGAACAGAATCTTGACCTGATATAGCTCTAGCATTAAATCGAGGGACAAGTACCTGATATCCATTACCATCACGCACATCTCTGTCTAACGATACCCAAGCTTGACCCGTGCTGGTTGAATCAACTTTAATCCGATACTTATGATTTGGTGCCGCGGTTGTCGTACTACGAACATCAATTCTTGGATTCAAATTCGCGGCGGTACCAGCCAAATATTTATAATTTGCCGACACAGAACCACGCAATGTTACCGATTGTGATCTAAATCCAGGGCCACCGTTCTTCCCCTCATTCGGATTGGAAAAATTACCATACTCATCTAAACCAACGCCAATCCAACCTCCCGCAAAGCCCGGCGTACCATCATCACGTTGTGCATATCCGAGTGAACCACCAAAGCTGCCAGGTTGCGGTGTAACAGAAGCATCCGATAAAATAACCGCAACCCCATCACCTCCCGTTCCAGATGTAGGTGACCAAGCATAATAATCAAACTCTATCGTGACTAGATTGCCTTCAGCAGGAAATAACCGCTGGTAAGTGCTAGCAGTGGCCTGATTACCCAATGCTGGCGTTATTCTTAGTCGTCCCCCGTTGATAGCCGGCGGAGTAGAAGAACCCAGCACTTTCGTTGCCCAATCGTTGCCTAAGCTGCTGCGGGAAAAGTCATCAGTAAAACACTCTTCAACTGGCGCTACTTTCTCAAGCGCAACAAAGCCATAGTCTTCAGCAAGATGACTACGGTCATTATCGCCATAGGTATCTTCGTCGTTCACCATGCTGACTTGAGTTGCACTCAAATTACAGCGTCTTAACCAGCCACCATCGCCACCTCGACGAGAATTTTTCCCCGCGACTAAAGTCGGGGGATTAACAAATCCAGTCAAACTCGTGTTGTAGGCACATTGCTCAGCCAGCGTTTTAGTATTCCCCCCGCCAGTGTGGGTAAGTGCAGTACCGAATTGATAGTGAACATCCTCACCATTCAGTATGACTGTGCCAACACTGGATTTTACCGCTAAATAACCAATCGTTTCTGATTGTAAACTTTGCAGATTACCTGGTTTACATTGACCCCCAGAGCGAACTTCAGAGGTATCTAAATTAAGTTGAATACCACTCGAATTTAGCTGTGCCACGCTTGTCAGCCAACAGGTAGAATTATTACGCGTCTGCAACTGATTCAATACGACATTCAGTGAGGTATTAAGCGGCACACTCGTCCACGCAGAATTACTCATGTTCAATGCATTAACAGTAGAGATTCTACCTGCCTCAAGTTGACTGCCATCGGATAAAACATGAGAACCTGCCGTCACAGCAATCCAATGCACTTCCGGCATACTATTCGAAGCAATATAGCGGTTTGAAGGACTCGTTGGCTCACTTTGCACCCAAGTAAATCCGGTATTAGTCACAGATGACACAAAGGTTGATGCAGGTCCATCGTTGCTAGTATTCGCCGTTGATATTGTCGGCATAAGGAAAATAAGTGGTTTCACGCCAACAGGGAAAGCATTGGCAAATGTCACTGAAGTTGTGGTCGCCTTACCAAACTGTAATTGCAGCGGTGCAACAGGTAAATCTTCATTAATACTGCCACTACTCATAACTAAATAACGACTCGTGACACGACCATTGATAATCGAGTTATCATTAATAGTTAATGTTGCATCGCTATAAACTCGTCCATTGAGTAAAGTGCCACTATTTAGCTGAATATCGCTATAACCGAAAATAAGGGCAGAAGCCGTATTATTTTCATTAAATTTACTGCCATTAAACGCAAATTTCTGTTTAGTAAAAATGCGGACATTACCTTGCAAAATCACCTTAGCATTTTGGTTCAAGGTAAAACTATCTACCCAATAGTCCCCCTCGGGTAAAACGAGCGTCGCGCCCCCACCAATAGCGATAGTATTGAATCGATACTCATTTTGAGTAGCCGATAAAGTCAGAGTACAAGCAGAATAAAGCGAAACATTGTCAAACTGACTTTGGCCATTACTACCAAGCGTTAATTGCTCGCCACTATTACAATAACCATAACCGCCACCAGTTCCACTACTCGATAAAAAAGCATTGCTCCCAGTTAATTTTAACCCTCGAATATCACTGCCATCGATAGTACATTTTCGCACTCCACCAGAACCGTTATCACAACTGTTATTAGCAAGCCCGCTACCATCGTTACTCGAACAATAATCTAATGCAGCACCACCAGTACCATTAATAATGCCATTACCGTTTATCATCAGCTGTGGCGATGATATCTGATGGCACACGTTAGAGTTATCGCCATGATGCCCTTGAGCAACCTTGGCAAAAATAACACTCTGGTCAATAGGGTCGAATGCCATCACAGCAGAAGGGAAACTCAAGATAAGTACTGCTAATATGGCACGATGAAAAAGATTAATTCCCACGGGCTTCTACCTCAACTTTTCGGCTGACGCGAGTCTCACCGCTTTCACATACCGCTTTACTGCTGATTCGATATTGAATGACTGTGTCTACCGCATATGCTGTACAAGTCAACGTCACACTACAGGCATGAAAACCAGTTACATCGGGCGGCGTCCAAACATCTGATGCTAAACACGTTCCGACGTTACCATTCAATGGAAACAACTTAGCCAGCGCGGCATCGGCGCCACTGTTTGCAGCGGCAAAAGCACGCGTCCCCCATACTTCTTGGGTGAGCCCAACATCACCGTCTTCCACAATATTGATCAGTGCCGATGCCAGCAGAAACATCACGGTAATCACAAACACGCCAATGATTAACGCACTGCCACGCTGCCGCACAGGCAGAGCGTAAAATTTTGATCTTGATAATGATGATCTGGATACTGAGTTACGCCCTACCGAGCGACTATGTGAATTAAGGAACATTGATCACCTGCACTTGATGTCGATATTGGAACGTCTCACCATTAACATTAAATCTTGGCCGCAAGTGCACCATAGCATTATTGACTAGACTCGATGGCGTTAAGATCAACGGCAAGTCATTACCATTATCGAGACGATTCGCCACACCTTGCGCCATTAGCACGCCCGTGCCCATAGTGGCAGGATTTGGCTGAACACCATTAAAGTTATAACCAGCATAACGCACTATTTGCAAATCATTACCGCTTGTCCCCTTTTCAAAGCAATAGCTCACAGGACTCGACCCCAAATAGATCCTTTGTCGTGGTGATGCTTCGGCAAAACGTGTTGGCGCAGTAAAAGTCAGTGTCACTTGATTACCCGAGATAGCAATCGTTTTAACCTGTGCCCGTTTTTGTCTCGCGCTACTATACACATCGGCATCAACCAAGGGATAGATCCAAGCGAATTGATTCACGCGAATCGCACTCGCGGTATTATCTAGAATAACTATCCCAGTACTCGCAGCAGCTGCGGGGATAATTGGCATAGTGAGATAAGTCGTGCTGGCTTCGATAGGCACAAACTCGATACATTGATAGGTCAGCGAATCGGTATTAACTCGCACACTATTAGGCAAAGCATTACGCAGCTCACGGGTCATTCGCTCAACGGCAAAACGACTCTGGCTTAGTACTTGATCGACTGAACTCGACTCAACAAAAATCCGCGTACCAAAAATAATAAAACTACTCACCCCGACCACAAGAATCCCCAGAATCAAGATAACTGTGACCATCTCGACTAAGGTAAAACCCCGTTTGGATGTTTGCATACGCTTTGCTGAAAAAGAGCCCATTAGTAATTGCTCCTTACCAGATTGTAAGTGATCACTTCATTGTCCGGCGTCGTCACATTAATGGTCACTAGCTTAGTATTGGGCGCAGGCCCATAGGCGACAGTGACACTTAATTGATAGTTAGGATAAGCAGCGGCATAGGTTTGGGTTGAGTTGAGCATAGTCGCTGTTTCATTTAAGCCGTTGTAATCGTCCACATCGTTAAAGTCGTTACGACTCTCACCCACCTCAGGGCCTAAGGACGTTGAACAATTGCTTCCTAGCGGACTACCACAGGCCGGCGTTCCACCATTGGCATTAGTGTTTTGATCGTAACGCTTGCCCCAGATTTCATTCATCACCGAATGGGCAAGCTCAGCACTGCGTACTCTATGTAAGGTGCTGGCCGCACGATCAGCTTGGGGAAATAACATACTGGTTAGCATCACTATCGCAATGGCAATCACCAGCATGCCAATCACTAATTCGATAAGGGTAAAACCCTGCTGTGGTTTGGCTTTTTTGGATGCTTTTATTGATGCTTTGCCCAATAGCAGCCGAGGATTAATTCGCATAAATATAGCCCTCGGAGGAGACATTAATCATCACAGTGTCATTAGCAATCACATTAATGCATGGCCCATTACAAGCCAACGAAGGTCTACCATTGATATCGAAATCTAGGCTGAAGTTGCTGCTGTTAGTACTGTTAGGGCTTACTAGCACTAATTGAGCACCACCTTGAAAAGCTTGGGTATAAAGCGGGTTTGGCGATAATTCAGTACCAGAACAAGCTGCCCCATTTCGGGCAGAGAATTGACTCACTTGATAACCAGTGCCAGAAACAGTTACACGAAAACACCTGTCAGTATTATTGAGCGCTTTTTGCTGTACTTGACGCAGCTCGCTAATGAACTCATTGCGCAAGCTATAGGCACTGTAGGAAGACTTAGTAAACAGGCGAGGCAGTACAACCACAGCAAGAATTGAAATCAAGATGATGGTCGTCACTAATTCGACTAAGGTAAATCCGGCCTGTTTTGACATAGATAAGTTAAGCATCGCTCGGGTTAATTGCTGATTTCAAGTGCTAAGTTCAGTTTCTGCCAACGGTATGATTAACGCAAATAAATGTCGGTAAATTCTTGGCGGACTCATTTTTAAAATCCTGTAAGAACCGCATTTTACCTAAAAAAAAGGCCTGCTAGGCAGGCCTATTCACATAAATTAAATTAACAAGCTGAAGCGTTTGGTGTTGCTGTAAAAGCTGGTGCAGAGGTCGATGTAGCAGGTGTGTATTGAATAAAACACGCAGATGGAGCACCATTTTGCCAGAATTTAACCGTACCGCTATCTGAGAAAAGAACCCAATCAGAGTTATTAGTTGAGGCTGCGCTACCAGTAGTAATATCCGCAGCTATAGTTTCAATACTAATATCCAACGCTCTTGGAAAATTAGTTGCAGTATCATCCATATAACCCAAAATAGTTGACACATCATCAGTGGTAGCGGTTGTCCCAGCAATGTCAACCAATGTAGCCGTTGTAGATTTTTCTACTCCAGCCAGTGCAGCCTTTGAATAAACTAAAGTATTAGCACCTTGGATTGAGGCTTTTAGGCCATTCAAAGCAGAAACACGCGCATCACCTTGCAGGTTAATAAACTTAGGTGCCGCTGTGACAGCAAGAATACCTAAGATAATGATCACTACGACTAATTCAATTAAGGTAAAACCTTGTTGTCTTTTCATATCAAACTACCTTTCTTTATCAGTGAGTACTCGTGTGAGTACTAATTAAGTTAAGTCACTTCTGAACTAAGTTACTTAAAACATGAACAAAATAAAACTGTTAATTACAGCCTATGGCACAAATGGCGTTTGGGTAAAGCTTAGCACTTTACCTGTGCCTGGGTTATACACTATTCCTTTCGCACCAGCTGTTGATAAATCCGGTGTAGGAGTGGGTACGCCAGTTGTTTGATCTAGCACCAGTGAAGCCACTTGGTGATAAACACATAAATCTAAACCAGCAACGACAGTACCTGTAATCGAATTAGCGCTACCACCTGCGCCATCAATAACGCGCACGGTATAACGTTGATTACGCGCATCTTGAGTGTAGAGTACATTACGAGGAGCGCTCTGCAGCACGGTATTAAATACTTGTTGGCAACTCGCATCCGTCATAGCAGTCACATCCGTCACTGAAGTTCCCGTTGGATAACCAAAACGAGGATCGAGCGAAACTGACGTACCATCTAAGATCACACTGCTATTTTGGCGCCCATCGACTTCCCACTGCGAACGTACAAAGCTAACGGCAGTCGATAAACCACCGGCCACGCCGTCAACACTGGCGTCTTCAGCATCATCGGTGACATTTAAGAATCGTGGGATCGCGGTTGCGGCGAGTAGCCCTAAAATCACAATCACAATCACAAGCTCTATTAATGAGAAACCTGTTTGCTTAGTTTTCATATATATGCCCCATACTTAAGAAATTTTATTCTAACAGCTAAATCAATTTTAAAAAGCCTTTGAGTTAACAATATTTTAGGGTGCAGTCAAAAAAATGACCCTGCCAGAGTTCAGTTGATAGCCTAAACTATCGCCATTGTGCGACCGATAGTGACAGCTGTTATCCTTAACTAAATAATCAGCAACCAGCCCTGCGTTATCCACTTCGGCACCCATAAGTTGCTGCCACAAATCTTGGCAACCTTGGCCGTTTAACTGTTTAGGTTGTGGCCATCCTAAACTATTGATATCAACGACACTAAACTCAGTGTCTTTGGATATGTTGTCAAACGCCTCCCAATTCAACTGCATCTGCGGCGGCTTGCCCAAAGATAGCCATTGGGAGCGCACCATCACCAGCACATTTAAGAAACGTGCATGATCGACTTCTAATCCACGGGCAGCGATTTGCGGTAAGGTAAAAAAGTACTTAGCACCAATCACCGCCATGATAACCAACACTAACCCTATGGTTATCATACGCCCATAGATGCGTAATAGATCGCTTTCTGCCTTTTGCTGAGTCTGCATTTAACCTCAGCCCCACACATAAGATAGAAGATAAACATTATCCATATCGATTATTTACCGCCCTTGACCACATTAAGCATATCCCACATGGGCAGGTATATCCCTAAGGCCAACACGAGTACAATCACGGCCACAAAACCGATCAGAATAGGCTCCAATTTAGCGGTGAGGTTCTTTAAATCATAGTCTACTTCGCCCTCATAGAAGTCTGCCGCATCATTGAGTAATTGATCGATTTGCCCCGTCTCTTCACCCACTGCCACCATTTGCAGCACTAATGGCGTAAATAACTTACTCTGATTCGATACCCTCAACATAGAGTCACCAGACTCAATCCCACGGCGCATACCGACTATTTTGTCGTGCATATAGGCATTATCTACCGCATCAGCCACTAAACTTAGGGCTTGTGTCATAGGCACGCCAGCGCTCAGCATCATAGAGAAACTGCGACAATAACGGGCTAACGTCGAGCGCTCGATAATCGATCCTACGGCAGGGATGTGTAACTTCCACTTATCCCACTGTTTCTCGCCCTTTTCCGTATGGTGCCAATAACGGATGCCAATGATAGTGCCAATCAGCGCCACCAACATCAGCGCCCAATAATTCACAAACAGATTCGATGTACCTATCAGCACTTTTGTCGCCCACGGCAAGTCGGCGCCAAAGCGGGAAAACATCTCGGCGAACTTAGGGATCACCATGATATTGAGGATCACCATAGCGAGTGCAATCGAAATCAAGACAAACATGGGATAACGCATGGCCGATTTAATTCGTCGCCGCGTTTCCTGCTCACGCTCGATATAACCCGAAAGCTGAATAAAGGCATCCTCTAACTTACCGGTGTTTTCTCCCACGTGCACCATAGAAACAAACAAGGAATCAAATACATCGGGATGTTGATTCATGGATGATGACAAGGGCCGTCCTGCGGTGAGCTGCTCAGAAATATCGTTGAGCGCATCTTTCATCCGCTGGGAATGTGCCGTTTCAGACAACCCCGCAATCGCCCGTAAAATCGGGATGCCAGAACGAGTCAGAGAATACATTTGCCGAGTAAAGATCTGTAATTCTTCTAACGCAACTTTTCCACCAAACAGCTGGGTCAGTGAGAATGACTTAACCACTTTAGCGACTTTGACTTCGAGGGGAATAATACCCCGCGCCAATAGCATGTCAGCGGCAGCACTTTCCGACGCGGCATCCAACTGCCCCGTAACGGATTGACCTTGACCACTGCGTCCACGGTATTGATAAATCGGCATAATTACGCCTCAACGCCTTGTTGGCTAATAATATCCTTCGACAAAGGTATCTGAGATTCACTCACGTCCTCTACCAGCTTAGCTACCTCTTCAATGGTCGTCATGCCTTCGCTCAAATATTGCAACGCTGACTCGGCGAGTGGGGTGAAGTTAGGGCTCTGCAACGCGGCTCTGGCAAAATCCTGCGGATTACCGGTACGCATCGCATCGATCATCTTCTCATCCAACTCGAGGATTTCAAAAATACCGATACGCCCACGATAACCGCTGCCGTTACAACTCTGGCAGCCGGTACCAATTCTAAAGTTCGCATGGCTAAAATCTTTATGGCTCACACTACTCAGCCAGGCTTTTTCCTGCGGTGTCGGCTGATACTCAACGCCACAGTTATGGCAAACGCGGCGCACTAAACGCTGGGCAATAATCACCCTCAAGGCACTGGCGACCAAATAACTGGCGGCGCCCATATCGAGCAAACGCAGTGCACTGGTGACCGCATCGTTGGTATGCAAGGTCGATAGCACAAAGTGACCCGTTAATGCGCCCCTTAAACCAATCTCAACGGTTTCTTGGTCACGCATTTCCCCGACCATGATAATATCGGGATCTTGACGCAAGGTGGTGCGCAATACGTTGGAAAAGTCTAAGCCAATCTTATGGTTAACTTGAACTTGGTTGATCCGCGGCAATTGATACTCGACCGGATCTTCCACCGTAATGATCTTACGGTCGGCGGTATTGAGCTCGCTCAAAATACCGTACAAAGTGGTGGTTTTACCGCTACCCGTGGGACCAGTAACCAACAACATGCCGTGGGGACGTTTAATCTGTTTACGAATACGCGCCAAAATAGCAGGCGGCATACCGGTTTCGTTTAGGGTCAATAAACCCGCCGATTGGTCGAGTAACCGCATTACCACAGATTCGCCGTGGTAAATCGGCATAGTCGACATACGCACATCGATATGGTGACCTTTGATTTCCATGTGGAAACGGCCATCCTGCGGCAAACGTTTTTCAGAAATATCGAGTCCTGCCATCAACTTAAGTCGCAATACTAAAGCTGCGGCAATATTAACTTCATTCAGAATCGTTTCGTGTAACTGACCATCGATACGCTGGCGAATACGTAGGGCTTTATCACCGGGTTCTATATGGATATCCGAGGCGCGCATTTGCACCGCATCCTCAAAAATCGACTGCAGCAACTTAACCACAGTGGTTTCGTTGTCACTGTCGCCAGAAGTCAGACTGGCTAAATCGAACATCTCATCGGCGGCGTATTCTTCTTCGAGCTTACCGGCGATCTGAGCAATTTGATCTGTACGGCGATATAAGTTATCAAACGCTTGCAGCAGTTGCTGCTCGGGCGCTACCGCTAACTTCAAACGCTTAGGTGCGATAAGCATTTCGAGGTGATCGAGCGCCTGCAAATCGGCAGGATCACTCATAGCTACCAGTACGCTATCGCCCCTGTCTTCAACCGCTAAAGCGCGGAAACGTCGGGCTTGCACCTCAGGAATCAGATGCACGACTTCCGCTGGGATTGGCATTTTACTGATATCGAGCAAAGGCACATTCAATTGTTGCGACAAGAACTGCAGCAACTGATGCTCTGTAATCGATTGCAGATCAATGAGGGTACGACCCAGTTTTTTGCCCGTATTACGCTGCTCGCCTAACGCCTGTTGCAACTGCGCTTCGGTAATAATGGCTTCTTGAACTAACAGATCGCCCAAACGCATTTTTAATCTGGGTTTCATTGGCTATCTCCTAGCTGAGTCAAACGTTGTTCGATAAAGGCACTCGCCTGCGCCGATAAGCCTCTGTGGCCTAATGCAGTCCGATAGGCTTGGCGTGCTTGGGAGAATTGCTGCTGCGAATCAAGCGCATAAGCTAGTCCCATCCACCATTTAGCCTGTTGGGGTTCTTGTTGTAATAACTGCCTGTAGGCTTGTTCCGACACGGAAAACTGCCCTAGCTTTTGCGCCAGATCCGATTGTGCCATCCACTTTTGTCTCGCCAGCGGATGCGTATCAGGTATGTTGGCTAACGTCGCTAATGCGAGATCAGCCTGACCAGCGGCTTGCTGAACCCGAGCGAGCAATAAGGCAAAGTCTAATTGCTGCGGGAATAACAGCATACCTTGCTGCAACACTTCGCTGGCTTTGGCTAATTGACCTTGACCATAATGCAGCGCAGCCAATTGCTTGCGCGCTTCGTGCATACTGGGATCAAAGCCTAATGTTTGCTCATAGTAACTAATGGCCTCTTTGAGCTTGCCATCCCTTTCGGCCTCACTCGCTAACGTAAACCGCTTCTTTGCTAGCTGCTTTGGGGTTAACTTCACCTCAGTAATCGCCATTTGCCCTTGTTCTTTGGGCGCGAGTTGATTAGTGCCTGCATCAGCGTCGTTAAGCCCATTACTCGCGTTACCTTCATTATCGGCGGCAACACTGGCCCGCTCCGACATCATTAATGCAGAGGGCGCGGCTACAGTGACCTCGGCGCTACGCACACTCGATGTCGCACGATTTGGCTGTGAATGGCTTGGCTCGCTTACCGTATCGACCTTGTCATCTGCGAGTGCAAGGCTCACGTCTGCTTGTGGTTTTTGTTGGGGTTGCGACTGAGACTGAGACTGAGCTTGTTGCTCAGGTTCAGCCTCTTTTGCGGTTCCCAATTCTGGTGCCTGACTCGATGCCACTTCGCTGGCACTTGGTTCAAACTCTTCACTATTCGCTGTCATCGCTGCCGCAATCTTCTGTGTCGTCGCAAGCTTCAATGGTTCAGCAGCGGCATCGACGTTAGGTGCAGATTCGTTTGAGACAAGACTCTCCATCCGCACAGACTCAGTTTGGGCGGTTAATGTATGTTGTTCCTGCGCTTGAGCTGAAGCTGTCGCTTCTGCAGGCTCTGCCATGAAAAATTGCCAGCCATAAACCGTGCCGCCACCGAATAGCAGTGACAAACCACAGAGCAGCAGCCAGTGAGATGATGAACGCCTGCGAGCTAAATATTGCACCTGCGGCTGAGCCACATTGCTGAGTTCATGCCCCTGCTGACGTTTGTCGAGATCCTGCAACATCTTGTTGATCACGCTCATACAACACTCCTCAAAACGTGTTGTAATCCCAAACCGAACACCACAGTTATCAGAGTGAAAAAAGGCAGCCATTTCCACGACAATAATCGGCGCACGCTCGCATCTTCAGTGTCTTGAATCGCTGCTTTAACGTGGGAGGTTTGCACACGCGTAGCACCCTCGCCGAAACTCAGTAACAAGGCTTTGTGGGCAAGAATATTGATCAATCTGGGGATCCCTCGGGACGCATAGGCAATCTGACGTGTTTCCCGTGATGTAAAGAGTGGTTCGCCCGCACGCCCTGCTATGGCTAATCTGTGACGAATATAAGCATCGGTTTCATCCCATGTCAGTGGGCGAAGGTTGTAGCTAAAAGTAATACGTTGTCTTAATTGCCTGAATTCTTGGCGTTTAAGTCTTTCATCAAGTTCGGGTTGCCCAAATAACACCACCTGCAATAACTTACGCGTCTCGGTTTCGAGATTAGTGAATAACCGCAGCGCCTCTAAACTGTCGTCCGGCAATGCCTGCGCTTCATCGAGCACTAATACGATGGCGTGACCATGGGCGCTCAAAGCTAAAAGCTGCTGCTGGATAAGCCCAGTGAGCTGCTGCTGGTCGATATTGCTGGCGTATTTAAGGCCTAACTCACTCGCCACCGCCCAGCGTAACTCTGCAGGCGTAAGGTAAGGATTGGGTAGATAGGCGCAATGGAACTTAGTCGGTAATTCATTGATAAGCTTGCGGCAAATCAGAGTTTTACCTGTCCCCACCTCCCCTGTCACCTTGATAAAACCTTCACCCGTTTGTAGCGCAGTTTGCAACACTTGCAGGGCTTCTACGTGTGGCGATAGGCCGAAAAAAAATCCGGTATTGGGTGTCAATGAAAATGGGGCTTGGTTTAAGCCAAAATGCTTCTGATACATAGAAGCTTACTTTGTCTCCGGATACCAACGATCTAATAAGGTCTTAGAACGTTGTAGCTCAGTTTTCCAGGTATCGACGCCAACTACCGTAGGTTTTAACAGAATAATCAGCTCAGTTTTCTTCTTTTGCTTGCTGCGGTTTTTAAACAATTCCCCGAGGAAAGGAATATCACCCAACAAAGGCACTTGCGAGACGACTTCGGTATTTTCGCTCTTCATCAAGCCACCTATGATGACTACGTCACCGGAAGCGGCGCGGATAACGGTATCAGACTCGCGAATTTCACTCTGCGCTAAAGGTAGCTCCAACGAAGCATCACTCACTTTGATATCTTTAGTCTGCTCTTTCACATCGATAACGGATGGATGCACGTGCAATAACACATTACCGTCACTATCAATTTGCGGCGTGACATCTAAGGCAATGCCTGAGAAAAACGGCGTGAGCTCGACTTGTGGAGTGGTCACAGGCGTTGCGCCCGCTACTGTGGTCGATGAAACGTCAGTGACAAAATACTCATCGGTACCGACTTTAATCACAGCTTTTTGGTTATTCGATGCAGTCACCCTTGGGCTAGACAATACATCCACATCGCCTTGGGTATCTAATAGATTGATCATGGTCGTAAAGTCGGAGCCTTTAATACTCAGCGAGGTCACACCACCAATCGCCGAAGTGATTTTATCGCTTAAACCAGGGCCTTTCGAAGTCCCAAAATTCACATTCGTATTGCCGACATGACCCAGCACATTCTCCCATTGGATACCTTGCTGATAGCCATCAGATAATGTGACTTCGATGATCTTAGCCTCCAAGATTACTTGGCGCTGCAGATGACTCTCGGCGGAATTTAAGAAAGTGCGAACTTGGCGTAATTCACTTGGGAAAGCACGAATGGTCACTAAACCCGCCTGCGGCGTAACCACCACTTGCCGCCCATTTCCTGTGTCACCAATAATCGCCGTCAACGTTTCTTTCAGCTCGCCCCAAAAATCAGTCTTAGTGCGCGAGCGGATAAATGTACCGTTACTGCTATCGCTGCTGCCATTGCTGCTGGAGTTGTTGCCGTTACTGCTGTTGGAATTATTATTACTCGAACCACTGTTATTTGAGTTGTTATTGTTCGAATTACTATTGGAATTATTGCTATCGGAAATGCGCCCAGAACTCACTGAGGTCACAGATAAGCCGTCGCGCTCCATATAAAGATAATTCAGCGGGAAAGTCTCAGTACGCATTCCAGCGGGGAACACTCTTAGAATACGCCCTTCACGGCTCACTTCGTAACCGTAGATATCTTCAACCACTTGAATTGCTTCGCTTAAAGTTACACCTTTAAGGGATAACGAAATCGTACCTTGCACATCAGGATGCACGGCAACACTCAGCGGCGTACCTTGGACTAAGCTTGGAAAAAATACTTTGGCATCCACATCATGGGCAGAGACATCGAAACGACGCTCAGTCTCCAGCGCAGGGGTTAAGCCTGACAGTAAAGCGCCCGAATTCAATTCTCGCTGAACCGCATCCGGCATAGTCGCAGGCGGTGGCGTCGTTGATGCCGTCGCCGTCGCCATTGAGGCCGCTAGTGCCGCCTTACTCGCCTCCGGCTGTGGCCTATTTGTGGTCTGACACGCCACAAGGCAAAGTGAGAGCAGAGGTGTAAAGTATTTAATCGCTTTCATCTGAGGTGTATTCCCTATCTCTCTGTTATTGCTTGAAACAATGTCAATTTCCGTCCATCGGACAGCGACACATAAGTGGGGGTAATCTTGACGATACTAAGCCCCTCAATGTTGTCGCCAACAGACAATATCTTGTTATTTATCACAGCATAAGCCGTGTTGCCTGAACTCACTATGCTATTAAGTACCATTGCCTGAGCCTGCGCTTGGCTCGCATGACCGACCACCGCAAAACCTTTACCAGGCAAGGTAGGGTCGCGCAGTGATTCAGCAGACACCATAGGGCTGCTGACCAATAACAACACACTGATAATATAAGACTTATTTAGAGACACTGATAAAGTCCTTATTAATGCTCAAGGTATAAAGTTCAATCTCTACTGTCGCTTGGGGATATTCTGCGACTTTATAGTCGAGACGCTTCCAATAAAGTTTATCAGGCATGGCCTCAACGGCTTCCACAAAGCGCAGCACAGAGAAATAATCGCCCTCTAAGCTCATACGAATACCATGGCTATACAGATTGAGTTTCTTCTCTTCACCCACAGCTAACAGGGGAATGGGCGCTATCGACATAAACTTAATTAATTTAATCCCTTGCACTTGTCCCAGTAAATTACCCAGCAGCTGTGGCATATAGTCTGCCGGCACCATATCCACCATCTGCTCATTGAGCTGGGCATCTAAGGCTTGATTTTGTTGCTCTAACAAGACTAAACGCTGTTGGTAATCTTGATTGGGATCTAAGGCTAAACGTTGCTGATACAAGTCAACCTGCTGGGCCGAAATCGCGTTTTCTTGCTCTAAGGCTTTTAGCTGTTGTGACAAGGCCACATGGGTTTTCCACAGGGACTCTAAGGGTAAATAACTCAGCATACCGACCACGGCCAGAATGGCGACTGAGATCAGCACTCGCTCACGGCGACTTAACGCATCAAACTGTTGTCCTAGTTGGGCTAACTTTTGCTTCATTGCGCGGCCTCCTCCTTGTTATCGCTCTTCAAGGTAAAGGCCAAAGGTTTATCTTCACCGCGATCCATGCTCATCGACGAGAAAGCTTGCCCCTTTAAAGTCTGCGTAGTCTTAAGTTTGCCAATCCACTGCGGAATGCTTTGGGGATGGTCGGCAAAACCTTCGAACATAAAATCTTGCTCATTAATGACAATATGACTAAGCCACACGCTCGCATCCGACACGACCGCTAAATCTTTAAGTACAGGCGCAAAACCTCGGCTGGTTAGAGAGGCCCTAAGGCTCAATTCACCCATGAGTAACTGCTTCAGCTCTAACTGTTGTGCCGCTAAATCTACTCGCGCAACGAGATCGGCATCGGGTTTACGCGCGGCAATTTGTGCTTCTAATGCCTGTTTTTGGGTATCGAATTGCAGCTTTTGCTGAGCAGCCAATTGCTGAGCCTGTTGCAGCTCACTGACTTGCCAGTAGCTATAACCGCCTAAAGCCGCAAATAGGACCAAAAATCCCGCAGCATA
This sequence comes from Shewanella sp. 1180_01, assembly GCF_052850535.1. Lineage (NCBI taxonomy): Bacteria > Pseudomonadati > Pseudomonadota > Gammaproteobacteria > Alteromonadales > Shewanellaceae > Shewanella > Shewanella sp. 1180_01. The sequence goes on from NZ_VXCT01000008.1 coordinate 57,896, forward strand.
AGCCCCCAAACGTGCAAAGGTTAATCTTTGCTTCAGCGGAAGTAAGGAAGGAGTGTAGAGATTGACTCGGTATTTAATCACTCAGCACCTCTGGAAAATTCGGCGAAGGCTAATCCCGCCATTCGCGCGCCAACACAGCTTTTATCGATGACATTCACAGCTTGATTAAAGTTTGCCGACACTAGCTTAGCTAAAGTATCCACGGCACCATCAGCGAGAAGTTCAATAGAAGATACCGGAGCTTGCCTTAACTGGCTTTCAAAGTAATCCATAGAGCGCTGAATTTCTAAACTTAAATTGTCTGCCATGCCATAAGTTAACTCATCGGCTTGGGTCTTATCCAGCTGAGCAAATCCGCGCACACGCCGCTGCATATACAGCTGACCTTGCTTAACCACAGTCAATAACAACTCTTGCCCTGGAATATGGCTGACCACCAGACGAGCTTGGTTGTCATCACCAAATAAGTTGGTCATGGCTAACTCTTCGATACTGATACCGATAAGTTGTAAATTTTGTTCATGAATGGCCTGTACCATACTCACGAGTTTAGCTTTATCGACCACCACCACATTGATTTTATTACTGGGAATGGGTGACTCGAAATAGTCTAAATGGATTTGCGGCACAGGTAGCGTAACCATGTCTTTAATTGACCACAGCAAGGCTTGGGATAATTCGACAGTATCGACATTGGGTTTATCGGTCAGCAGTAATTGATAAAGCCCTGAAGCCAAAATCAGTTGTAACTGGGCATTAGGGAAGGATTTAGCGACGGCAGCAAACGCCGATGACCAGTGTTCATCTTTAAGCTCAAACGGTAACCACTGCTCAGCACTATCTCCTTGAGCAGGTGCGTAAACCCATAATTTATCGGCACAAACATAGACGCCAAGGCTAGTCGGATCCGTTCTTTTCTGCCAAAAGGCGAGTCGACCTATAAGACTTTTTTCCATAAAGATGCCTGTAACCAACTGAATTTAAAAGCGTGAGTAGTCTCTTATGCTTAAACTTCCTGTTACTCCACTCTCCAGTATTCCTTGCCCTATGAACTGCTTTATACCTAATTTAAACGGCAAACGTCATTATTTTGGCACTGAATAGTTTAGCTGCAAATACTCGTATTTTATAGATAAATACGTGAATAATAGGATCTATTTGTCTCTAAGACGACATTAGTCACCCAAATACCACACTTGCCTTACTTAGCTTCAATGGGTTCACTGAAATACATTCCCTGCGCTGCACCAACGCCGAGGATTTGCAGCGTCTGCCATTCTTCGAAGACTTCAACCCCTTCGGCACAAACTTGCACTTCCGTTCGATACAAACCGCCAATCAAGCTACGGATGAATAATTGGTTTTCTGGGCGTAAATGAATATGCCGCACAATCGATCTATGTAGCTTAATTAGATCAAAATGACATTCACGAATATAGTAAGTGCCAACGACCTGCTGGCCCACATGATCGACGCATAATCTCGCGCCCATTTTACGGATCATATCTAATTTAGGCTGCAACTTTTCTTGATGTTGAATAACGATATCTTCCGACACTTCGAAAATCAGTCGCGTGGTCAGATGGCGATATTCTAACAGCGTCGTTTTTAGCCATTGGGTAAAAGCTCGACTCATTAGCGAATCCAAACTCAGATTAATACTGTATATCTGTGACGCTGGTTTTTTATTTGTTTGAGTATTCTGTACGCCACCCACTAATTCATTCGACAGTAACAATAATACCCGCTCAATAATTTGCCGTTCGACTTGCGGCATTAAACCACATTTATTCGCCATTGGAATAAACAGTGTGGCACGAATTAGCGCGCCTTGATTATCCCGCGCCCGAGTAAATATCTCTTTATGGTGCTCATTACCATCTGAATCAATTATCGGCTGGCTAAAGGGGAAGAATCGCCTTTGCACTAACGCGTTTTCTAAAAAGCTGCGCCAACGCACTGAGCCTTTAGCAAACTCTTCATCAATCGCGCCTTTGTCGTACATAAACCAATTACTATTGCCCTGTAATTGTGCCGCCCTCAAAGCCATATCGGCTTCTTCAATTAACTGCGCCGCATTGTCGCCCGCGGTAAAATAAGCGCATCCGAGGTGGAAAAAGTTATCGCTATTCTCGACTTCAGGTAACGGCTGGCTCAAACATATCTTAAGCAACTTACTGGCGAATTGGTCGGCTTCAATTAACGAGATTTGCGGCACGACTATGGCAAATTGATTGTGGGAACGACGGGCAAAAATACTGTTGGCTTGGGTTTGCAGTAATTGGCTTATCGCGTTAACAGTCGAGTTTAATAACTCTTTGGTTACCGCTTCACCTTGGGATTGCTGCAGTAAATCCAGATCATCCATCTCTAATAAATAAATCACCCCATGGGCGAGCATCGCCTGATTATGACTAAGGGCGTCGAGACGGTTATTTAAGAAAAGTCGATTACCAATGCGCGTTTCCGCATCGAGAAAGGTATTAGAACGAATGAACTTGTCAAAACGACCGCGCTCTTTTTGTGCGTCTTGTAATTCTTCTAACAACTTGGTCAAAGCACGGTTAATAAGCCTTGGCTTGCCATTTCCGGGAGTCGCGAGTGCTTGCTCGTGCTTACCTTGCAGAATCAATCGACTGCGTAAGGCTAATTCTTCAATGCCATCCAATTGCTGGGAAAACCATAAATAGCCAAAACGCACTAAGGCTGCCACAGCTAACACACCGACCAACAGGATGAGGATTTCATACCAACTAAAAGTGTAATGCTCGAAGGGTTGGGTCAAGGTCAGCTGCATACGCAGACCAGATTTTGGATCTAACACATGGTCATACACCATGGCATTTTGCGTAGTGAGATTGCCTTCATAGGCAAAGATCACTTCATCTTTCAAGGTCAGCCGAAAATCAACAGCATTGTAGGCGAGCAGCATGGGCGGCAGCCAAGCCTCCAAATCCCAATCGGGTTGGTGTTGATATTGGTCCACTAACATAGTTTCGAGTTCGGCGACTTTTTGCTGCTGAAATTTATAGGTCAGCTGCACGAAACTCATCATAGCGCTAAGCAAAAATACGAAGGCAATAGCGGCTAATGACATTAACCAAAAGCTGGTTAATTTTGTAGTTAACATTCGGGTGAATTTCATCTATCCGCTATCCTGCAGGATTATTATAATTATTTGTGCGATTTTAACAGGAGTACAACAAAGTTGTCCGTTGATTATTCAGTAGCATAACCTAAAAGGCAACCAAGACGCTGTGACTTTAATGTCCACTTAAAAACAAAAAAGAGGCTAATTAGCCTCTTTTCGATGTTTTTACCACTTTTAGCTTAGTCAGCGTATTTAGGTAAAGTAGGGATAGCAGCGACACCAGAGTCAATCGCCGCTTGTGCAACCGCACGGGCAACATTAGGCAACAAACGTGGGTCCATAGGTTTTGGTAGCACATATTCAGGGCCAAAACTCAGTGAAGTCACATTAGGATAAGCCTTTAATACACTCGCAGGCACAGGCTCTTTTGCCAGTGCAGCAATGGCATGAACTGCGGCGATTTTCATCTCATCATTAATGCATGACGCACGTACATCCAAGGCACCACGGAAAATAAACGGGAAACACAATACGTTATTCACTTGGTTTGGATAATCGCTGCGACCCGTACCCATGATCAAATCGCTACGCGTTGCGTGAGCCAGTGCCGGTTTGATTTCAGGATCTGGGTTAGAACAGGCAAAAATCACCGGTTTATCAGCCATCAGCGCAACTTCTTCTGCACCAATCACGTCAGGACCTGATAGGCCTAAAAACACGTCTGCGCCTTTAATAACATCAAGAAGCGTGCGTTTATCGGTATCATTCGCAAATAGCGCTTTATATTCATTGAGATCAGTACGGCCAGAATGAATAACACCTTTAGTGTCTAGCATATAAATGTTAGCGCGATTCGCACCACATTTGACCAACATAGTCATACAAGCAATGGCAGCAGCACCGGCGCCCATACATACAAACGTTGCGTCGCTGATCAACTTGCCTTGAATTTCCAGCGCATTAATCATACCCGCCGCAGTCACAATTGCGGTGCCGTGCTGATCGTCATGGAATACCGGCACTTTACAACGGGCAATCAATTCACGTTCGATAACAAAGCATTCGGGCGCTTTAATATCTTCAAGATTGATACCACCAAAAGTGTCAGCAATCGCTGCAACTGTATTGATAAATTCTTCAGGCGTATTATGGGTGATCTCAATATCTGTCGAATCGATATTTGCAAAATGCTTGAACAATAATGCTTTGCCTTCCATCACAGGTTTAGAAGCCAAGGGGCCTAAATTGCCTAAACCTAAGATCGCCGTACCATTAGTAATCACGGCAACCGTATTACCTTTATTGGTATAACGATACGCATTGTCAGGATTAGCCGCGATTTCACGCACAGGCTCAGCCACACCAGGGCTATAAGCTAGGGCGAGATCGTGACTCGTTTCGGCAGGTTTGGTAAGGCAAACTGCGGTTTTGCCTGGTATTGGAAATTCATGATAATCGAGTGCTTGTTGACGAATATCTGACATTTTAAAATCCTGAAATGCGACATTTATAATTTATGAGAGTAAGGCCTACCAACACACATCTAGTCTCACCAAAGGGTGATGTTAATAGTCTGGCTGGTCGGGGTAAGATACGCCAATAAGGGGAATTTTTAAATAAGAGATTCAGAAATTTCACTTTAGCCTTAAAATAGACCCTCTAAGCTTAGTTTTATAAACTTATCTCCTATAATAAAGCTGCATTTCTTAATATATTTTGTAGGAAACAAACATATATTTTGTAGTTATAGTGCTAGTTGTAGCGCGTTAATCTCAAAAATGTTGGTTAAATTACAATATCTAGCGGCTAGCATATTTATCTTATAGTTAATTGCTATAAATAAGTCGAATTACATACTTGAACTCGCAATACGCAATAAGTTGACGATTAATTGAGTGAAGTCGTACCAGATGGGGGATTTAACATAAGTATTAAGATAGGCGTAAATAAAGCGGTTCGGCAAATGATAGAAAGCAAAAAGGCGCCATAGGCGCCTTTTCTAGAAACATTGCAATCGCAATTATTTCTTTGCAAGCACTGCGAAGCGCTTGTTGAATTTGTCGATACGACCGCCTGTATCAACAACTTTTTGTGTACCAGTGTAGAATGGGTGACATGCACCACATACGTCTAAATGCAGATCTTTACCAGCAGTAGAGTTTACTTTGATAACGTTACCACAAGTACAGTTTGCAGTGATGATAGCGTATTTTGGGTGGATACCTGGTTTCATTGGGGTTACCTCAAAAGTGTAAGGCCATGTCGCTCTTCCAACCCGTAGTCGGACACCACATGCATGTTAATAACAATATGTTTAGGGCGCAGAATGGTACAGCATACCCACAAGGGATACAAGTAGATTATCTGAGCGTTTGGCGGTTAATCTGCGGCTATTTTGACTTTAGTTCGCCGCTTCATTTTCCCGCCTCTTTAGCTTCAAACATCGCCTGAGCCTCTTTGGCGTTAGCATGCTGTGCCAAAATCATTTTCGAAGGACAGGACAGAGCCGCATTACTCTTGAGTGCGTTGATTTTATTTTTTGAGAACGCCGCAGGATTCGCCTCATAGATCGCCAGCATAGCGCCATAGACACTCACGTCCCAATCGTTGGCATAGCGATTGGCGATACGCCACAAGGTCTCACCTGCAAGATAAGTTAACTGACAATGTTCAGGTGTCTGCGAAGCTGTTGGGGACGTTTCAGCGGCATTCACTTTGAGTTCGCTATTTGTTGTCTTAACTGCTTCAGTGACTACGACTTCAGACATAACAGGCTCAGGCATCATAGTTTCAGCAGACGTTGCTTTAACGGCAACAGGTTCAGAGTTTTTGGCGACAGCCTTTACCTCGGCAACCTGGGTATTTTGCTCATCCGCTGCTTCAGGAAATTTAAAGCCAGTCACAACTTCAGCCGCTGGCACTGTGGGCTTAGTATTTACATGAGCATCTACATGAGTATTTGCAGCCGCAATAACCGCCGTCGCGGTCTTAGCACCCACCACTGATGTGGATTCTGCGGCCACTTTTACAGACTGAACATTCACTTTATCCGCACGCTTTTGCACCAGCGCTGTCGTCGTATTTTTACTGCCCGATGCCGCTTTTACGGTTAGCGTGGCCAATGTTGGCTTAGCCTCACCAAATAGATTGATACTTTTGACCTCATACCATCGGTCGAGTCGATACTCCCTCACTAAGAGTTTAGCCTTGTCATCTTTTACATCTTCAACACCCGTAAGCAAAACTAAAAAGCGATTAAGCGCCTCAACCATTAACTTTTCTTCGCTGCCGGCTTGCTGCACTACAAACTCTAAGCGCGACATGTCTTGATTGTCCGCAATCACATTCACCCTGAGTTTAGGATAACCACCTAACTCAAACATGCGGCTGTTAACGCTCACATGGGAGACTTGAGCCATGCTCTGTGCGCTACACACTAACGCGAGTAGACCTAATGATTTCACTATATTAGCCATTTATTTACTCTCAACTATCCTTGGTAAACCATCATTAGGGCTAGCCCTAGCCAGCCGCGCTGAGTACACTAAACCACATTCTTGCCTAAGACTTGCCTGCATATGTCATTGTTTGTCGAAGTTGCGTTACCTGTGCCTATGCGGCAAACCTTTAGCTACCGCGTACCCGAAACTTATCCTAGTACACCGCAGATAGGCGTGCGCGTTAAAGTCCCCTTCGGTCGTCAACAATTAATCGGATTAGTCACAGGTATCACAGATACGTGCAGCTTAGCGCCTAAGCAGATTAAGTCTGTGCTTGAGTTTATCGACGATAAACCTTTGTTGCCTGAATCACTTTATAAATTAACCCTTTGGGCCGCGAGATACTATTTTTGCAGCCAAGGGCAGATGCTAACCCAAGCCTTACCAGTGGCCCTTCGCAAAGGGCTCGATGCCGCGCCGCAAAAGATCCAATTCTGGCAATTAACTGAGATAGGCCAAAATATTGCGCCCGAAGCGGTTAAGCGAGCACCCGCACAGAAAAAATTACTCGAGTTACTCAAACCCGCCAGCTTAACCCAAGAAGAAGTGATCAGCTTAGATATCAGTAAAGCGGCACTGAAAGCCCTAGAAGATAAAGGCTGGGTGGCACGCCACGAAAAAATCGCCGAGCTTAACCTCGACTGGCGTACCACACTCGAAATGGACGAAACGCCACATAAACTCAATAAAGAACAAGCCGTCGCCGTTGCCACGTTAAATCTGCAACAAGGGTATCACTGTACTTTATTAGAAGGCATTACCGGTTCGGGTAAAACTGAAGTCTATTTGGCGGTGCTCGAGGAAATCCTCAAGCAAGGCAAGCAAGCGTTAATTTTAGTGCCTGAAATCGGTTTAACACCCCAGACTATCAATCGCTTTAAGCGCCGTTTTAAAGTCAATGTCGCCATATTGCACTCAGGGTTAACCGACAATCAAAGACTCGAAGCTTGGCGCCAAGCCCGCTGTGGTCAGGCCGCCATCATTATCGGCACCCGCTCGGCTTTGTTCACGCCGATGGCCTATCCCGGCATCATCATACTCGATGAAGAACACGACAGTAGCTTCAAGCAACAGGAAGGCGTCGGTTACCACGCCCGTGACTTGGCAGTCATGCGAGGCCATTTAGAATCAATTCCTGTGATATTAGGCACGGCAACCCCCTCACTCGAAAGTCTACAAAATGCCTTAAGTGGCCGTTACCATCATTTGCAATTGGGTGAGCGCGCTGGCGCAGCTAAAAAAGTGCGCCAAGGCATTATCGACATTAAAAATATGCCGTTAAAAGCAGGAATGTCGGTGCCGCTGCTGAACGAAATCCGTCTGCATTTAGACGCAGGCAACCAAGTATTACTGTTTCTCAATCGCCGCGGCTTCGCACCCGCTCTGCTTTGCCACGAGTGTGGGCACTTACACGAGTGCGACCGCTGCGACGCGTTTTTCACAGTGCATCAATCCCTTGGTGAAATTTGCTGCCACCATTGCGGCAATCAATATGCCATACCTAAGCAATGTCACAAATGTGGTAGCACTATGTTGATGGGCCAAGGTATAGGCACAGAGCAACTCGCCGAGGCACTGCAACAGGAGTTTCCGAAACATCCAGTGGTGCGCATCGACCGCGATACCACTCGCCTAAAAGGCTCATTAGAAACCCACTTAAACGCAATTCATAAGGGCGAATATAAAATCCTCGTCGGCACGCAAATGCTGGCCAAAGGTCATCACTTCCCTGATGTGACGCTTGTTGGGCTACTCGATGTCGATGGCGCCTTATTTAGCGCCGACTTCCGCGCGCCCGAGCGTTTTGGGCAACTCTATACCCAAGTCGCCGGTCGTGCTGGGCGCGCCAGCAAACCCGGCACGGTATTATTGCAAACTCACCAGAGCGACAATCCTATTTTGCGGGATTTGCTGCATCGCGGTTATGGCGAGTTTGCTCGCAGCCAGTTAAAAGAGCGTCAACAAGCACTGCTGCCGCCAGCATGGCACATGGTGTTGGTGCGCGCCGAAGCGCACTTAGCCAGTGATGCCGATAACTTTCTCAACGCCTTCGCCGCGCTTTTGCCGCAAGATAAAGAATTTGAGGTAATTGGTCCTATGCCAGCGCCCTTAGATAAAAAAGCCGGCAAGTTCCGTCGCCAACTGCTATTCCAAGCTAAAAACCGCAACCGTCTGCAGCAAGAGTTTGAACGTATTCATCCGCTTGTAGAGCAGCTTATCGAAGCCAAGCGCTGCCGATGGAGCTTAGACAGAGATCCACAGGATCTCCTCTGAGTCGAGTATTTGATAAGTATTTAAGCGCCATTTGATAAAAAATCATCGGGAAGATAGCAATTGTTAGCCACAAACGGCTAAAATATGCGGTTATTCCCTGTATTCACTCTTAAAGTTAGTGCCGATTAGAACCCATGAAATCACATATCCAATCATTACTTGAACAAACTCTAGAATCCTTTAAACAACAAGGTATTGTGCCTGCTGACTTTGAAGCGCGCATTCAGGTAGATCGAACCAAGGATAAGAGTCATGGCGACTTGGCAACCAACTTAGCCATGATGCTGACTAAGGTCGCAGGCAAGAATCCACGCGAATTAGCCCAACTGATCATCGACACCTTACCGGCTTCGGCTTATGTGGCTAAGGTTGAGATCGCAGGTCCTGGCTTTATCAACTTTTTTATCAACGACAGCGCCTTAGCGGATCAACTGCAAAATGCCGTCAACGATGAGCATTTAGGTATCAAGTTACCGACACCGCAAACCGTTGTTGTTGATTACTCTTCACCAAACCTCGCCAAAGAAATGCACGTAGGTCACCTACGTTCAACCATCATTGGTGACAGTGTGGTACGTGCGCTGGAATTTTTAGACCACAAAGTCATTCGTCAAAACCATGTGGGCGACTGGGGTACACAATTTGGTATGTTGCTGGCCTATATGGAAGAGCTACGCGCCAAAAATGGTGAGAAAGCGCAACTTGAACTGTCTGATTTAGAAAACTTTTACCGCGCTGCCAAACTGCGCTTCGACGAATCGGCCGAGTTTGCGACCCGCGCTCGTCAATTAGTGGTTGAGTTGCAATCTGGCGACGAATACTGCAACAAACTGTGGCGCGAATTTAACGACATTTCGTTGAGCCACTGCCATGAAGTCTACGCCCGTTTAGGTGTGAGCCTGACCCGCGCCGACGTGCACGGTGAAAGTGCGTATAACGCCGATCTCGAGCAAGTAGTTAAAGATTTAGATGCCCAAGGTTTATTAACCGAAAGCAACGGCGCCAAAGTTGTATTCCAAGAAGCCTTCCGCAATAAAGAAGGTGAGCCACTACCAGTGATCATCCAAAAAGCTGATGGCGGCTACTTGTATGCCACCTCAGATCTTGCGGCAATGCGCTACCGTTCGAACGTGTTAAAAGCCGATCGCGTACTGTATTTTGTTGACCTACGTCAGGCGCTGCATTTCCAACAAGTCTTCAGCCTAGCCAAGCTGGCTAAATTTGTTCGTGAAGATATGTCATTGGAACACTTAGGTTTTGGCACGATGAACGGCGAAGATGGCCGTCCATTCAAAACCCGTAGCGGCGGCGTCGTTAAGTTAGTCGACCTGTTAGAAGAAGCCAACGTGCGCGCACTTGAACTCGTTCGCAGCAAAAATCCAGATATGGATGAAGTCACGCTGACTGAAATCGCTCGCGTCGTTGGGATCAGTGCCGTTAAATATGCTGACTTGTCGAAAAACCGTACCAGCGATTACATATTCAGCTTCGAACAAATGCTCAGCTTCGAAGGCAATACCGCACCTTACCTGCTGTACGCATACACCCGTGTTGCAGGCATCTTCAAGCGTGTAACCGATCTGGATCTCAGCCAAGCGAAAATCGTGCTTGAGCATGAAAAAGAGAAAGACCTCGGTAACAAGTTAGCGCAGTTCGGTGAGATCCTCAGTCGCGTTGTCGATAAAGGTCAACCGCACGTACTGTGTGCTTACCTGTATGAATTAGCGGGAGCTTTCTCAAGTTTCTACGAAGCGTGCCCCGTACTTGCTGCTGATAACGACGCGCAAAAGAACAGCCGTTTATTACTCGCACAACTGACGGCTCGTACGTTACAAAAAGGCCTAAATCTACTCGGTATCGAAACCTTAGAGCGGATGTAAGCCATGAGTAATCGCGATTATGCCAATAGAAGGCCGCAGTCGGGCGCTAAACCGCGCCCAGTCCGCGCGACTCGCCCAACCCGAGCAAAGCCTTCACAATCTAAATCAGCGCCGCGTAAGAAGCTGCCGCTGACGCTGATAGGCTTTGTCATACTCGCTGTGGGTTGTTTCGTCTATTTTCTATGGAGCATTAAAGATAATGCTCAGCAAGAAGAGCAGCCGAGGCCAACTCCGGCTAAGAAAACTGAAGTCCGAGTTAAGCCGCAAGAAAATGTGGTGCTCACCCCTAAGGTGAAAGAACCCGAGCGTAAAGCCGTCGTTATTCCTGTGGCGACAGAGGAGACAGCAGAGCCTGTTGCTCCGCCGAAGAAGGACCCTAACGCTCTGCCGCCTCAACCGAAGGAAGAATGGACCTATCTCAGTGAGCTTGAAAACAAGCATGTTGAAGTCGATATTCCCGATGTGGTCGCGAGCCGAACACCGATGCAATATCAGTTGCAGTGTGCTTCTTTCCGCCAAGAATCACAGGCGAACGAGATGAAAGCCGTGATCGCTTTCCAAGGTTTAGAGGCGCAAGTAAGACAGGTCGAAGGTACGACAGGTATGTGGTACAAAGTCGCTTTAGGTCCTTACGAACGTAAGCGTGATGCAGAACGTAAGCGTCATACGCTACAAAATGCGGGGATTAATGGTTGTCAGATTCTGGCAATCCCTAAATAAGGCTTCACCCTTTCTAGGCTTATTTTAATAAGCCTAGTCACAAAAAATAGCGGCCAGCGTTTATAGCTCGTCGCTATTTTTTATCCGCTAGACTTAATGTGATCTCGCTTTAGCTTGCCACATAACATCACTCACTATTTACCCAAGCTCACCTCGACATCCCCAGTTTTAAACAGCCCTATTTTTTAATAGTACTGTTTTGTTAAATCTATAACTGATTATTTATAAACAACAAAATCCTTTATTAATAAAGATTAATATGCAGTTTAATTGACCTAGATCAAACTTAGGCGTATCTCTTAAGTAACAGCAAGACTGTTGTATCTGTGTCAAATCCAACCTTAGGGTGAAGTATTATGAATGCATTAATAGAGATAGAAGCCACCGAATTCAGCCAACTTTTCAAAAGTGGTGACATGCTAGGAATTAGAATGTTTATGGAGCATGTTCGCATGCCGCTGGATGTTCAAGACAAGATTTATGACGAAATTTCAGCGCTTCAGCAATTAGAACAAAACCAAATTGCGAAACTCATTGAAACCCACGCCCATTCCCAAATTCATGAACGCCTAGCTTATTAGCCTTCCATTCAATGAAAAATTTATCTATGCCCAACTGCAGCTTCTGGCGGTTCATTCAACAGAAGCTGTATGATCTCCCCCTCTCCTCTACACTATCCACCACACAAACCGTCACACACATCACCCAATTACAGCCAAAAAATAAGGCCAAATACCTGAGTATTTGACCTTAATGATCTAGCTAGTTTCAGATGTTAACCACAGCCTTAGCTCGGTTTTTCTTCCGTTAAGCCTATGCTATTCATCCAGTAATCGAAATCCACCATATTACCCGGCAATACCACTCGGCTATTCTTCTGGCTTAAGCCATCGAGCTGTTTAAAGTACTGTTCACCAAGTTGCATCCGCAGGGCATTGTGGCCACCCGGCGCAGCAATAACTGTGGCAAGACGTTCGATCGATTCCGCCGTCGCACGGGAAATAGTTAAAATTTCCTCAGCCTTACCTTCAGCTTCGTTAATACGTCGCTGCATCTCACCTTCAGAGCGGTTTACCGTCTCAGCTTTAACACCTTCTGAACGGTTAATCTTGCTCTGCTTGTCGCCTTCACTCTTAGCCAATAATGCCCGGCGCTCACGTTCAGCATTCACTTGCATTTCCATGGCATTTTTAACGGTTTCAGGTGGGGTGATATTTTTAATCTCATAACGATGCACGCGTATTCCCCACATGGCACCGGCTTGATCTAATACCTGCACGACCTTGGCAGAAATCACATCACGCTCTTCGAACGTGCGGTCAAGGTCCAGCGTCCCAATGACAGAGCGTGTGGTGGTTTGCGCCAACTGGATAGCCGCGTAGCGATAATCGGTAATACCGTAACTGGCTTTGACTGGGTCGGTCACAGAGATATAAATCACCCCGTCCACTTCAACGTTAACTTCGTCGCTCGAAAAACACTCCTGCGGCGGTACATCGATGGTCTCTTCTTTCAAATCATGAATGAAAGCGACTTTGTCCACAAAGGGGATCAAGGTATGGAAACCCGCATCTAAGGTGCTGTGGTACTTACCTAAACGCTCAACAATATAAGCCGATTTAGTGGGTACTAGGCGAATTGATTGGAAAAGCTTAATCACGAAAATGGCAAAAATCAGTCCCCAAATTGCCATCACAATTAAATCTGTATCTAATGGAATATTCATTATCGCGCTCCTTTGCCACTATTATTCTGGCCACTCACTGTCTGAGTAACTTGCTCCATGCCTTCGAAGAAACCTTCGAGTTTCGCCATTTCAGCGGGGACCACAGAGACTTGCGCATCATTGAGGATCTTGCCAACCTGAGCAATAAACTGTTCTTTCAATAACATATTCATCGCATCTGTGCCGCCATTGACCGCTAACGCCTGCGAGATCATTGCCATACCTTCGGATTTCGCTTTGGCTATGATAGCAATCTCTTGCCCTGTCCCTTTGGCTTCATTAATCCGTTTCTGTTTTTGACCTTCTGACAGGTTAATCGCCTCTTGGCGCTCACCTTCAGACATATTGATCATCGCCGCTTTTTCCGCATTGGCCAACGTGATTTCGGCGCGTTTGCGACGCTCGGCTTCCATCTGCTTCTCAAGGGTGTGGATCACATGGCGCGAAGGCGTAATATTGCGAATTTCATAGCGCAATACTTTGATCCCCCAAGGTTCTGACGCCTTATCTATTTCCCGCACTATGGATTCATTCAAGCTATCACGCTCGGAGAAGGTCTCACTCAAACTCAGCTTACCTATCTCAGAACGCATTGTGGTTTGGGCTAAATTCACCGCCGCTTTACGATAGTTTTCAATACCATAACTCGCTAATTTGCCATCCATCACTTTTAAGTAGACTAAACCGTCCACTTCCAGTTGAGTGTTATCTTTAGAGATACAACTCTGTGGCGGCACATCTAATACTTGCTCACGGGTATCGTGACGGTAGGAGACGCGGTCGAAGAAAGGGATCAAAAAATGAAATCCTGGGTTTAATACTGCACGGAATTTCCCCAGACGCTCAATGACATGCACTTCACGCATCGGCACGATAAGCATCAACTTATAGAGAATAAAAAAGATAAATAAAATGACTAAGGTAAATACAAACATAGATTCCATCCTTTAGTTTTTGGAAGCTTCTATTGAAATAGGCTCAACGACTAGAGCGATATTTTCACGACAAATAATTCTGACTACGGTCCCCGCAGCGATAGTGGTGCCATCGCCCAGCGCTGGCCATTCACTACCTTGAAATTCCACCCGCCCGGGTGTTTGCCCAGGACCTATGGTCTGCTTTACGCGAACAATTTGATTGTATAGATCGATTGCTTCATCCGTGTTATCCACATGGGAATCACCACCAACGAGCCTTTGAGTCACTTGTCTGAAGGCCAATAACAGCACAATGGCCGAGATAAACCATAGGGTCATGCTCTGCACCACGCCTTCGACTAGTCCTATGGCTAACGCGCCAGCTACGACTAAACAAGCCGCACCCAGCAACACTATGATGCCACCGGGAACCACTATTTCGGCGAGCATGAATACTAGCCCCACCACAGCCCACACTAAAATCGGATTTGAAAACTCCATATTTCCCCCTGAAATGAGAGTGTCCTTTGCAGCAACTATAACAGCAGCGTTTCGGATAAGCGACATAATATGTCAAAATTTACTCAGCCGAATGCGCAATCAATCGCCTATGTGTTAGGCCTCATTCTCCCACATCCATACGGCAATGCCCTTAGGTTGTTTTAAAATTAAGCATAATCAATTCAAAAAGATAGCAAACCTCAAAGCCGACACTTATTCATCCACAGAAAAATCTATTTAAAATCAATCGGCTAAAAATTGATTTTCACCATAACGATTATATGATTTTGACAACAACATTCGATAAAAACTTTGAATAAATGTAAATTTTTGCATATATTGCCCCCACTTTTGTGCCAGTCCTTTGACGTACACCCACGCTAGGTTTGAACTTACCCATCAAACCATGCCATAGGTCAGAGAGCAGATTGAGTAAGACACGAATTAACTTCGACCTATACAACAGGAAATAACAATGAAAAAAACATGCCTATACCTAGCACTCATGCTTTCTCCTCAAGCATTTGCGGGCGACTTAATACAATGGTGGGATTTCAGTGCAATAGCCCTCTATGGCGAAGACTACGATTTAGCGCCATCAGACAAACAAGCCACTATTACCTTAGAAACGGCGGGCGGCTGGAAATACGGTGATTGGTTTGCCTTCCAAGACTTTATCTATTTCAAAGGTAACGACACTGGCATGGAAAGCACCACCTATGGTGAAATTTCGCCACGCTTCAGTGCCAGTAAAATCCTCGGCGAGAAAATCGCCTTTGGTCCAGTAACAGATTTATCTCTGGCACTGACCTATGAAGAAGGTGAAGGCCCAGTTCACAGCCTGCTGTACGGTTTAGGCGTTGATGTCGCCGTGCCTTATTTCACTTACCTGAACTTTAATACCTATCGCCGCAATGGTATGAGCACAGGTAACAACAGTGACGGCTGGCAGTTCACCCCTGTATTTCGCATCGACATTCCCGTTGGCTCAGCCAACATAGTGCTCGATGGCTTTATCGACTGGGTATTTGCCACCGACGATAACGGCTACGAGGAGAACTTCCACTTCAACCCACAGCTGAAATACGATCTTGGTAAGAGTCTGTTCGGGGATCATCAAGCCAATAAATTATTGGTGGGTATCGAATATGATTTGTGGACCAACAAATACGGTGTGAAAGGCGTCGATCAAGACACTTACTCTGTGATTGCCCAATATCATTTCTAATCGGTATCGACACCATTTTGAAGTAACAAAAAAGGTGCCATTGGCACCTTTTTTAGTTTGTTCACTCACTTTGCAGGGGAGTGTCGCTTAGCGTAATAAAAATTAAGCTAACAGTTTTTTCGCTGCAGCAACCACGATAGAAACCGCACTGACTTCGGTTTTCTTCATTGTGGCTTCATCAGGAATTTCTTGTTGGGTGCGGTTTACAATCACACCAGCAACACAGGCAGCACGCCAGCCTTGAGTGGCACACATAGTGAATAAGGTGGAAGATTCCATCTCATAGTTCAGTACGCCCATATCTTGCCATTCTTTCATTGAACCCGCGAAACGACGCGTTACACGGCCAGTGACAGTGTCATAACGCTCTTGACCTGGGTAGAAAGTATCGGAAGAAGCCGTTACGCCAATGTGTGGCTCTACGCCTGCATCGCGACACGCTGCAACCATAGCAGTGGTACATTCAAAGTTTGCAACCGCAGGGAACTCCATAGGTGCAAAGTGTAAGCTCGCGCCATCTAAACGCACTGAAGCTTGAGTCACAATCACATCGCCCACATTCACATGGGGTTGAATTGCACCTGTAGTACCAACGCGCAGGAAGGTATTCACACCTAACTGTGCAAGTTCTTCTACTGCGATAGAAGTCGATGGACCACCGATACCGGTTGAACACACGACTACTGGCTTGCCATCGGCATAAGCTAAATAGCTTGTATACTCGCGGTGGCTAGCAAGAAACGTCGCATTGTCCATTAGTTCGGCAATACGTTTTACGCGCTCTGGATCACCAGGAACGATTGCCAAAGTTGCACCATCGAGCATTGCTTTGGTCAAACCTAAATGAAATACATCAGCCATTGTGAAAACCCCTTTCATTTTTGATAATTAAATTCTTATAAAATCGACTTTAACCTAGTATCGAAGCGGTGAAGGTTAACTTGATCACAGAATTATCGGCAAGAAGTAATTGTTTAGTCGTAATGAAATTACCAATTACCCTCGCATCTGCTCACAAGATAGCAAATTTGCCCGCGCTGCGAATGTCAGTCTGATTTATGCCTAACAAAGTGTGAACCAGATCCTAATCACATGCCATAGACAGCGGCCGAAATCATCTAATCCAATGATTTATAAGTGATTAAAATAAATCATCATTTAGTATTAATCTGAAACAGGGCGAAGAGTGATCTAAGTCACATTTCACTGTAGGGTGAAAGGTTAGGGTTAAGACGAAACCAGAAGTGTAGTAGATGACGACAAGGAGAATGCCGATGTTTCCAGAGTACAGAGAATTAATTTCCACCCTGAAAACCCAAGATGCTCATTTTCAACGTAAGTTTAACGAGCATAATCAGTTAGACGAGGAAATCAAACAACTGGAAAAACGTGTCGCCAGTGATTTCAATCCGACAGTGAAAGAACTCAAAAGCAGAAAGTTACACCTAAAAGAAGAGATTTATCAGATCCTCAAATCCCACGAGTAATCCCAAACTTCTTTAGCGAACAACAAGGGCGCCTAAGCGCCCTTATTCATGTCACCACAATCGCTTACAGATAGTAATCTTTCAGCGGTGGGAAACCGTTAAAGCACACTGCCGAATACGTCGTCGTATAAGCGCCAGCAGTTAACCAATACATGCGGTCACCAATGGCTAAGTCATTCGGTAAACCGTAGCTGTAGTGCTCATACATGATATCGGCACTGTCGCAGGTTGGGCCGGCAATCACGCATTTATCCAGCTCGCCTTGACGATCAGTATAAATCGGGAACTTAATCGCCTCGTCCATCGTTTCAATCAAGCCTGAGAATTTACCCACATCGGTAAACACCCAACGCTCTAACGCTGTGTAGGATTTTTTACTGATCAGTACTACTTCAGACACTAAAATCCCCGCGTTAGAAATCAACGAACGGCCCGGCTCCAGAATAATCTGCGGTAAATCGTCACCGAAATCTTCCTTCAGGAAGTGAGTGATCTGCTCGGCATACACACCCAATTGATTGGTTTTATCAATATAGTTAGCAGGGAAACCGCCGCCCATATTGATCATCTTCAGGGTGATATTGTGCTCATCACGCAGACGGTCAAAAATGCTTTTCACTTTACCTATGGCTGAATCCCAAGCACCGATATCACGTTGCTGAGAACCCACATGGAAAGAAATACCAAAAGGTTCTAAGCCCAATTCCTGCGCCAATACTAATAGCTCATAGGCCATTTCGTTTTGGCAGCCGAATTTACGCGATAATGGCCAATCAGCCGTGTCTGTACCTTCGGTCAAAATGCGCACGTAAATACGCGATCCCGGTGCTTCTTCAGCGATCATTCGCAGATCGGCTTCTGAGTCGGATGCATACATACGCACGCCGCGCTCATAAAATGCACGTACATCTTGACGCTTTTTAATGGTATTGCCGTAGCTGACTCGGTCGGTTGTCACGCCGACATTCATGACCATATCTAGCTCATAAATCGAGGCAATATCAAAGTTTGACCCTTTATCTTTAAGTAAAGATAAGATCTCGGCCGCGGGGTTTGCCTTAACTGCATAATAAACGTTGGCGTAAGGAAAACTATTAACCATGTCATCGTATTGTTTCGCTATGATACTGGTATCAATCACTACGAACGGGGTTGCTTTGTCTTTGGCAAACGCTTCAATACGCTTGAATGTGTCCATGTCATAATAGTCAGCAACATCAATAGATTGAAATTGGCTCATTGGGCCAGAGTCTCCTTTGGGTCAGGTAGATAAAAGTGAGTGTAATGTCTTAAAAACGTGCGCAGTAAACGATATTTTCTCACTTTACGCAACGAATTTTTATGCTGAATTTATAACTTTTTATTCCACAATGTTTTAAGGGGCTAAACCACCAAAAAAAGCCTCTATAAAACAAATAATTATGCACACAAACCCTAATACCAATCGTATTAAATATCTTTCATTCAGCGGGAGTTCAACGCGCTTTAGACAAGGCGAAGGCTTGAAGGCATAGTGGTGCTCTGTCGAAAGCCTTGAACGCAGTATAAAGTGCTTTGAAACCCGCCCTTCGGGAGCCACACAGGCATCCCACTCCGGTGTTGCATTGACTTAAAAGGGAATAACCATTTCTGCGTCAATGCGCCTTGGATTGAGATGCCTGTGAGGCTCTGAACTGATTAGATATTTAATGTGATTGGTATAAGGTAAATTTGTGTGCATTAGCAGAATAAAAAGTGAATTTTTTACGACGTTATCGCAAAGGAGAGGGATAGACTGGCTCAAGCCAACATATCCATCCCAAAGCGATAAGCTTGAGGGGCAAGCGCGCCACGAAAAAAGGCTAATGTGACGCCTTAAATTAGGTCAATTAAATTGAATCGTTACTGCGGCTGATTGAGTTTTGCGAGTGCTTGGCCCAAGGCTTCACTGGAATCAAAATAGGCGATATCTAAAATATTACGCTGATTGAGCAATATCATAGTGGCCATATCTTTGGTATCTGGTAGTAAACGACTGATCTCACCTTCCCTATCTAACCCAATCGCAAAGGGTAAATCTTGCATTTGTGGCACAGCAACAAACTTAGCGATTAAAGAAGGCATACCACTGATATCGGCGACATAAACTAAACCCGCAGGCATTTGAGTCGTACTTAGAGGCGTGAGTGCTTCTTTAATCACATCACCGCCTTTCATGCTGCGGCTAAAGAGCAACACTTGAGTTTCATCTGTCACACTTACCGTTTGATCATTTTGATCGAGAAGTGAAATAGGATTAATCGCATCGCCCGCAACATAACTCGCAGCATAGGCCCACATGGGGGTTAATAAACAAGACAGACATAACAACAGCGTTTTCATAAACACTCGACTCCATTATTGGATAGGCGGACAGCATACCTGACTCCCCCTATCGACTCATTAAATCAACCGCGATTACATGATACGCTTCACACATGCAGGTGAATAAGCATTTGATGGGATTTCTGCGCTATACTCGCACAGTTAATTTTATTACAAGGATATCATAATGATAACACCTGGACTCGATCAGGAATTGCAGCAACTACAAGGCGTTTATCAACTGATCACTGAGTTTTTAGTCACCTACAGCTTCCAATTGGTCGGCGCTTTACTGATCTTTTTACTGGGCTTGTGGGTCGCCAGTAAGACATCACACTTAGTCGCAAAGCAGTTCGAAAAACACAATATCGACATTACCTTAAGTAATTTTGTCAGTAACCTTATCCGTATTCTGATCATCATAATGGTTGGGATCATCGCCCTCGGCAAAATCGGCATCAGCGTCACCCCTATGGTGGCAGCCATTGGTGCAGCCTCCTTAGGTGCAGGCTTAGCCTTGCAAGGCATGTTAGCCAACTATGCCGCCGGCGTGACCATTATCGTCACTCGTCCTTTCGTTGTAGGGAATACTATCGAAATCAAAGGGGAAAGCGGCGTCGTTAAACGTATCCACTTAGGCATGACCATACTCACTAATGAGGAAGGCGAACAAATCAGCATTCCCAATAAGCATATCGTCGGTGAGATCCTGCATAATTCCTTTAGCAATAAACTGGTCGAAACCCAGTTCAATCTCAGTTACAACACAGATCCTGAACGGGCCATTAGTGTGATCACTGAATTATTGAGTAACAATCCCTATGTTTATCAAGAGACTGCACCCAATGTCGGCATCAATGGTTTTAATGCTATCGGGATTGAAATGGGAGTGCGCTATTGGGTGCCCACGCAAAGCTATTTTCAGCATAAATATAAGGTGAACTTAGCCCTCTACAACGCCCTTAAGCAGGCGGGAATAGAGATTGCCTGCCCCATCAGGGAGATCCATCTGCAAGATAAATAACGCTAATGATCCTGGGGTTGACCGGCGTAGTCGGTCAGCCTAGCTCACATTGTAAACTTGCATTCTTGTACGAATTTACGTTTACTATGCTCCCAAATATCGATAGTGATGGATTACTATGTTGTTGATACTCATAATTATTGCTTTTGTTGTACTGTTTATTTTCTTCGCTAAATATCAAAAAAAACAAGCTCAAGCCGAAGCGCTTGCCGCAGGAGAGCCCAATGCGCTACTCCATCATGGCATCGCACTGATTAATAAAAATCAAGTGGAAGCTGGCTTAGATTTTATTCATCAAGCCGTGGATAAAGGGCTGGCCGTTGCGGCTATCACTCTTGCCGAATTATATTCGGGTCGATTCCCACAAGTGCCAGCCGATGCTAAAGCCTCGAACGATTGGTATAAAAAAGCGGCCGAACTCGATGCCCAATACTTATCACTGTTAACACTACCGAATTTGCTTTCGTCAGAAGCGCAAACTCGGGAAGACCTAGAAATGCTGGAGGCTCAACTCAAACCCAATGCTGAAGCAGGCGATGCCGCGTTTCAGTATGAACTTGGGCTTTTATATGAAAGGCAGCCTTTACTCGATCCAGATGCGGCTCAAGCAATTGATTGGTTTGAAAAAGCCGCAGCCCAGCAACATCCAGATGCCGATTACCACCTAGGGGCGCTTTATTGGCATGACAAACGAGTGACGTCTGACTTTGCCAAAGCGAGACAGTACTTTGAAAAAGCTGCGGCTAATGGCGATGAACTGGCCAAAGAGCACTTAGGCAATATGCTCCTCGCTGGCCAAGGTGGGCCAAAAGATGTAGCTCGCGCAGAGGCTTTGCTCAGCGAACAAGCCGAAGACAATGATTTCAGACAATTTTACTTGGGTAGACGCTTCTTTTATGGCGAAGATTTTCCAGTGGATTATGTCAAGGCCCGTTATTGGTTAACGAAATCCTGTGAAGCAGGTAATAGCTTTGCTCAGGTCACGTTGGCCAATCTTTTACTCGTCGACCCGCAAAATGATGATGACTACCAACAAGCCAAAAATTACTACGAAGAACTCATCACAGAATGGAATGAAGACGCCCTATCAGGCTTAGGCAAAATACATGAACAAGGCTTAGGCGTAAGCCGCCAGCCGATTAAAGCATTAATGTATTATCAGCTCGCGGCCATGAGCCATAGCGCTGATCACCTAAAAGAATTAGCCAGATTGAGTCAACAACTGGGCACCTTAGAGATAAGAGAGGCCGAGCGGCTGCGTGACAGTTTCTTGCATCAGTATCCGATCCCCACTGAGCAACAAGCCTATTTCTATGGCAACAAGGCTGAATCGTTTCTAAGTGGTGAAAATCCTACGCGAGAGGATCTACAGGCAGCAGAAGCTTGGTACATCAAATCGGCAGAGCTCGGTAATGAACATGCCATGCAAGAACTGGTCGATATTTACGGTGCGGAGCGATTAAACAAGCCAGTACAAGTGTTTATTTGGTCTAGCTTATTACTGCGTCATTTTGGCAAATACGGTATGAATAGCGATCAGCTGCTCTACCAAACTAGCGCTAAATCTTGCTTAACAGAATCTGAACTTGCCTACGCCGAAATCCAAATTGAGGCCATTGAAACTCAATTAACGCCCTATCTTGAGTCTGTATAGGTAAGTTTCGCAGCAGCGAATGAGTCCCAGAAAAGGTTTGGCCAAATGAAATAAGCCAAACCTTTTAGTGATAAAATAGAGTGCATTTATAATTACTTAAAAAGCACAGTGGATTTATAAGCACTACAATCATTGTATTCACTAAACCTGTACGGCTAAATGACTAGACATAAAACCTAGTCGGATTAACTGTCCAGCCCGATAATTAAAACGGACCATTTTAATAGGCAAGATGAATGAGGCTGATACTGATAATCGTCATTTCATGCTTATTTCTGCCCCAAGCGAGAGCAGAAACCTCTGCCGTTAACTGGCAAGCACACTGCCGCGATAGGCATCCTGTAATTTATTTCGAAAATGGTGAGTGCAAAGGCCCAGGTGCTGCGGTGATCAATCAAGTTATCACCCGTCTAGGTCACACGGTAAATTGGAGTAATGTGCCTTGGGCACGCACGATAAAAGTCGCCGAAACGGGACAAGTCGACCTCATTCCCGTCCATTCGATGACACCCGAGCGCAACGATTTTCTGGACCCTATGCTACTGGGCTACGACAAGCGCTACGTCTATTACTTTGCCCTTGCGAATCGACAGCTTGAGGTCAAAAATTTCGATGAATTAAAGCCTTATATCATTGGTGCACTCAGAGGCGCTTTTTACTGTCCGCAGTTCAATGACAATCAAAATCAACTGAAAGTGTCTTTTGTTAATGATAACGGCCAGTTAATCAATATGTTGAAGGCAGAGCGTATCGATTTAGCCATCACCTCCGAACAACATGAGATGCAATTCTTTGCTAAAAATCCCCAACTTAAGCAGATGGAATACGTCGACATCAGCAAGAACGGTCGCTATTTCAGCATTCCGCTCATGTCCCCGCTGCATCAATATGCCAAGCAAGTTCACCAGATAGTCGACGACATGCGCACCTCAGGTGAAATCACTCGGCTATTTGAGTCCTATGGCGTCGAGCCTCCGCTTAATCTCACTGAATCGCCCTTAGCGACTCACTGATCTGAATACTGATAACCCAAAACTAACTTGGAATTAATGCGCGTGTGCGGCTAAATGCCGTAACAAGGCTGCCAGCGTTGGCGCAATCGTCTGATGGGACGGGTAACACAGACCAATACGACGAAACATTCTCGGACCATCAAATTTTACTTGCTTGAGTCTAGGCTCATCCTCAATTAAACCATCAGGCAAAAAACTCACCCCAAATCCAGCCAACACCAGCGACATCACGAGAGACTTAGATTCGGCCTTAGCGACTAAATTGAGCGACATATTGCTGCACGCCAATAAACCTATCGTCTGCTGATGAGCTTCACAGGGGGGACACTCGATAAAGTCAAAACCATTTAGCTGCTCGGGGCGTAGGCTATCTACTTGGGCGAGGGCATGCTCCTTGGGGACGCACAACACATAATCTTCTTCCCACAGCGGGAAAAACACTTCATCTTCATGGCGTAAACTGTCGATAGTTAAACGACAATCTGCGGGGCTTTGGTAATCCACCAGCTCCAGATCTAGCTTCTCAATGGCTTGATTCACCTGCTGTAAAAATCCCGCCAAACGCCGCTGACTGAGATCTGGCATCACAGCCAAACGTAGCTTTTGTCGGCTCGCCTTCGCCATAAACAGACCCGGCAATTTACTCGCCTCCTCAACTAATTTAACCGCCAAAGGATACAAATAATGGGCGCTATCTAAGGGTTTAACGCCTTTCTTACTACGCTCAAATAGCTGGCCGCCTAACTCTTCTTCCAATTGCTTTAAACCAGCTGACAGTGAAGGCTGGCTCACAAAGCAACGGTTAGCCGCTGCGGTGATATTGTTCTCTTCAAAAATTGCGATAAAGAAACGCAGTAAACGTAAATCAACCATTTTATCTTCTCCGACAACGGCGAATTAGTACAAAGTTCGATAATAGTGTCATAGGCTGAGCCTATCATATCCAGCTGGAATAAGTATTTTTCGGCTAAAAATCCCCAGCCTATACTGATTGCCAACTTAAAGACGCCGAAAAACAGTTTGTTTACGGCTCAGATTGACTTCAATTAATAGGAAATACTAATGAATCAAGTTACTAAATCACTGGTTGTCATCACGGGCGCTTCATCGGGTATTGGCGCCGCTATGGCCAAAAGTTTTAGCGCCGCAGGCCACCCACTGTTATTACTGGCACGCCGGGTTGAAGCAATGCAAGCACTTGAATTACCTAACAGCCTCTCTATCAGCGTCGATGTCACCGACGCTGCAGCCATTAAAACCGCCATAACTCAAGCAGAAGCACAATTTGGCCCTGTCGGCTGTCTTATCAATAACGCGGGTGTGATGTTGCTGGGTCAGATCGATGTGCAAGATCCTAACGAATGGAGCCGCATGCTCAATATCAATGTGATGGGCGTACTTAATGGCATTCATGCGGTATTAGCCGACATGAAAGCTCGTAAAACTGGCACTATCATTAATATCAGCTCAGTGGCGGGGCGTAAAACCTTTCCAAACCACGCTGCTTACTGCGCCACTAAATTTGCCGTGCACGCCTTAACAGAAAACATTCGTGAAGAAGTCGCCATGGATGACGTACGCCTTATCACTATCGCCCCAGGCGCAGTAGAAACTGAGTTGCTAAGTCATACCACCAGCGATGACATTAAAGCCGGTTACCATGACTGGAAAGAAGAAATGGGCGGCGTTATCGCGCCTGAAAACGTCGCCGCTGCCGCACTGTTTGCATGGCAACAACCGCAAAATGTGTGCGTACGCGAAATCGTTCTAGCACCAACGCGCCAGCAACCTTAATCCGTCCCGAGTCCGTATTCGCCTAGACTGTTTAGGCGAATACGGCTCAGAAACACTCATCAACCCAAGCCAAAAAACAAAAAATGTCAGATCATGCTCTAGCATTTATAGCTTAGTGCCACATCCCTCCCCATCTCGCTAATTTTAAAATAGCTACTTTAGTTAATGCATATTTTACAAAGTGTTAGCTAAATCACAGTCGCTTTTGGCGTGTTAAGTACCAAACACGACAGGTAAAATCGTCATGGCTAATTTAGCTAAAAAATCAACCTATTGGTTTTACTGAAATAAAAATGACGTAAACCGCGACAAAATACAGTCAATTAGATTTTTATCAATGAAGTTTTTATCAATTAGATTTTTTTAATGGAAGTGATGCACCTCAAATTTACTCACTGTGGTTTTTGATAAATTTGTTCACAAGGCGGAATCAATAAAAACACTTCGCCAACAAAGTCATACAAATGACCACAAAAGTAAGGAATGAGATGATGAAAACATTAACCAAGATAGCAATAGCAATGACCGTAATAGGCAGCTTAGGTATCAATGCCTACGCAGCAGACGGTGGTAACCCAAAGAAAGGTAAACATTTATACAAAAAAGAATGTAAAGCCTGCCATAGCCAAGGTGGCGAAGGCGGTGAACTCACACCTATGACCAAGACTATGAGCCAATGGGATCGCTTCTTTGATAAAGATAAGCACAAGCTCAAACCAGAAGTATTCAACGGCTTCACAGAACAAGACCTTAAGGACATACAGCAATTTTTGTATGACCACGCCGCTGACTCAGACCAACCACAAACCTGCGGCTGATCTCGAGCAAGGCCTTCGCGCCTTAACAGCCTAAAGCCATAGCACAAAGCGGCCCTGCAACTGCTTTACACCTAGCGGCTTAACACTCAAACCCAATGCGAGAAAAAATGGGGAAACACCTCAGGGACTCCTATTGGGTAAATTTGGCGAAATGCTTCTTAGCGAGATAGCGCCAACAAAAAAACTCAGGGAGAAACCTTATGCGTACCCTTATCTCAATACTCGTTGCTAATGCCTTGTTTATGTCGGGCCAAGCCCTTGCTGCACCGAACGATGTGCAAAATGAAACGCAAAAAATTACCGAACTTAAACAACAGCTTGCCGATATTACCGAGCAATTGGATGACCTTAATAATCGCGTAGATAAAACAGAGCGACACACATCATTAGATCGTCTTGAAATTACAGGTGATTTCCGCACTAAAGCCCATTCATTGCATTTCCAAGATGTGGTTTGGAGCCCTGCGATGAAGGTTAACTTCAACGACTTTGGCGCCAAAGCTATGTCGGGCGCCTTTGGCATGCCCAACGATCTAAATTCGCCTCTTGGCAAAATGATGCAAGCCAATCCAGACCTTGCCGCCGCCTTCCAAAATGGCATGTTGCAGGGCGTGATGCCCTATGTGCTCGCCCCCAAAAGCGTACAAGACATAGATAACGACATCTACTACACCACTCGACTGCGCCTCAACCTTAAGGCAAAAGTATGGGATAACGTCAGCTTTGCTGGCCGTCTCAGTATGTTCAAAAACTGGGGCGACTCCACAGGAGTGCAAGTGTTTGACTCTTGGCGATCTTTCACTATGGATGGCACCAGCAGCGGCAATACCAGTGGCGACTGGTTGCGGGTCGAACGCGCCTATTTTGACTGGAAAAAAATCAACGGCTCCGAGTTTTATCTCTCCATTGGCCGTCGCCCTTCAACCTATGGCCCACCAAGCCACTACCGTGAAAACGAGCTACGTGGCGGCACGCCTTCAGGCCATTTAGTTAACTTCAACTTCGATGGCGCCACCCTAGGTTATAACCTAGGGGAAATCACCGGGGTTGAAGGGCAAGTTGTCCGTTTTTGTTACGGCCAAGGCTTTGAATCCCAATGGGGCAATGGCGAAATGTTTGGTGACATAGTCACTAAAGATACCCACCTCGGTGGTTTTAATATCGATGCCATCAACGATGGCACCAACTTCCTCCAGTTCACCCTGTTTGGCGCTAAAGATGTGAATGACGGCTTTAAAGGCACTATGGCCTTCCCGACTCAGCTGGCGGGCATTTTCGCTCCGACCATGTACCAAGATATGCAAAAGTTCGACAATTTTAACTTTGTTACCCGAGTACAACCCAGCGGTGTGATGGGTGACATGTACCTAGGCGGGATTGGCTTTGCACGGGAAGAAGCAAACGATATTAAATGGTTTGCCTCACTCGGCTGGACTCGCGCCGAGCCCAATGGCAACGCAGGTATGTTTGGTGGCATGTTATCCGATGCTATCTTCGAGGCTGAGTTAAATAGCACTGGTACTGAGATCATCATGGTGCCTAAAACCAGTGACGATAGTGATACCAAAGACGGTTACGGCATTTATGTCGGCGTACAAATTCCTGCACCCTACGGCAAGTTTGGTCTGGAATATAACTATGGTTCTAAATATTGGACACCCTTCACCCAAGCCCAAGACGACCCTATCGGTAGCAAACTTGCCACCCGTGGTCATGTGGCCGAAGCCTATTATATCTTTGATATCAATCCAAAAATGTTTATCAAATTGGCCGGGCTTTACTACGACTATGAATACACAGGTAGCGGCACACCTGTGGGTGCTCCGCAAAAAATTGATGATGTGTTAGCAGGTTCGGCTTACTCCATGTTGCCTGTGGTCGATACCGCCTTCGACATGAACGCCTCACTCACAATTAACTTCTAATCCGTCATAAATAACAGCTATCAGCCCTCGGTCAAGCCGAGGGTGGGAGTAAAAAATGAGAAGACTCTTACTTATTGCCTTGGCGGGTATGACATTAAATACCTATGCCGCTAATCCCCATAAAGAGGTGCTCGAGGGCCCCTTTGCGACGGGTACGCAAGTCACGGCACAATGTTTAGTGTGCCATGAAGACCAAGCCACAGACGTTATGAAAACCTCCCACTGGACTTGGGAGTTAGAACAAAAGCTGCCCGACAGAACCGTACTTAGGGGCAAAAAGAACAGTATCAATAACTTCTGCACCTCAATTTCAGGCAACGAACCTCGCTGTACCAGCTGCCATGCGGGCTACGGCTGGAAAGATAACGACTTTGATTTTAAAGATAAAACTAAAGTCGATTGCCTTGTCTGCCACGATACGACTGGAACTTATGTAAAAGATCCTGCAGGCGCGGGCGAGCCAATGGCAAAACTCGACTTAGCTAAAATCGCCCAAAATGTCGGTAAGCCAGTTCGCGACAACTGCGGCAGTTGCCACTTCTATGGCGGAGGTGGCGATGCGGTGAAACATGGCGATCTTGACTCTTCCATGTCTTACCCAGACAAAGCGACCGATGTTCACATGGATAGCGACGGAAATGACTTTCAATGTCAGAACTGCCACACCACTGAAAAACATCAGATATCTGGCAATGCGATGGGCGTATCTCCCGGTGGTATAGACCATATTGGTTGTGAAAACTGCCACGACAGCGCACCGCACAGCAATAAGAAGCTCAACACTCATACGGCAACGGTTGCCTGTCAAACCTGCCATATCCCTTACTTTGCTAAGAATGAACCCACCAAAATGCGTTGGGATTGGTCAACCGCAGGCGAGGATAAACCAGAAGCCGTTGACCAATACGGCAAACACACCTACCAGAAGAAAAAAGGCAATTTTGTCTGGGATAAAATGGTTAAACCCCAATACGCTTGGTATAACGGTACAGCCAATGCGTACATGACTGGCGACAAAATGGACCCGAATGCCATCACAAAACTCACCTACCCCATAGGCGATATCAATGATGCAAAAGCGAAAATTTATCCCTTTAAAGTTCACACAGGTAAGCAAATTTACGACAAAAAACTCAATATCTTTGTGACCGCTAAAGTCTATGGCAAAGGCGGTTACTGGAGCGATTTCGATTGGAGCTTAGCTGCCAAGCTCGGAATGGAAGCCAACCCGACTATGGTAGAAAAAGGCCTGAAATACAGTGGCGAATATGGCTTTGCTGAAACAGAAATGTGGTGGCGTATCAACCATATGGTGTCACCTAAAGCACAGGCCTTAAATTGCAACGACTGCCATAACAAAGGCTCAAGACTCGATTGGCAAGCCCTAGGTTATCAAGGTGACCCAATGAAGAATAAACAAGGACCAAAACATAAACAGCCTTAATTAAACCATTCCCTGCAAAACCCATTGAGATCTTAGTGCTTCACTAAGATCTCTTTTTTATGATGTTGCCACTCTGGCACAAACACAGACATTTAGACTCAGCCAGTCTTCTACCTTGCCCCAGTTTGTCTCACCGGGTGACGCTTCACGGTAGTTTGACTCTGTCTATCCGCCAAATCATCTGATTTTTATGGCATTTATTTTGCGTAGTCATAGCGTGTTCAATTACGGCAATCAGTATGACCTCGGGCAAAATATCCCAAACAGTATTCCATCTTTCATTCAACCGTTTACTCGGTGAAACCAGTGGTGCCTTTGCCGACTTAGGCACTTTTTTGCCTTTGGTGTTGGGGCTGATTGCCCTTAATCAATTTTCGCCCCAAGGGATTTTTTTGGGGTTTGGTCTATTCGCTATTCTCAGCGCGCTGTTTTACCGTCGCCCGATTCCGGTACAACCGATGAAAGTCATCGCTGCACTGGTGATCGCTCAGGGCTTAACCCCAGGCATGTTGCAGGCAAGCGCCATGTTGATGGGCATTATCCTGTTAATTCTGGCTTTTAGCGGCGCCATTACTTGGTTAGCAAAACAGTTATCCCAAGCAGTAAGTGTTGGCATTCAACTCGCCATCGGTCTGCAACTGATGTGGATGGGCACTAAGATGATGAGTGAATTTTGGCTGCTTGGCGTGGGAGCTTTTGTCCTGTTATTTATCAGTAAATTTTTGCCGCTGCGCTACCTTGCCATGCCCTTAGTCATAGCGGCGGGGATGATTTGGCAAGCCAGTACACAAACTAATTTAGTCACTAACTTTGATATTCAAGCCGTTACAGCGCCATTTCAATTGGCATGGCCGACGTCTATTGAGTGGACTTCCGCCGCCCTTTTATTGGTTTTGCCACAACTGGCTCTCACCTTAACCAATGCAGTGATCGCCACGTCTGTGATGGCACAGGAGAAATTTCCTGAAGATGCCGCCAAACTCACGCCCAAAAACTTCGCCACTAGCTCAGGCCTTGCCAACTTATTGCTCGCGCCCTTTGGTGCCTCGGCCATGTGCCACGGTGCGGGCGGACTTGCGGTGCAATACCATTTTGGCGCTCGCACTTATCTGGCGCCGTTAATTTTTGGCAGTACGTGCTTAATGATAGCCCTGTGCTGGGGTACTAATATCGCTTGGCTATTAAGCCTTATTCCTATGGCAATCCTCGGCAGTTTACTGACCACTGCGGGGCTACAATTAGCATGGTCGAAACGCTTAATCGATGGTAAGCCCTTCTGTATCTTTGTGATTTTATCAACCGCTGTGACTTGCCTCGCTATCAACGCCGCTGCGGGACTTGCCGTGGGGATCATTCTGGAGCAAGGTCGCCGCACTTGGGCCATGTTAGCCATGCGTTAATCGCTTCCGACCCAATAAGGTTCCCAAAATCAAACAGCGCGTTAAACAACGCGCTTTTTGTTAACCATTCAAACCTCTTCCAACTGCCATCAACGAGAACGAGAGTTATAGCAGGCTAAAAGGTTCTTACAGGATTGGTCGGTGTGTCCTTTTGCGCCAGCGCCCACTTAGCAATGGCATCTTTACGCATAAAGCCTACGTTAGTGTGACCTTTCGCGTACTGAATAAACTTATCTAAAGCGGTCACAAGTCCAGGAGCGCCACCAATACGGTCGTGCACACTGATCGACATCATCCGTCGCTGCGTCGAACCTTCTTGATAGAGCATATCGAACTCATCCTTTAGTTCCTGCAAAAAGGCCGCGGCAGTCATAGCAGTATTGCCACCAAAACGGCCGATATCATTGTTACGTAAAGTGTAAGGCACAACCGCAAACGGCTTATTTCCTACTGGGATAATTGAAGGCTCGTCCCGCGATAGGTCATCAATGTGATAAATAAAACCTAAGTCCTGCAAAATATTGAGGGTCTGAGTACTATGGCGCATCCAAAAGGCATTAAAACCTAAGGGGCGCTGACCAGTGATCCTTTGCAGCGTCTCAATACTCGCTACATAGGAGGCGCGTTCCTCTGCTGGCGACATGCTGTATTGTGGCGTCCACGTTTGTCCGTGGCCCGAAATCTCATGCCCCTCATCTGCAACTTGTTTGGCAAGTTGAGAATGTAGCTCAGCGGCGCGCCCAACCATGTGAGACGTCACCTTGATATTGTGCTTACGCCACAAGCGCAGCAGTCTTGGAATGCCTTCGTTCATACCGTAATCGTACCAAGTCGGGGTGATGGTATCTGGATAGCCCTTTTCCATCGGCGGAAACGGCCCTTCGGCATTTTTATCTTGAGCACCTGCTTCAAACTGCATTGAGATTGAAATCACTAACTGCTCACCACTTGGCCAAAATATTTTGTTCATCCCACTGCCACCTGAACTTTTGGAGTCATTTTCTAAGGTATCTAATGATGGTAAACCAATAGCAAGCGCCGTTTGGCTTAGGCCGAACCCAGCAGCGATGGCGCCACCTGCCATTAAAAATCGTCGACGTTGATTCATGATTGAGTCCCTGCAGCTAATTGAGAAAATAGCGTTTGATAATCTTCAAGGTGCCAGTTATCTGTGATGAAACCATCCCGTACTCGATACATGTCAACAGCACGAAAATCGATTTTCTGCCCTTGGCCTTGTTGCTCACCAAAGACACCAGTAAAGCGGCCATTAAAACGCAGACGTACCACTGCACGATCGCCAACTACTAGCAAATGCTCAACTGAAACTGAGAGGTCGGGGACCGCTGCCCTAAATGCCTTTGAGGCTTCGAGTGGCCCCGTGATCCCCTGTGCGCGGCCAGCGGGCAGAGTACGGTCGATAAACCCTGTCGCTAACGCACTGTGGGCAAAACATACATCGCCCGTGCTCCAAAAACTGGCATACAGCAAGGCGGCGCGGGCGATAACTTGTGCCTGCGGTGATTCATCAGAAATCGTTTCCATTGCCGAGACTTTAGGCACTAACGCCGCTCGTACTTTAGTGATTTCTGGGGTCGCGCCGACTTGGGCGGCCATAGCATCTAAGCTCAGACTGGCTAAGCTAAAACCCACAATCGCGATACCTATAAAACCTGAAAACCATAGACTTAAGCTGAGCCAAGCGGGTAAGCACTGCACAGATAAACGGTTAACCCGATCCATTAGGCCACCTCATCGTCAGCGGATCGGATGACGGCTCTCAATACTTCGTTGTGTGTAGGATAATCGGTATAACCCGCCGCACTGCCGCCAAACAAGGGCCCTTTGTCGAATGCAGATAAAGGCAATTGATGCATTAAACGGTAAGGCAAATCAGGATTGGCAATAAAAGGACGACCGAAGGCAACTAAGTCCGCATAACCGCTCTCAATCACCTCATTGGCACGCGCTACATCGTAGCGACCCGCAACAATAATGCTGCCCTTAAAGACTTTACGCAGCTCGACTCTAAAGGACTCTGGCACCTTGGGCGCATCATCCCAATCCGCCTCTGAAAGATGCAAATAGGCCACGCCCAATGCCGATAAATGCTTAGCCGCTAACAGAATAGTGTCTACAATTTCGGGACACGCCATATCTTTAAACGTCACGTAAGGGGCGAGGCGAACCCCGACCTTATTGGCACCAATTTTCGCACTCACGGCTTGGACAATTTCGAGTAAAAAACGAATGCGATTTTCCTGAGAACCGCCGTAGACATCGGTTCTGTGGTTTGAATTGGTGCGTAAAAACTGGTCAATCAGATAACCATTGCCGCCGTGAATTTCGATGCCATCAAAACCCGCCGCAACCGCATTCACACCCGCCTGTGCAAAATCGGCCACAACGCGGTCGATATCCGCTTGCACCATAGCCCTAGGTTCTGGGCAATCCACCATTTGTCCTTCAGGATGGGCTTCATCCACAATCCATACTTTAGTGTCAACGGGCGTAATAGCTGATGGCGCAATCGGGGCATTACCCTGCTGAAAAATCGGGTGTGATACACGGCCAACATGCCAGATTTGATTGAAGATTTTACCGCCTGCTTCATGCACCGCCGAAGTGACTTTTTTCCAGCCCTCAATTTGCTCTGCGGTATACACGCCCGGCGTAAATGAATAGCCTTGGCTGTCATCGGAGATTTGTGTCGCTTCTGTAATGATTAACCCCGCCGAGGCACGCTGGGCATAATATTGCGCCATCAGGTCATTAGGAATATTGCCTGGCTGCATGGTACGCGCCCGAGTCATAGGGGCCATCACAATGCGATTGTTTAGCGCCAGTGACGCTAATTTGTAAGACATGAATAAACTCATACACACTCCGAACCAGAAATTAAGATGAAACATCAGTGGTGCAATTGTGCATTAGTTAATCTATATTGATAATCAGGCTATTATTAAAATCATTTTCAAAAATAATTTGATATGTATCATTTAAACGATCTGCAATTAGCGCTGCGTATCGCAGCCTTAGAGAGTCTCTCGGCAGCCAGTAAAGAAATCGGCATGACGCCGGCAGCGGCAAGTGCCGCGCTGCAAAGATTAGAGAAAAAGCTAGGATGTCAGCTATTTGCTCGCTCAACGCGGCGCTTACAGCTCACAGAAGAAGGGCGGATCTTTCTCGATTCGGCGAAACCCGCACTGGCGATTCTCGAAACCGCCAGCGCCAATTTAGCCGAACACAGGGGTGAGCTTAAGGGCGAAGTGCGTCTCGCCTTGCCTTCGGATATCGGCCGCAGTCAGATCCGTGCTTGGCTCGATGAATTGATGGACAGCGCCCCAGAACTGACAGTGCAGCTGTATTTTGGCGATCATATGACAGACTTAATAGACCAAAATATCCATTTAGCTTTGCGCTATGGTCAACTTGACGACTCAAACCTTAAAAGGCGTCAGCTCGCCATGACCCCAAGAGTACTGGTCGCCTCACCCGCTTATCTGGCACAACACGGCACACCAAGCACACTAAATGAACTCAGCCAACATGCTGTGCTGATTTTAAATCGCGGCGGTGAGCCGTGGCAGAAATGGAAATTCAGCCATAATGGCGCCCCCGTTGAAATCGAAGTCAAGGGTAAACGTTTCTGTAACGATGGCGCAGTGATCCGCGATTGGGCAATCGAAGGCCGTGGAATTGCCTATAAGAGTTGGCTCGATGTGGCGCAAGATGTCACCGAAGGCAGACTCCACTTAGTGCTAGCCGATAAAATAGCCCCACCGATCCCACTGCAATTGGTATACCTACAAACCGATTATCCCAGCCATAAGATCCGTCGCACCATAGAGTTTTTAGTAGAAAAGCTCAGTCAATTCGCCCAAAACTATCCACTGCCCTAATACAATTGATCTGCAGCTAAGTGAAGCTAAGCACATTACCCCTTAGGTAAGACCACAGTCACCACACAGCCCTGTTGCCAAGGCAGTAAAGCTTGCGTGGATTGCTGACAGTTTTCGATTTGAATGCTGCCGTGATGGCGGGTAACCACATCCTTACAGATGGCTAAGCCAAGCCCTAATCCCGCATCTTTGGTTGAGGCAAAAGATGCCATCAACTCACTCGCCTGCCCCTGTAGCCCTTCGCCATTATCAATAACTAACACTTTGATTTCATTTGGATGATAATAGATATCGATCCATAATTGACGCACACGATTATCGCCGCAGGTTTCTAACGCATCTAAGCTATTTTTTACTAAATTGACCCACATTTGACTTAAACCAACGCTATCGCCCATCAGTTCAAAGGGCTCACCCTGCACTCGCACATTAACTTGCACATTCGCTCGGTCTAGCTCGCGCCGCAACAGAGCTAAAGCTTCTTTCACCACTGGCACTATATCTAAAGGTTCGGTCTTGGCCTGACGCCGCTTGAGTAAACCGCGAATACGATGCACAACCGCTCCGGCGCGAATCGACTGCGCATTAATTTTACCGAGTACATCATAGAGTTCCGGATTATCTTGCCCAAGCCTTTCCAGTTGTAGCATGGCACCTTCGCTGTATTGGGTAATGGCGGCTATGGGTTGATTGAGTTCATGGGCAAGTCCTGCACCTATTTCCCCAAGAATCGCCGCACTTTGCAGTCGCTCAAGCTGCAGTGCCTTGTCCTTTAATTGACGCTCAGTGCTGACTAAAAACTCACTTTTCTGGCGAAACTTATATTCAAGCCACAGGTGATAAATGGTGGAAATAATGAAAATTAACAACAGTGCGCCACCCCATTCTTTATTTTTTGCCATCCATTTGTATACGGTTTGATAAAGTGGTGGTGATGCTCCCTGTAGTTGTAATTCTTTAAATAACTCAATCACTTTTAACTGGCTTACGGGCGCAGTCCAGCCCAAAGTATCGGCGGTAATTGCTGCAA
This sequence comes from Shewanella sp. 1180_01, assembly GCF_052850535.1. Taxonomy (NCBI): domain Bacteria; kingdom Pseudomonadati; phylum Pseudomonadota; class Gammaproteobacteria; order Alteromonadales; family Shewanellaceae; genus Shewanella; species Shewanella sp. 1180_01. The sequence continues at coordinate 93,567 of NZ_VXCT01000008.1, forward strand.
TATGATCGGCAGGTAAATCGAATAAGGCGCGGGTAATCGCCATCGTCAGCTTAGGAGAAACCGTATCCGCCGCAGCGAATGACCAGTTTGGGTATAACTGAGTGCTCACCTCGCAATCATATCCTGCAGGCGTTGCAGGATGGATAACCCGATAATCGCCCTGATTAACAAGACCCGTTGCGATCATTTCTTCTAAAGTACAAAAAGGCGCAATGGCGGCGTCGGCACTGCCGTCTCTGACTTGATAGATAAGCGGTTCTAACGGGAAACCGAGAAAGCGCACTTGCCCAAAAAACTGTTCGGGTAAAAAGCCCATTTTATGCAGTAACCCCATGGCCGCCTGATACCCGCCTAATGCCTGCGGATCACTGGCGACCACATTACGCCCGCGCAAATCCTGCAGAGTGCGGATAGGGCTATCGGCGCGGACAATAATAGTCGCGCCTATGGTAAAAGTACTGCCTTGATGCTTACGGCTCTTCATCGTCGCGAGCCAAGACAGCGGGAAGTTATTGCTTAGATGCAGATATTGCCCAGGATTAGTGACGATAAACTGCAAATCATGACCGAGTAACTGGCTACGCATGCCATTAAAATCCACTGGCACGACTTCAAAATGACTATTAGGCACTTGCTCAGTCAGGTAATCCATCATAGGTTGCCAACGCTGCTTAGCTTGTAACACACTGTGATTTGCCAACACTCCGACTCTAAAGTGGTTCACCTGCGGCACGTCATCGGCATAGGACTGACTGAGCCCAATGACACTTAGGCATAATCCCATCACTACCGCTTTACACCAAGAGTCAATCGTCATCGCCTCTATTACCCACTCTTATATGCCATTGTCATGGAACGACTTTAGCTCACAGATAAAAATCAAGCTGTGAAATGTCGCCAAACTCTGATTTATGCCCAGAGGGAATTGGCTAATTTAGTGATGTATCTCCCAAGACCTAGGCTTAAAATTGAGCCCACTCGGCACCCAGCTTAAGCTGATAGCATGCTTACCGCCCCACAAGGAACACCATGTCAATAAAATTGCCACTCTATCTAGTCGATGACGATGAAGCGATTCTGGATTCACTAGGCTTTATGCTCGGACAATTTGGCTATCAAGTGCAAACCTTCAACAGCGGCCGCGACTTCCTTGAGCACTGTGCATTATCACAGGCGGGCTGCGTGATTTTAGATAGTCGAATGCCAGAAATCACCGGCCAAGAAGTGCAGCAAAAATTACTGGAAACCCACAGCCCGCTAGGCGTGATATTTCTCACTGGCCACGGCGATTTACCTATGGCGTTAAGCGCCTTTCGTAAGGGGGCCTGCGATTTTTTTCAAAAACCCGTATCGGGTAAGGCATTAGTACAAGCGATTGAAAAGGCACAGCGTGAAAGCCAAGCGGCCTTCGAGCAGCAAAGTCTGCAGCATAAGTTTGACCAACTGACCGAGCGCGAACAGCAAGTGTTAGCCCATGTGATCCAAGGCATGACCAATAAGCAAATCTCGGAGGCGATGTTTTTATCCCTACGCACGATTGAAGTACACCGCGCCAAAATCATGAAAAAACTCGAAGTGAACAATATGGCAGAGCTAGTGCAACACTTAGGCAATCTACATTCTGTTTTATAAGCCAATGACCCATAGTCGCTAAACAATCGCGACGCCTTCTCGCCACGCATAAGGATTTAACCGTTAAACCCTTTTTACCCCGACCATTCAAGATACCGTAACTACACAGTTTTCATCCAGCCTGCGACAAGCTGTCGCAGTTTGCGCATTTGGCTTTGTTAAATATCGTATCAACCCGCACAATCAAGCCATAGGTTCCTTCCTTTGTGCCCCGCAGGCGCTCAAGAAATCCACTGCTTTTTGAACCTCCACCCGAGGGTAACTATACCCTCGGGGATTTTTTTGCTTCCATCTGCGAATGCCTTCCTCCAAGATAACAACTAAAGTGGAAATGTAACGATCCAATTCTAGTTCCGTCTGCAAAGCAGTTATATACTTTCCAACCGTCTCAAATAATAAGAATCATGGAAGAGCGAATGTTCAAACCTTTAATATTACTCAGCTTTAGCACCTTAGTCTTGACCTGTATGAGTGGCTGCGTTGGGCCGCTTAATTCAAAATGTGATACAAATTCCCCCTACAGCAAACAAGAATGCAATGCAGCCGATGCCGCAGTTTATGTTGCAGCCGCCATATTGGAAGGCCCAGATAAAGGTCAAATGTGTAACGATATGTCAGGCAAAGCAAAACAAGACTGCCTCGCTCAACAACAAGCACTGAAAGAATCATTAGAGAAACACGCTCGAAAATAGCATTAAGGAAGATGAATGAAAGCCTCCGTTTTTATTGCCGCGACCCTCGACGGTTATATCGCAACGCCCGATGGGGATATCGACTTTTTAAATCAGCACCCCAGTACTAATCCCGATGAAGACTTTGGTTATCATACCTTTATCGACACTATCGATGCGATTGTAATGGGACGAAAAAGCTTTGAAAAAGTCCTCTCCTTCGATTGTGATTGGCCCTATGTAAATATCCCAGTGTTTGTATTAAGTCGCAGCGGTGTAACAGTACCGTCGGCGTTAAGTGAGCACGTGCAAGTGCTAAATGGCGATGCAGCAAGCATTAGCGAGCAACTCAAAACCCGTGGCTTTAAGCATCTCTATATCGATGGCGGCCAAACAATCCAAGGCTTTTTAGCGGCAGGGCTAATTCAGGAACTCACGCTCACTCGCATCCCCACTTTACTGGGTAAAGGTATTTCCCTCTTTGGCGACTTAGCTCAAGCGATTCAATTAATGCCAATTCACACGCAGCAATACGACAATGGCTACGTACAAACCCGCTATCGTGTTATAGACGAAACCGCTTTATAAGCCGTTTACATTCGGCTGATTGCATTGAAGGGTGAAGTGATGGCTTACCATCTTGCTGCATAACCATGTAACAGCAATGTTAAACAACTAAATATTATCAATGGCTTACTGATTGCAAATCAAAGTTCCGTTAGAATATTGTCCTCTAACAAATAGGTGAGCAATATGAGTCGTTTGCAGTCATCGAAAGGTTTTACATTAATTGAGCTGGTTGTGGTCATTATCATCCTTGGGATCTTGGCCGTCGTCGCAGCACCACGGTTTTTAAACCTAGGCCAAGATGCTCACGATGCCAGAGCCAAAACCGCATTTGCGGCCTTTGCCTCTGGTGTTAAGCTTTATCACAGTTGCTGGCTTGCGGGCGGTCACTCTGGTTATACCCAAGATCTCGCCTGTTATGGTGACGGAAAACTCGACTCGACCACCACAGGATTTCCACTGGGAATAGAGACTGCAACCGCTGATGCCGGTGCTAAATTGCAGGGCGATTATTGTGGTCAGTTATGGCAAGGTCTTTTGGCTAATAATGAATTTGTCATTGCCGATCAATACTCTTGGCGCACAGTTCCCAATGTCGACATTGTTTACTGGTATGGTGCCGTCGACATTACCGATCCCAATGCTTACTGCATTTTCAACTATGTCTCTGACGATCGCAGCTTCGGCAGTGAAAACTGGGATCTTAAATACTATCCCTTCGATGGCCGCACTATTGTAGGTCGATCCACCCTTTCCCAATAAGCGCTTATTTTTATTGCTAAAGGAGCGCGAAAGATCGCAAACTCCTTTGGCATTTGCCGCGATTACTTGAATTATTGTCATCCATCCCCATATATATCCCATCATCCACCGCAACTTTTGCTGCGGGCCAGAAGAGGATTCACTGTGACCACTATCGTATCAGTACGCCGTAATAATCAAGTTGTCATCGCCGGCGATGGCCAAGTCTCCCTAGGCAATACCGTGATGAAAGGTAACGCCAAAAAAGTGCGTCGCTTATATCACAACAAGGTACTGGCAGGTTTTGCAGGCGGCACCGCCGATGCTTTCACCCTATTCGAGCGTTTCGAAGCCAAACTCGAAATGCACCAAGGCCATTTATTGCGCTCAGCCGTTGAGCTTGCCAAAGATTGGCGTACCGATCGTATGCTACGAAAACTCGAAGCCATGCTCGTTGTTGCGGATGCCGAAGCATCGCTGATCATCACAGGTAACGGTGATGTCGTACAGCCAGAATATGACTTAGTTGCCATAGGTTCAGGCGGCAATTATGCCCAAGCTGCGGCGCTCGCCCTACTGCAAAATACCGAATTGTCTGCGCTAGAAATTGCTGAAAAGTCCTTAACAATTGCGGGCGACATTTGCGTATTTACCAATCAATTCAAAACGATTGAAGAACTCAATTACTAAACAGCCCGTGAGGAATATTATGTCTGAAATGACCCCCCGTGAGATTGTCCACGAGCTGGATGCACATATTATTGGTCAACAAAAGGCCAAACGTTCTGTCGCCGTCGCCCTGCGTAATCGCTGGCGCCGGATGCAACTGGACGCAGACTTCCGTCAAGAAGTCACCCCAAAAAACATCCTGATGATTGGCCCAACAGGCGTGGGTAAGACTGAAATTGCCCGCCGTTTAGCAAAGCTCGCCAATGCGCCTTTTATCAAAGTTGAAGCCACTAAGTTCACCGAAGTGGGTTATGTCGGTAAAGAAGTCGAGCAAATCATCCGTGACTTAACCGACATCGCCATCAAACTGACCCGTGAACAGCAAATGGGTAAATGCCGTCAACGCGCCGAAGAACACGCCGAAGAGCGCATTCTTGATGCCTTGCTGCCTAAACCTAAAAATGACTGGGAAAGCACAGAAACCGATTCCAGTTCAAACACCCGTCAAGTGTTCCGCAAAAAACTGCGCGAAGGTCAATTAGACGACAAAGAAATCGATATCGATGTGGCACAACCACAAATCGGCGTCGAAATCATGTCGCCACCCGGCATGGAAGAAATGACCAACCAGCTGCAAAGCCTGTTTAAAAACATGGGCCAAGCACCGGCAAAACGTCGCAAGATGAAAATCAAAGAAGCGTTCAAGCTGTTGATCGAAGAAGAAGCGGCAAAACTGGTCAATCAGGAAGATTTAAAAGAGCAAGCCATTGAATTGGTTGAGCAACACGGCATAGTGTTCCTCGACGAGATCGACAAAATCTGTAAGCGCGGCGAAACCTCTGGCCCAGACGTTTCCCGTGAAGGCGTACAGCGCGATTTACTGCCGTTAGTCGAAGGCTGCACTGTGACCACCAAACACGGCATGGTGAAAACCGACCACATACTGTTTATCGCCTCTGGCGCATTCCAGATGTCTAAACCGTCGGATTTAATTCCTGAATTACAGGGTCGTTTACCGATCCGTGTCGAGTTAGATGCGCTCTCAGCCGATGATTTTAAACGCATTCTGACCGAGCCACACGCTTCGCTCACCGAGCAATATATCGCGCTGATGAACACAGAAGGCGTGAAAGTTGAATTCAGTGAATCGGGTATCGACAGCATTGCAAAAGCCGCATGGCAAGTGAATGAGCGCACCGAAAACATCGGCGCCCGTCGTTTACACACTGTGATGGAAAAGCTGATGGAAGATATCTCCTACGAGGCATCGGAAAAATCGGGCTCCGCCTTTGTTATCGACGCCGACTATGTCAGCGCCCACTTAGATAACTTAGTCAAAGACGAAGACTTAAGCCGCTTTATCCTCTAGTGAAAACCCGCTCACCGCCAAGCCCAACGACTTGGCGGTGAACGGTAACTCACAATGCAAAAGTGTGACTTAAACGAAAAGCCTGACCAAGGCTCTCGCTTACCCTTTGTATCCTTGGCCGCGAGTGGTTACATTAGTCAGGTGTTACTTTAATGAGTCGTTATCCTATCCTTAGCATTTTCTTGGTAGCCAACCTATGACCACAGCAACGCCGAATGTCACCGATCTTAAACTGAAACGTAAATCGCGCATTCTAGAAATCAGTTTCGATAATGGTGAGCAATATCAGCTCAGCTGCGAGATGCTCAGAGTCTACTCGCCCTCGGCAGAAGTGCATGGTCACGGCAATCCCAAGCTGGTCACCCACAAGAAAAACGTCAACATCAGCGCCATAGAACCTGTCGGTAATTACGCCGTAAAAATCGTCTTCGATGACGGCCACGACACAGGCCTATTCTCGTGGAAAGTACTCTACGATCTCGCCACCCACCAAGTGGATCTATGGGAAAAATACCTCGCCCGCCTACGCGCCGAAAAAGCCTCACGCGAACCGCTGATCGCGATGAATATAAAGTACAACTAGTACGTTAGGTAAATAGACGCTTAATTGTGGGATGTAAACTCTAGAAACAGAGAATTTAACAATGGGTAGCTTGTGAAGCTGTGAGTTCTCTTACTGACTTGAGTATCAAAGGAAAGACCATGTCGGAAAAAATCCCCTGCCAAGAATGTAACACCTTAATCCTTCCGAGTACCGCCGAGAAAAATGAGGGTTTATGCATGCCCTGCAAAAATGGCATACGTGCAAATCTCGAGCGTGCGAAGGAATACTACCAACATGAGCGTGAACTCGATAAAACCTGTCCCTTTCGAGCCTTTTGGCGAGATCTTGTTGTAAGGGTACATAACAAAGATCAAGGTTTTTATACGCTTAGACCAGAGGAACAAAACTACTATGCGGTGAACTGCTTATCTGGCGAAGTCTATAATGGTGGATTTATTCAGTATTTCGACAACTCTTCAGGTGAGCATTACGCCTTCGCCGAACGTGGACTTATCCAAATGGGAGCAAGCCACTCGTTAAACTTATTGCACCAAGCAAAACAGGCCGTGTTTGGCGAAAAGCCAGTACCAATCGACAGAGATCGTCGTTTAGCCGCAACCGATAACCAAGACCTGTACAGCGTACTCGATAAGCTCGATGACGAGTTTTATAAAGATCTAGATGATCTCGATGCCAAGCTTGAAAACTACGCCCTTGATTACGGACTGGTAAATAACACTTAACTGGCGATTGTCAGTAATCACTTAAAGATAAAGGCTATCCTTGGCAGAAATAAGCATAATTGAGCCTATCTTGCTGACCCCATACCGCAGTCCAGCCATTCACATCACTCATGTAAGCGAAATAAATGGACTGCGTTTTAAGACAAACATCTTGAAATGGCGCTTTATTTTTATTAATAAAATGCGCCGACCTAACCAACACATCGGTACAAACGTCTTCATCCTCCACTAACCAAATAAAATCATCACGCCATTCATCCAATGCTATCGCTGCCTCTGGGGAATAGAGTCTCAACTTATCTTGAGCGAGTACCATTTGCTCTGGAGTCACAGAACATGAAACCGCCAACTTATCGAATACACCTGAACCGCCAGCCCAAAAAGACAAATCAAATTCCAACCTATCCTCTAGCGGCGTAAAACCCAATAAATTTTCAATAATCATCAAACTTTTAGCTAAATCGGCATCTGGCCTTTGGTAACGCTTTTCAATCCCATCATATTCCCGCATACAAACTAAGCTCCTGCTGCGTTAAGTGACGCATTAAAATTGAGTAACATACTATAAAATAATGAAAAAGATAGGACAGGCAAAATTTTTTGAGATTAGAAGCTAACACCGAAACTTCAGGAGTTCACCTTCCCCTGCGAAGTTGTCGAAATACGCAGATAAAAATGCCGTGGCGGCATCATGGATGATGGCGCAGGCTCGGGGGGACAGGGATGTCCCATCTGAGCCGTTAGGCAATTTTTATTGGAGTATGAGACCAGTAACTAATGCATGTAACTTCGCTAGGGACGCCGGGGGATTTCCAAAAGGGGAACAGGCGCTTTTCCCCTTTTGGTCGGGTGTGGGGTGAAGCCCCACGACTTTGCTTTAAAATAATTTAACCTGATTCAGTATTCAAAGAAGTTAACCAATCCCAAATCACAGCGATAAAACTTCCCCCTGTAAAGCTACCTTCAGATTGATCCCAATCCCCCATTTAACCGTAACCCTCAATTGAAAATTGTCATTCAACGAGTCCACTTAATGCAATTACAGCAATTCCATACAGTCAGGTTAATTTTAGGCGATCAACTCAATGCCCAACATTCTTGGTTTAACCGTGTTGATGAGCAAGTGCTGTATGTGATTGCAGAATTGCACCAAGAAAACACTTATGTGACCCATCATGTGCAAAAGATATGTGCCTTCTTTGCGGCAATGGCGCAATTTGCCCAAGAGCTGCGGGCGCAAGGGCATCAAGTGCTCTTTCTCACCCTTGATGACACCTTCAATAACACTCAGGGCTATAGCGATCTACTGGGGCTCATTCGACATCAGGTAACACAGGTTGGCGCGATCAAGTTTGAATACCAAAGGCCAGATGAATACCGCCTACTTGAGCAATTGAGCCAGCTTAAGCTCAACACCGCCGTGGTGAACTGTGTTGATACAGAGCACTTTATCTTGCCGTTTGACGAAATCGATGCGCAGTTCCCCGTCGGCAAACACATTATGATGGAGCACTTTTATCGCCGTATGCGTAAACGCTTCAACATCTTGATGCAAGAAGGAAAACCACTCGGCGGACAATGGAACTTTGATGCCAGCAACCGTCAGAAGCTTAAAACTCAGGATATAAAAGTCTTGCCTGAGCCATTAATGTTTAGCCTCGATGTAACTGAGATTCTCGCTAGGCTTGAGCGTCACCAAATCCCGACCATGGGTCGCATTGATGCGCCATTGCTGTGGCCGATAAACCGTGCGCAAAGCCTCACACTATTGACGTATTTTTGTCAGGTTTGCTTGCCATCCTTTGGCCGTTTTCAAGATGCCATGACAGCACAACATCCGGCCAAGTGGAGCTTGTACCATAGTCGACTATCATTCAGCCTTAACAGCAAATTAATCAGCCCGTTAGAAGTCATCAATGCGGCCATCGACAGCTATCAGACCAATGCTGAAATTGATATCGCCCAAGTCGAAGGATTTGTGCGGCAGATATTAGGTTGGCGAGAATACGTTCGCGGCATTTACTGGGCCAATATGCCGCAGTACGCCAGCACTAACGCGCTCAATGCCCATGGGACGCTGCCCGATTATTTTTGGCATGGCGACACTAAAATGAACTGCATGCGACAAGCGTTATCCCAATCATTAGATTTTGCCTACGCCCATCATATTCAGCGCTTAATGGTGATCGGCAATTTCTGTTTATTAACTGAAATCGAGCCAAATCAAGTCGATGAGTGGTATTTAGGCGTGTATGTTGACGCCATAGAATGGGTTGAAATGCCCAACACTCGCGGCATGGCCTTGTTTGCCGACGGCGGTATTGTCGGTACTAAACCCTACGCCGCTAGCGGTTCCTACATCAATAAAATGAGTGATTACTGCAGCGGCTGTCATTACAAGATAAAAGAGCGCAGCGGCGCACTTGCCTGCCCGTTCAATAGCTTTTATTGGCGCTTTATGGACAAACACCGCGCTCGATTGTCGCAGAACCCAAGGATCGGCATGCTATACCAAACTTGGGACAAAATGGACGAGTCCGTAAGGCACGCCATATTAGCCACGGCCGAACACAATCTTGTTCATCTAAACCGTTTATAGCTGAACCATTAGCACTGAGTGTTAGTGCTTAGCATTTGTACTGATTGTTAGTACTTAGCATTAGTAGTGGGCCTAAGCGTGACTCTTGGATATAGAGAGTTTGATATGGAAAGTTTGATATAGAGATTTGGATAGGGAGAGTTTGCCATGAAAGTACTTATCGTCGGCGGGAGTGGGGGTATTGGCCAAGCCATGGTTAAGCAAGTCCAAGAGGCATATCCCGAGGCAACTGTGCACGCCACCTATAGGCATCATCTTCCCCAAGACAGGCAGAATAATATCCAATGGCATGCGCTAGATGTGACCAATGAGGCCGAGATTAAACAGCTGAGTGAACAACTCACTGAATTAGATTGGCTGATTAACTGTGTCGGGATTTTGCACACCCAAGATAAAGGGCCAGAAAAAAGCCTACAGTCACTGGATATTGCCTTTTTCCAGCACAATTTAACGCTCAATACCCTGCCCAGCGTCATGCTGGCTAAACACTTCTGCCATGCCTTAAAACAAAGTGACTCGGCAAGATTTGCCGTGATATCGGCGAAAGTTGGTAGCATTACCGATAATAGATTAGGTGGCTGGTACAGCTATCGGGCCTCAAAGGCCGCGCTGAATATGTTTCTCAAAACACTGTCGATTGAGTGGCAACGAACCATGAAACACTGCGTGGTGTTATCCCTGCATCCGGGCACCACAGATACGCCATTGTCTCAACCCTTTCAACAGAGTGTGCCTAAAGGCAAACTGTTTACACCTGAGTATGTCGCCAACTGCTTGCTGCCCATCATTGCCAATGCCACTCCGGCACAAACAGGGTGCTTTTTCGCCTACGATGGCACTGAGTTACCTTGGTGAAATAAGCTGAACAGTGAGCCAAGTCGCGCGATGCGAACGGGCTCTTGCCACGAACATATTTCAAAGGGCATCTTTCAAATGGCTCTTGCAAAGTGCATTTTTCAAAATGAATCCGGCAAAGCTATGGATCTTTGCCCTTAAAAAAGGGTTATGCCCAAAAGCACCGCTAATCCTTAAAGCCACCCGCTTAAAAATCACCTACCTAAAAATTACCCGCTTAACCTCGCCAACAGTTCCAGCCTAAACCAATGAAAATTCATCAATAAAGCACTTTTTACGACTCACAAAACCCGCCATTTGACTAGGCTAAATCGCTATTACCCAAAAGTCCTAATTCAAATTTAAAAGCACCTAAATGAATGCTGAAGATAGTTCCTTTGTACGATTGTTAACACTTTTACATTTAAATAACATCTAAGGTCATGCGGTTATTCACGCTTTACACAGAATAAAAATCTGAGAATTTCCGCCTGAGCAACAGCTCATTCTATTCGGCCATGGCAGAGGGATGCCGACGACCCTGTAGAAATTACAATAAAAAAACGCTCGCCCGAGCCAGTTAAACAGTATGGCATTCCAACGTTAATGACAAACGGAAAAAGGATTTTAAGCATGATGCTAAACAAAAAACTGTCGCTACTCTTCATTGCTGTGTCGGCCACGTTAGGCACATCAGCATTTGCTGCTGATGTTGTCGATGTCGGCACACTCAGAAGCGCGTCTTCAAGCAATAACTTAGTGTCTCAGTTCAACTTAGACGCAGGTAGCCAACTCAAAGTCGAGAAAAAACTCGACCTAGGTCAAGGCAAGCAGAAGCAACGTTTACAACAATATTTCCATGACGTGCCTGTTTATGGTTTCTCTGTTGCAACGTCACAATCGAGCATGGGCTTCTACAGCGACATGTCTGGCCGCGTATTAAAAAATATTGAAAAGTCGGCTGATTTTGTCAAACCCACATTAACGGCTAACAAAGCGTTAGACATTGCCATTCGTGGCAAGTCAGAGAAAGCTGTTGCAGGCCTAAAAGCTGAAAACAAACAAGCAAAATTATGGCTTTACCTTGATGATACGGCTAAAACTCGCCTCGTTTATGTGACGTCTTTTGTGGTATATGGCGATGAGCTAAGCCGTCCATTCACTATGATTGACGCGCACTCAGGTGAAGTGCTCAAGCGTTGGGAAGGGATTAACCACGCCGCGAGCGGTACAGGTCCTGGCGGTAACATCAAGACTGGCCAATACGAATACGGTACGGATTTTTCTTACTTAGACGTTGAAGTGAGTGGTGACACCTGCACCATGAACTCACCTAACGTGAAAACCGTTAACTTGAACGGTGCCACATCAGGCGCAACAGCCTTCTCTTATACTTGCCCACGCAATACAGTTAAAGAGATCAACGGTGCTTACTCGCCATTAAACGATGCGCACTATTTTGGTAACGTGATCTACAACATGTATAGCGAGTGGTACAACACTGCGCCGTTAACTTTCCAGTTAACCATGCGGGTTCACTACAGCAGCAACTATGAAAACGCCTTCTGGGACGGCAGTGCTATGACCTTCGGTGATGGCGCAACAACCTTCTATCCATTAGTGAGCTTAGATGTCTCGGCACACGAAGTGAGCCATGGTTTCACTGAGCAAAACTCAGGCCTGATTTACGATGCTCAATCTGGTGGCATGAACGAAGCCTTCTCAGATATGGCGGGTGAAGCTGCTGAATTTTACATGCACGGCACGAACGACTGGTTAGTCGGCGCTGATATCTTTAAAGGCAATGGCGCACTGCGTTACATGGCAGATCCAACCTTAGACGGAATCTCAATCGGCCATATTGACGATTACTATGATGGCATCGACGTACACCACAGTTCAGGTGTCTTCAACAAAGCCTTCTACACACTCGCAAACTTACCGGGCTGGGATACACGCACTGCATTCCAAACATTTGTGGTTGCTAACCAATTATATTGGACGGCTGACAGCTTGTTCTGGCAAGGCGCTTGTGGCGTTAAATCTGCGGCGACTGACTTAGGCTTAAGTGCTGACGATGTGGTTACTGCGTTTGCCGCTGTGGGTATCACACCTTGTGAAGCGCCACCACCACCGCCACCACCAGAAGCGACTGAACTCGCGAACGGTGTCGCTGTGACGGGTTTAGCGGGCGCATCTGGTAGCAAACAATACTACAAACTCGACGTAGCAAGCGGTGCAACCAACCTGAGCTTTAATATGTCAGGCGGCACGGGTGATGCGGACATGTATGTTAAATTCGGCCAAGCTCCTACCTCTAGTAGCTATGATTGCCGTCCATACAAAGCCGGTAATGCCGAAAGCTGCCCTATCGATCCAGCCCAAACGGGGACTTATTGGGTCATGGTCAGTGGCTATAGCAGCTACACAGGTGTGAGCCTAGTGGGTGCTTATGACGGTGGCGATGAGATACCAAACCAAGATCCAACAGCGGGCTTTACTGCAAGCTTTGCCAACGGTAACGGTAGCTTCACTAGCACCAGTACTGACAGCGACGGTGATGTCGTTGCATGGAGCTGGAGCTTCGGTGATGGCACTACTGCTTCAGGCGCAAGTGTAAATCATCAGTATGCTCAGTCAGGCAACTACACAGTGACATTGACTGTGACTGACAACGATGGCGCAACAGCAAGCACTTCTGAAGAATTTGCAGTTGAAGTACCAGAAGTGGCGTTAGAAATGACAGTGAAAAACGCTAACAAATCTCGTCGCGGCAGCATTCGTGTTGCACTCGCATGGGAAGGCCATAACGCTGATGAGTACACTATCTTCCGTAACGGCGTTGCGGTAGGTACTTCAAGCAATTCATCGTTTATTGACCGTTTCACCGACCTAGCTGGCACTAGCTTCAGCTATAAAGTGTGTGAAACTAACGGCCCTTGCTCAAACGAAGAAACCGTTAACTTTTAATCGCATAAGAAATCGTATCGTGGCGCTAGCGTAAAATCCTAGCGCCGACTCATCGATAAACTTCTCGTTTCTTGTTAATGCCACTCAGCCTTTTTTGAGTGGCATTTTTTATGCTCAAATGCGGCGCACTAAGCCGGCCTCAATCCCGTTAGTATCCTTATTTCATGTGCTTGAGTCAGCTTCACTGGCCAGCATGCGAGAATAAAGCGTTACTTCAAATGCCCACTTTCACCCACAGGTTTTTTGAGTAACTTACGTTGTAAGGTGCGGCGATGCATCCCGAGTTGTCGGGCGGTGGCGGACACATTGCCTTGGTTAGCATTGAGTACTTGCTGAATATGTTCCCACTCCAAACGCTTAGGATTGAGGGGCGAGTCATCGACTTCATCTTCTTGAAGGGTATGAGAATGCCCTTCCATTTCCAGCGCGGCGAGTAAGGTTTGAGTATCGACAGGTTTAGCTAAATAATTATCGGCGCCGAGGCGAATCGCTTCCACCGCAGTGGCGATACTGGCGTAGCCGGTGAGCAACACCATGGTCACCTTAGGCAGCAGGTTACGCAGTGGCACAATTAACCCTAAGCCATTAGCTTCGGCAAGTTTCATGTCTAACAGGATGTGGCTAGGACGAAACTCCCGCGCCACCAGCAGAGCATCGCTGGCATCATGGGTTAAGCGGCACTCAAAGCCGTGGCGCGTGAGCCGTCGGCCTAAAATACTCGCCAGAGAAAGATCATCCTCGACAATCAATAAACGTTTCATGATCTGACTCCGTCAGCAGCCTTAGTGTTGGGCGATAACGATGCCGCTTTGTCCTTTAGAATCGTAAAGCGAATTTGTGCCACAGTACCGCCTTGGGGATGATTGGCCAGAATCAATTCTGCGCCCAAACGCTCTAGGCTCGCGTGACTGAGTAGCAGCGCAACACCTAAGCCCTTGGGACTCTCAATTAATAAGGTGCCCAATTGCGGCAATAAAGAGGGCGCGATACCAGCGCCATAATCGCGGATCTGCAAGTAGATCTGAGCTTCACTTGGCGCGATATCTAAGCTGATATCCACCTGCGGCGCACCTAGAGTTTCGACACTAGCGCGGGCGGCATTTTCAATCAAAGCCATGATCGCAGGCGTTAGACTCATATCAGTCAGAATGCTTTGCTCTGCCAGTTGCTCAGGCGCACAGGTAAACAGCCAGTTCAGTTCGGTCTGCGGCATGAGCAGTAAGGTTTTCTGCTTTAAACCGTCCACCAGCTCAGCGATCTTTTGTGGCCGCTGGCGGCGATCGCGGATCGACTCCGTCGCTAATCGCAGCTCGGTGAGTGTATGTTCACAGCGGCCTAACGCAGTCTCCATCTCGACAACCGTTATCGAAGTGCCGCTCATATCTTCTTTGACTTCATCGAGTAACAACCTCAGGCTCGAAAGCGGTGTGGCCAATTGATGTGCCATCTGCGCCGATGCCGTACCTAGGGCTAAAAGTTGTTCCTGACGTAATTGTCCTTCGCGCATATAAGCTAACTGCGCATCTTGGCGGCGCATACGTTTAGTGATTAACGCCACGCTGGTTGTCATCACCAAAGCTGAAATCACAAAATTAAACCACATGCCTAAATAGTGGGAACTCATATCCATACCGTGGTGCTGCATGGGAGATTCGGGCACAGTAAAAATCATCAAGCTGTAAGCTAAGGTTGAAATAGCCGTCAACGCCCAAGGTGCCCAGATTGGCAAAGTCACAGCCGCAAGTGCGATCGGCAGCAGTAATAACGAGATAAACGCATTAGTCGCGCCGCCGGAAAAGTGCAGCCAAGAGATCCAAAATAGTGTGTCTAAACTGAGCGCGATAAAGAGGCCACGTTCCTTGGCAAACAAAGGTTTACGTAAGGCTAATGTGAGTGACAGGTATAACACCTCCAGCACTAACACATGCACTAACGGCTCCATTTGCAGGCTAAGACCAAAAGTATCAGCGGCAAACATGGTTAAGCCAATTTGCAGCAGCAATCCTAAGGTTCGCAGTAATGCGACTTGGTCGGCGGCCTGTAGACTGGTCCCTAAGATCTTAGCCATAGCCATTCCTACAGAGTGAGTCCGAGTGCGGCCAGTGCGCCACTCGATTGCGTTAATGCTTGGCGAACGCCAGTGGCGAAATCAATGTCGGAGCGAATACCGAGCGCAGCTAAACGCGCACAACTCAAGCTACAGTCCCTTGGCCGTTTGGCATTATCCGTAGGTGTCGACTCAGGCATTAAGTGCGCCGTACTGAGTTGGAGAATCTCCCCTAAGGTCAGCAGCATCTGATACTTAGTCATAGTCTCTGCGGCGCTAAAGTGATAAATCCCCTGCACGATAGGTGCTTCAATATGCTGTGCGATCATCTTATCTATGGCTTGGGCAATATCGGCGGTCGAGGTTGGACTACGGACTGCCCAATGATCGACCCCCTGAGCATGACGTTCAATCAGTTGATTGATCAGTACTAGCACTGCCGACTCACTCAGCTTCTCTACTTGACCGTAAAGGATTGGCAAGCGTAGCACGGCAAAATCAGCACTCGTGTTAAGCACGATTTCTTCACCCTTTAGCTTAGATTCACCATAAAAATTAACCGGATGAGTGGCGGCATCTTCGGCGTACTTAGGTTGAGTGCCATCGAACACATAGTCGGTGGAGATATAGATAAGCCAAGCGTTATTAGCCTTGGCTGCCATAGCGAGGGCTTGGCTGGCGGTTAAGTTAAGTGCCAATGCAGCCTGTGGATTTTGCTCCGACACATCGGGGCGACGCTCGGCGGCGCAGTGCACTATGACTTGCGGTTGCTCGCGGGCGATAAATGCCTCGACAGCCAAAGGGGCAGTCAGATCGAGTTTATGCACTCGTGCACTTGCGCGGCTAAAACCTGTGGCCACAACCTCATGTCCCGTTAATTCAAGCTGTTTTACAACAGCTCGGCCGAGTAGCCCAGTCGCGCCTGTTACCATGATCTTAGCCATATTGCCCCATTCAGTTTCAACTCATGTGTATGGCTGACAATTCTAAAAGCTTTTCATATTCAACGCACTTGTTTACTCTTTTAAACCAAACTTACTTAGGGTTAACTCACTTGAGATTAACCTGAGCACCAATAGGCTGAATTTGACTCCGACACTTCCTCTGATATTGGCAGGCCCTATGCTGCGCCACTGCGATACCACCCATTTTACCTTGTGGTTTGTAAGTCGTGAGCCATTAACTGAGCTTATGTTGCGTCTAGGGGAACATGAGTTTACGTTGCAGGATGCCGATGTGCACTATGTGCCACTCGGGCAGCACGCCCATCAATATCTGATCATGCTGTCGCGACCAGAGTTACTCACGCCTAATCGAGTCATGAGCTACCAAGTGTCCGCCGCCCAACATGGGGATATTTTTGCCAACATCAGTCAGCTGAACTATGGCGATGCCTCATCGCCAAGCGTGCGTTTGACCCCAGAATTAACCCAAGTATTCCATGGCTCTTGCCGCAATCCGCATCACCACAGTGACGATGCGCTCGTCGCCGCCGATACCCATTTAGCCCAAATAATCGACACGGGTGTAGCGGACGATCGCCCCGCACTTATCGTGATGAGTGGCGATCAGGTTTATATCGATGATGTGGCTGGACCCATGTTAAACGCCATAGGACAAGTCATCGACTTGCTTGGCCTTCAGCATGAGCAATTTGAAGGGGCGAACATAGCCAGTAGTGAAGCGCTGCATTATCAGCCCGCTGATTTATATCAGCGCCATAAAAATCTGCTGCCACACACTCAATATCCAGCAAAAACCGCGCTATGGCGTTGGTATCGCAATAACCCGATTTTCACTTCCTCCATAGCCGAAAATCATCTCGTCAGTCTGAATGAAATCATCGCCTTGTATTTACTCACTTGGTCACCTGAACTGTGGGAATTAGTCAATATTCCCAAGGATGTCGATGGCTTAACACCCGCCAATAGCGCCCGCTGGCAAAATGAGTGGCAACACTTGCTCGGCTTTAAAGCTGGGCTGACGCAGGTGAGGCGCTTTATGGCGCACATTCCCGTTTACATGATGTTTGATGATCACGATGTTACCGACGACTGGAACCTGACCGCTAAATGGGAACTCGCAGCCTACGAGCATGCATTTTCAAAACGCATTATTGGTAATGCACTAATTGGCTATACCTTGTTCCAAGGACTTGGCAATGCACCCGATAAATTTACCGATGAAATCCGCCCGCTGCTCGATGCCTTTTTTGCACAGCCACAGAGTGAAAGTCAGGATCTGCTCATCGAAGAATTACTCAAATTTGAGCAATGGCATTACACCTTAGCGACCTCACCCAAACTTGTGGTGCTCGACACCCGCACTCGCCGCTGGCGCAGCGAATCCAATCTCGCAAAACCGTCCGGCTTAATGGATTGGGAGGCGTTAATGGATTTGCAGCAAGAGTTGCTCGGCCAGTCTAAGGTCATTATCGTCTCGCCTGCACCTATGTTTGGGGTAAAATTGATTGAGGCGATACAGCGCACTGCCACGCTGATGGGCGCTTCTTTGTTGGTGGACGCCGAAAACTGGATGGCCCACCCCGGTGCCGCCAACGCACTACTGAGTATTTTTATGCACCGTAAAACCCCTGAAGAATTTGTGATCCTCTCCGGCGATGTGCATTACTCCTTTAGTTACGACATAAGTATTCGCTTTAGGCGCAGCAGCCCTAACATCTACCAAATCACCTGCAGCGGCATTAAAAATCACTTCCCCGAGAAGCTGTTACCGATTTTCGATAAACTCAATGGCTGGCTTTACGGCCACTTTTCACCGCTTAACTTACTGACGAAACGAAAACGCATGTCGCTGCGCGGCAGAAGACCGAATGGTGCACCGAGCAAACGTTTAGTGAATAAAAGCGGTATTGGGATTTTGGAACTTGCGGATGATGGTGCGCCGACAAAAATTGCGGTTTTACATGGCGATATGAGTGAAACCTTGTTCGAACCACCCAAACAGGAATAACAGCTTAAACAGGTTTATGATGTTTAACCGTTTCAGGTTGAGTGGCACCCGAACCCGAATCCAGCGGCGGAAGATTTTTAGATAAAGCCTCATCGGTATCGACATTCTTCGGCTGGGCTTGATTGAAAATCAACGCCTCTGGCTGCGGCTTATTCGCCGGCTTTTCATGCACCATTTGGTCCCAAATCACTTTCGAGTCTTGGTCCACATCATCAGCCTCAATGACCGATGCTGCAGACGAACTCGGTTTCTTTGGTTCAATCACCGCAGCCCCCTTGCGGATCTCTGCGGCAATATCTTTTAAATAAGGTTGTTTCGTCCAGTCGCCATAAAACATGGCCGCCACTAATACCGCAGCGCAAAGTAAGATAGAGATCATCGCAGATTTGGTCATAATGGACTTCCTTCAAACAATCGTAATATGGCTCCCTATGGCAGAGACTCAGATACTGCAGCTTGTATTCATACCATCACAGGGGCAAGCGCACAATTGCACCCGATCATTTCCTTCAAGCAGACTGGAAATAATGCTTTCCGCTGACTAAAACGCAAAACCCTCACATTGCACGTCGTGATGGATCCCGCTCACAGGATCGATGAAACGTAAACGCTGTGCCATCAACTTAAGTGGCGTCGCAAACTTATCCGGCCCTTTTGGTAATAAGCTTGGATAAAATCTGTCGTTTAACAATGGCATACCTAAGCTTTGCATATGCACCCGCAACTGGTGAGTTTTGCCGGTAATTGGGCTCAGGTGGAACAAACCAAGATCGCCTTTTATGGCCACTAGGCTGATTTCAGAATGGGTATTCGCCTCGCCTCCAACGATTTTCATGGTAAAACTCGGGTCGCTCGGCTGCATGCGGTTTTTTACCGTCCAATGCAGGGGCAAAGTTAAGTTTCCCTGTTGGTATTGTTCAATAATCTCTGGTGTCAGCTTGGCAATCGCTTGATAGTCTTTACGAATAGCATCGTCGATAAATAATTGATGATAAAGGGCGCGGGTTTCGGGAGCGACTGTCATCAAGATCACCCCTGCGGTTTCACGGTCAAGCCTATGAGCAGGCGCGATAGTGTCTATGCCGGTGCGTAATCTCAGCCTATGTACCAGACATTCGTTCACATAATTACCGCTTGGGGTCACAGGTAAAAAGTGTGGCTTATAGGCCAAAATGACATTGTCATCTTGGAAGAGGATCTGTTCTTCGAAGGGAATCTTCGCTTCAACCGGCACTTCACGGTAGTAATACACCCGCGCTGCTGGGCGATATTCGGTGTCCATGGCGATCAAACTGCCGTCGCGCCAATGCACTTTTCCGTCGAGGATCCGCTGACGCCACACATCTTCACCTATGCGGGCAAAATGCTGTGCGAGAAAGGCAAACACTGTGGGTATATCTGTGGCATTCACAGGAAGCACTATGTAAGAAGGTTGGGCGGCGCGGGCAGATGCTGTCATATCACAAAAAAAGCGGCTATAGAAAGCCGCTATTCTAGCCTTTTTGTGGTTTTTCAGTCCACATGGGACTTGATAAGTTGCAGCACGAAGTCCAAGGTTTTGTGGCAATCGGGCTGATTCACTAACACTAATTTGTCTTTATTATACATAGGTAAAACCTCGAGCCAGCGTTGGCTTACCCAAGCCGCATCTTCTAAATGCACTTGAGAATAGAGCTCAAACAGATCGGGATTCACCTCATAAAATTGCTCTAATGCAGCGCTTATCAGCTCAAATTCACCTTTAATCGGCTCTTCTTGCCAGTTACGACAGGGTAAAGTGCGCGCCATCCATAACTTATCTTTGGCCTGCGCCGCCGAGAGGATGCTGACGCGCTGGCGCCCTTCGAGCACTATGCTGAGTGAATCGTCTTCTAGCTGATTAAAATCGATAATGTCGCACTGGGTGGCGGTGGGATAACAGGGCGGACTGCCGCGGGGTCTGATGGTGGCAAAAGCGAGCGCATATTTGCCCTTAAAGACATCGGCCACCATGCGCAGATGACCGGGGTCGACTACACGAACCTCTACCCGTCCCTGTGGCAGCAACAAGGCATCGCGCATGAGTAACGCCATTTCTCGTGTTTGCATAGCAACCTCCAGCACCTAAATAGAAGGAGACGAACATCAATGCATTCGTATTCCCTATTACTTTAGAGTGTAGTAGGTAGAATAATTTCCTTCCTGAAGCCCTTGAGTGCAAAATAAATTGGCGACCCAACTAGGTTAAATCAGGGCATTTCAAACCAGCCATTTTAAACCCCGTTTTATAGACCACCTCACTTAAAACTAAAAGCGCTCTAGTCGCTCCAGCACATTTCCCTTAGCAACAACCTCGGCAAACTCCTCGGCCAGACGTTCACTCAAGGCCACCGCTGTTCGCCAGTATTGCATCCGCTGCGCCGTATCCAGTTGTTTAAAATCTTCGCGGTCGGGGATTTTGCCAAAGGGCAATGAAGCCACAAATTCGGCCGTTGGCGCCAACACGAGTGCATTGTGATAATTGGCTCGACCTTGGCGCCACTTCAAGGATTTATCGAACCATCCTGGGCTGATCGTCGGATAGAAATGCGGATACAGCGTCAAGCCAGTTGCGTGGGATAAAGGCAAATCGAAGTGATAGTCGGTAATGCCGCCATCGTAATATTGCCCATCGGCAACGCCCTCAATTTGCGACACTGGGGCTAGCAACAACGGAATCGACCCCGTTGCTAACATCACAGCATCGACATTGGCCTCGGTTAATTCGGCCTGCCGACTGGGTAAATCATTGAGCTGCAAAAAGGGGGATGCTGCAGCTTGTTGACTAAAGACCACACGTTCAAAATGCCAGCCTAAACTTCGGCGGCTCAATAAGTTGGTCGCCGCCGTCATCACCAGTCCGGCAGCGAGAGGTAACTTAGCCGTTAAACGATTTAAATGTTTGCCGCGGCACACTACTAAATGACTGTGGATATGAGCGTTATTGACGATCTCACTAGCACCACTGGCGCCTAAAATCCCCTGCACTACGCCTTTAACTTGCGCACTGACTTCCTGCGGGGTTGGCATGCTGTCGTAACGCTGACCAATATAAAAATCCTCTAAGCGGCCATAGGCTGCGAGGGGATCTTGCTGCGCCAAACACGCTAAACGCCACGCCCCTGAAGACGCGCCTAATGTATAAAGCGGCGTTTGTCTTGCTTTGAAAAACTCAGAAAACAGATATTTATCCAGCCCAGCGATACCAAGCCATTTAGGTCCACCAGAGGCGGCAAGTAGCTGGGTAAAATGTTCAGATTTAAGACCTTGTTCTGCCAAGGTATTAAATGCCGTTGCTCCCGCGAGAAATCGTAACGCTGACAAATCTGTGTTCCTTCAAACCAATACCATCAAAGCGAAATAACGCATTAAACCACGATGGCGCACGTCAATAAACAATTCATATCATCGACTTAACTCGCCAAAACACTCAAAGCGCATCTGCCGATAACAAGGTTTCATCCATATATTCAACTGCATTTTAAACATTAACTAGAACACTCGGCTCTGAGTTAGCACATTTATGTCTAGATGTAACAATTGTTACAGTGATAACCTTCTCCACATTGAATTGTTACGTTATCTTTAACCTGCACTCCTAAGTTCGAGTATCGGGTTACAAACATCATTGAGAGGTTTTTATGCGTCTAGGGATTATCGCATTGGCAGTGTCATCCACACTGGCCATTCCAGCTGTCCAAGCCGAAGAACAACAGCCTGGCTTCGAGAAAATCGAGATCATAGGTTCACGCATAGCACTGCGCAAGGCAACTGACAGTGTTGCCCCTGTAGACATTATCACCGCCGAGCAGCTCGAATCGACCGGCATGACTGAAACCGCTAAAGCACTTCAATTTGCCGCGCCAAGCTACAGCTTCCCATTTTCCTCAGTGACTGACGGTTCAGATGCGGTGCGCCCCGCCAGCTTACGCGGCCTGTCGCCCGACCACACCTTAGTACTCGTTAACGGCAAACGTCGTCACGGCTCAGCGCTAGTGCATTTAAGTGGCACTGTGGGTAAAGGTTCATCTAACGTCGACTTAAACGCTATCCCTATGACAGCGATTAAGCGTATCGAAATTCTGCGTGATGGTGCCTCGGCACAATACGGATCGGATGCAATTGCCGGCGTCATCAACGTGGTGCTAAAGGACAGCGACCAAGGCGGTAGCATCTCGGCTCAAGCAGGACAAACCTACATAGGTGATGGCGAGCAATGGCGTGTGGGTGTAAACCACGGCATCAGTTTAAGTAACGATGGCTTTGTGAATGTCTCCCTAGAAGCCCACCATAAAGACAGCACTAACCGCGCTGGATTGGACCCTCGTCAACAGTATGAAAAATTACCCGATGGCTCAGCCGATCCCCGCGAAGCCACATTCAACCGAAAGAGTCACCAGGTCGGCGATGCCGAATATGACAACTTAGGTCTATTCATCAACGCTGCCCAGCCCCTCACAAAAGATGGCAAACTCTATGCGTTTGGTGGCATCAGCCAACGTGAGACTAAGTCAGGCGCCTTTTACCGCCGTGCACTCGACGCCCGTAACTTAACCGAAATCTATCCAGATGGTTTCTTGCCGCAGATCAATCCTAAAATTATCGATGCTTCCTTAGTGCTGGGGTATGAATTCAGCCTAGGCGAGTGGAATATCGATACTTCGGCTGGTCATGGTGAAAACTCATTTAACTACAATATTGTTAATACCTTAAACGCCTCTTTAGGCCCAGATAGCCCAACCGAGTTTGACGCGGGCACACTCACGACCCGTGAAACCAATCTTAATCTCGATGCCTCGCGCTACTTTGCCTTTGCCAATGACTCTGAAATCCTGTTTGCGACGGGTGTGTCGTGGCGCCAAAACGGCTATCAAATTGAAGCCGGTGAAACAGGTTCATACATCAATGGCGGTTACGACAACCGCGCTGCAGGTAGCCAAGGTTTCACTGGCTTTACCCCTGAGTCGCAAGTGGATGAAACCCGTGATAACACTGGCGTTTATATGGAACTCGAGAACCAGTTAACCAATGAGTTTTACTGGGCGGCTGCGCTGCGCTACGAAAACTATTCTGACTTTGGTGGCAACACCAGTTGGAAATTAGCGGGCCGTTACGACTTCACCGATAACTTGGCCCTGCGCGGTACCATCAACACTGGCTTTAGAGCGCCGAGCGTACAACAACTGTACTTCAGCAATATCTCGACGCTGTTTAATCCCGATCCTGTGACTGGTCAGCTGGTGCCTATTGAGTCAGGCACTTTTAACACCCTATCGCCAGTGACCAAAGCACTAGGTATTAATGAGTTAGATCCCGAACTATCCCAATCATTTAGCTTAGGCTTGGTGTACACCAATGACACGGGCTTAGCACTGACATTAGATGCATATCAAATCTCCATCGATGATCGCATTATTCTGTCGAGCTCAGTGACGCCTAATGATTCGCCCGCCGTAGCGGCGGCGTTAGCGGGCACCAATGCAGAATCGGCGCGCTTCTTTATCAACGCCGTCGATACCCGCACCCGTGGCGTAGACCTTGTAGTGAGCCAAGATTTTGATATCGGCGCATGGGGTGATTTACGGGCGAACTTAGCCTATGCCTTCAATAAGACTGAAATCCAAGATATTCATTTCCCGCAAATTTTAGATGGGTTAGGCAAAAAGCTATTCGATAGCATTGAACAAACTCGCATGACCTCGGCGACACCGCATAACACAGGTAACTTGGGCTTGACCCATGAGCTAGGCGACTTTAAGACAAATATTCGCCTCAGCTACTTTGGTGATTACACTGTTGGCTATGCCACGGGTGATGTGAATTACAGCGATCAATGGGTGATGGATCTGTCAGTGAGATACGCAGCAACCGATGCGCTAAGTTTTACCGCTGGAGTACAAAACCTGTTTGATGTGTATCCCGAAAAAACACCCGCGATTAACAGCAACAACGGCATTTTTGTCTATCCATTAACCAACACCCCGTTTGGTTTTAATGGTGGCTACTACTTCTTAGAAGCTAAATACACTTACTAAGCACGTCTTAGCGAATAAAGTGACACTTGATATAGAAACAGGCCATGCAATGGCCTGTTTTTTTATGTCTAAAGCTTATGTCCTAACGGCAGTGATCTGATTATAATCTTTACAATTCACTCATTCACATCCGCCCTATCGAGTAACCGATGATCGTCGATACCTTAGCAAACCACCATATTTATCAATCCCTAAGCCCTCGGCTTGCCACAGCATTAGCACATCTTGCCACCACAGACTTTAGTCAGCTACCCGTGGGCAATTATCCCCTCGATGGCGACAATATTTTTGTGATAGTCAACGACTACCACACTAAGCATAGATCGACAGAACCCTTTGAAGTACATCAAAAATATATCGATGTGCAATATGTGTTCAGCGGTGAAGAAGAGTTTGGTTATTTGCCACTAGCGGACCAAACACCCTCAAAACCCTATTTTGACAAACACGATTACGCCGAGTTTGATTACGAGGCAAACAAAGCCAATGCCTCTTATGTGCAACTCAAAGCGGGTATGTTTGCGCTATTTTTCCCCGGTGACATGCATATGCCAGGCACGGGCGATATCGCCACAGCAGTACGTAAAGTCGTGATAAAAGTAAAGATCTAACCCTTAAACCATCTTTACCGAATCTCAGCTCGGGATTTTTAGCGTTATAGCGTCTTAAGCGCGCAGTGATATGCGCTTTGGCTATTTCCGATCCGAGCCAAATATTGCTAAAATTGTCACAAATTTAAAGGAGAGTCCCTGAAATGCCTATTTACGTTGTCGGTCACAAGATCCCCGATTCTGATTCAATCTGCGGTGCTATCGCGTTAGCCTATTTAAAAAACCAAATCGGTGAAGAAGCCATTGCCGCACGTTTAGGTGAATTGTCACCCGAAACCGCTTTTATTCTGGAACGTTTCGGCTTCGAAGCACCGGAATACAAAACCAGCTACGCTGGCGAGCAAGTGTATATCGTTGACCATTCAGAACTGACTCAAGCACCGGATGATATCGCCCAAGCGACGATCGTCGGGATTGTCGATCACCACAAGCTTGGCGATCTGACCACAGATACCCCGTTAGAATGCTGGATCCGCCCAGTAGGTTGCAGCAACACAGTGATCAAGATGATGTTCGACTTTTACCAAGTCGCTATCCCTAAAAATATCGCTGGCATCATGATGTGCGCCATTCTGAGTGATACCGTGATTTTCAAATCACCGACTTGCACCACTGCCGACATTCGTTGCGTTGAAGCCTTAGCTGAAATCGCGGGCGTTGAAGATTTCAAAGAACTGGGCATGGAAATGTTCAAAGTGAAATCAGCTGTACAAGGCACGCCAGCACGCGACCTCGTTATGCGTGACTTTAAAGACTTCAACATGAACGGTAACTTAGTCGGTATTGGCCAGTTAGAAGTCATCGACCTGTCAGTATTTGACGATATCAAGGCCGAGTTAGAAGCCGATATCAAAGCACTGAAAGTGGAAGGCAATCGCCACAGTGTATTGTTACTGCTGACTGACATTATGAAAGAAGGCTCAGAGCTGTTAATCGTGTCTGACGATAGCGACCTGACCCAACGCGCCTACGGTAAAGATACCGTCGATGGTAAAGTCTGGTTAGACGGCGTATTAAGCCGTAAAAAACAAGTCGTTCCACAGCTACAAGCGGCATTCGCATAGTCGTTTTATCGTCGCGACAGTACTAACATTAAGGCCGAACTGAGTTCGGCCTTTTTTATATTTCAGGTAAAAACTGAAAAACCTGCGTTACGCCTATTCACCGCCGCTAACTAAAACTGGCATGAAACTTTGCTCATAAATCTATCCAGCCAGAGAAGTTGGCGAGTATGATGGGCTAATTGTCCCACTGATTCGATCACTTTCATCCATGCCTGAAGCGCTACAACATATCATCACCGAACTCACCCCTTGGCTGCAGCAATATGGCTATGTGCTGCTATTTGTCGCGATTGCTGTCGAGGGTTTTGGCATTCCAGCGCCGGGGCAATCCTTATTGATTGTCGCCAGTTTATTAGCTGCAACAGGGCAAATGTCACTGCCATTGGTGTTGATCGTCGCAGCTTGCGCTGCACTCAGCGGTAACAGTTTGGGATATTTTATCGGTTGGCGCTTTGGTGATGTATTGCTTAAGAAGGGCTGGATAAAACCGCAATTGGAAGACAAAATCCATGGCGTTATTGGCCAATATTGCATTGCCGCTTTAGTACTGAGTCGTTTTGTTGAGGGATTAAAACAATTTATGTTTATCGGCTGCGGCTTGGCTAAAATGCCACTTAAGCAATTTGTAATAGGTAATGCCCTAGCCACCAGCATTTGGGTGGCACTTTTTGGGTTAGGCCCAGTGTTAATCCGCGATGAAATTGCTCCTATGCTGGCATTTTACCACCAGCACAAATACCCCACATGGGCCATTGTCAGCCTAATACTCGCCGCGCTAATCACTTTTACTTGGCACAGGTGGCAAACAAAAAATCCGCAGTAAGCGATTTAGGATCTATTCTTCCGATTCCTTTTGGATTATCTCTATCACCTTATGAGCCTTAACAAAATGATCTAAGCGATGAGTTTGAATCCACCAAGTCGCCGCTTCCATAAGCAACTCTGGATCATCATTTTTGTTCGCAAAGAAGGCGTAAAATGAGACACCGACATTATCGCCTTTAGTCTCAATTTTTTTATGACAAACCGTGATGATTTTTGCTCTTAACTCAGCTCTCATATTGACTCACAAAGTGTATTGGCCAGCTTATTATTTATTTCCAATGACATATAACACTTGATGTATATGCCTATTACTTTCTAAGCTCGGCCAATTTTGGTTTCAAGAAAATGCCCTGAGGGCTGTGCATAGCAAGTAACATCACTAGCTGAATTCGACATGCTTCTCAGCACTACCGATCACTTTATGCCTTCAGTCTCAACCTTAGGTTGAGGCTCTGCGCCGTCATTTGGCTTAGCCTCAGGTTTTGCTTCTAGTTCTGGCGCTTTGATTGGCGCGTGCGGTACCTCAGTTACGGCAGACTTATCTTGTTCCTGTGGTACGTTTAGCTCCTGCAATGGTGAATTGACCTCAAGCGTCGGTGAACTTTGTTCTTCAGGTAAAGGCTCGACAATCATCACCGGCTCTTGTGGCACAGGCGCTTCACCTTGTGTGGATGTTGCAGCTTCTGACTCTGGGGCTAAAGTACCGAGATCTTGGTTGGCGGGACTTTCCACCGCATGTTTAGGTAATTGATTTCGATACAAATCAATCATACTCATCACTTCAGACAAGGCTTTGGCATGATCCGGCGTCAGAATACCATTGTGTCCTGAGACGATTTCATCCGACACCGCCAGCACCCACACGGCCTGCATATTGGCATCGGGACAGGTTTGCACGGTACGACGGGCCTGCAGACGAGCACGAATTTTCCAACCAGAATGGGGCAAGGTCATCATACAGCCAGGGATTTGATCGTGCGCCATCAAAGCCGACGGCATCTTCATTGGCGTAGTGCAATTGCCACCTGAGCATTTGTCGATATCGTGGGTAATAGCCCAAGAATTACCAACGGCGCGCTCGCCATCCTTGATATAATTGAAAGCTTCTTTCACCGCAAAATCGCCCTTCGACTGCAATACCACCATAC
This sequence comes from Shewanella sp. 1180_01, assembly GCF_052850535.1. NCBI lineage: Bacteria > Pseudomonadati > Pseudomonadota > Gammaproteobacteria > Alteromonadales > Shewanellaceae > Shewanella > Shewanella sp. 1180_01. The sequence continues at coordinate 121,627 of NZ_VXCT01000008.1, forward strand.
TTGGTTTTTGCCTATCTAAGCTCACCAAGGTATCGAGTGGCTGGTACTCCTTCGCGGGCACGGCAGGGTTTAACAGTAAGAATAAATTGGGATTATCCTGCTGATGATCGATAGCAGCCTTGATGCGGTCTTTGCTGGCATGCAAAACAACCGCCCCGCCAAGACTATGACCAATTACGGTATAACGCAGCAGTTTATGCTCTGTCACTAAGCCATCTAGCTTATCAAGCAGTTGAGATAAACCTAATTGACCTATGCGTTTAGCAACCCGTTTACGCTGTAAAATGGTAGGAAAATCTAAAGGTTCAATCCAGCTTTTCGCATCATCTGAGCCATCGAGCCAGAAGGGATCGTATTTATCGCCGCGCCAGCCAATATACAAACCCAATAAGTTGCGCTGCGTATCGGACGCCGCCATCTGCTGATAAAACTGCTCGAAGGCGATAAAGTTTTCATCTTTAGGCTCTGCACTGTGGTGCCAGCCGTGGACAAAAATCAATAGTTCAGGGATCTGTGCAGGCTCTGGCTGGGATATGCGCGCCTCTAGACCTTGCCATTGCCTTTCGTCATGGGGCTGGCCTTGATCGTTAAACTCAATCACATGGAAGTTTTGCTTCGCAATATCTGGGCTGGGAATGTGGTAAGCCTGATCTGGAATAAAAGGGAGTAAGACACAAAGCGACAACAACATTAAAAACAGTAACTTGTACTGGGTAAACTTTTTCAGGCTCATTTATAACAACATAATTAACGGCCAAGCTAGGCCAAAATAGACGTGCTGAAAGGGGCTAACAGCAAAAGTGCCGAAATTATACGCTAACCCCATTGACCCAGCTAGTGCCTAAGTAGTTTTTCACCACAGCTTATGAGCTGATTTAACGCCAAGTATCAGGCAGAGTAACTTGGCTCCACAGCTCTTTACATAGCGGCTGACTATCGTGCCAATCGCCGCCATCAATCCATTTAACCAGCGCATCCCCAACCTGAGGATAGGCAATCGGATTAGGTGATGCGGTTTTCAACCAGCGCTTCACAACGTTCACATCGAGACTCATCATGCTATCTGCGGCCGCCAAGAGTTGCAGCGCCGCCACATTCGATAATTGCTCAAACTGGCCAATCAGTGGTTTCACTAACAACTTTTTACCTAAGGTTAATGCTTCGCTGGCAAGCTCAAAGCCCGCATTGCCGATAACACCACCGCAGCTGGCAAGATGTTGCTTAAAGCCCTCACGATTAAAGCCGTGCCACTTAATGTGTTCCGCAATTTGTCCCTTAGGCTGTTGGCTGTGGTACACCAAAAACTGATAGTCACTGAAATGCGACAGGAAACGAGCAATCACATCCGCATCCTCAAATGGCAAATACACTAAGATTTGATGCGTGTGTTCGAATGGGCTGGCATCCACTTCGACAAAAGGCGGCAAGATAGGGAAACCAAAGTGATGCCAATGGCACCCCAGCGCGATATCCACAGGGGCGAAGTAATTGAGCAGCATTTCATTAAACCAAGTGCTACCGAGTTTTGGCACAGGATGAGTCAACGCCGCCTGATGGCTAATGCCAATCGATGGCACGCCTTGGCGCCGCGCCGCCCAAGCCGATACTGGCTCAAAGTCGTTGAGCACAAGATCGTAGCAACTGAGATCTAAGGCTTTAATATCTTTAAATAACGACAATGACAGATTCTGCCGAACTGTTTGCGGCACATTCACGCGCCCGGAGTGAGTCGCAAACGTCATGCCCGCTTGTACGCGATAATCACCAAAGCATTCCATATCGAAAAACTGATCTGGCTTACGCCCCGAAAATAAAAAGTCCACTTCAATATCTTGTTTCATCAGTGCTTTAGCCATGACGCGTGCACGACTTAAGTGGCCATTCCCTGTGCCTTGAACTCCGTAGAGTATTCGCATTACGTATCCTTAAACTGATGAGTGAAGGAGAATTCCAACTAATGAGATGAAATGATTAACGTGCGCTTGCTTGAATTAAATCACCGGATGGACCAGTAATACTGCCCCCATCCCCAATGAGGCTCCCGCCAAAATATCTAAGGGATAATGCACGCCGAGTGCAATACGTGAGCCCCCGATGCTAAAAGCCCATAAAAACGCGATAGGAGCCGCAACGGGATAAACTTGCGCCACACTCGTTGCCATCACAAAGGCTGCGGCCGTATGACCCGACGGTAAACTGAAGCGATCAGATGGCTCAAAACCACTCTCAAATCCCACAAGCGCATGGCAAGGTCGTGTACGGCGAATGCTATTTTTCAGCAGTAAATACAGCGGCAACTCCACCAAAAAACTCGCTAACATCAAGTTGAATAAGGCCTGCCCTTGAGCGTGAGTCAGCATCAAGCCCACTGACAAATATAAATACACATGCCCATCGCCACTCGCCGATACCCGCTTTGCATGGGCATATAAACCATGGCGTTGGGTGAAACTCACGATATGACAAAACATTCGCTTATCTAAGTCTGCAACGTAACTCAACATAAAACAGGCTCCTTGCTGGCATGCCAGCGAGTTTTACTGCGATGTTAATCTGTGCATTCTCTCGACGACGCTTAGAGTGCTTGGTATCACGCAACCGACTCACCAAGGCCCTACTCACGATTGAATTCGTTATTTACCATTTTCTGGCTAATTTACTGTTTGCTAATGGTCAAACCCGAATCGAATTAGCTAAAGCACTATTAGATAACTTGAGACTAAGAAAGACCTGTGACGGCTAAGTGACATCTGCTCGAAGGTTTTATGACAAGAAGCATGGCTGGGGCTTTGATCTAGAAGGATTCTAGGGACGTTATGCTGGAGCTAAGGAATGTTTTCAGGAATAGCGATAGGACTGAGACAGGATATTGTGTTGCTCTAAATGTGAATCCCAAGAGCAACACAATCAAATAAACTTAGGCTGCGGCGGGAGCATTCGCCTTAGCGCGGTAAATTTTCGTCAAATGGTAAATATTAATACAAGCAACAAACGCATTCATGCCAGCCACTGGCCAAGCAGAAATAAACACCCCATAAACAACAAACAGGGTACATCCCACAAAATTCAACCATCGCAACCAAATGATATTCTTCATCATTAGAGAGATCGCCACCATTACAGAGGCAAAATAACCAATAATTTCAATCGTATTTACAGCTTCCATAGGCACCTCTCGAAGGCCCTCTACCGTCCATAAGCGTAACGGGGGGTCCATGCCCCTAAAGCAAATTAAGTTAAGTAAGTTAATTTAAACTTGGGATATAATACCAAAGCATGCAACAGAGTTGTAATAAAAAACCGTCATTTAATGACTAACATCAAGTTTTACCGCATAACTTCTCAAGTACGACGAAACTTTACTACAGATGTGTTAACGACCCAGTGGCAACAATACCGTGATTGATAACACTTTTCTTTTCAATAATCCCTTTTATACTGGCGTAAACTCGCTAAACTGTACGCAACGCGGATCAATAGGAGTGTAAATATGGAATACAACACCTCAGAATTATGTGACATGTACTTAGATGTCGTAGATGTAGTCGAGCCCATGTTCAGTAACTACGGTGGTTGTAGCTCTTTTGGCGGTTCTATTAGCACCATCAAGTGCTTTGAAGACAACGGCCTAATCACCGAAGTCCTACAAGAGGATGGTCAAGGTAAAGTCTTACTCGTTGATGGCGGTGGCTCATTACGCCGTGCGCTGATCGATGGTGCTATCGCTGAACTTGCGGTTAGCAACAACTGGGAAGGCATTATCGTTTACGGTTCTGTACGCGATGTGGATGCATTGGAAGAGTTAGACATTGGTATTCAAGCCCTTGCCTCAATTCCAGTGGGTGCTGATGGCAATTCAGTGGGCGAAGTGGAAATTCCGGTCAATTTTGGCGGTGTGACTTTCTTACCCGGCGATCACATTTATGCTGATAACACAGGTGTGATTTTATCACCTGAACCACTCGACATTGAGTAATCTCACTGTTCAGCCAAGAAAGCCAGCTAAGCTGGCTTTTTTATTCACTATTTTCAACGTTTCCCCATTGAATCCTCGCGCCACACTGGCCACAATAGCTCGACTCCGGCCGAATAAGAATATCAATCTATGCCTGAATTTATTCCCTTTACCCATACAGATATTGCCTCATTGGTCAGCCCAAGAACCGGCGAAACTAAGTTAGGCCAATGCGTCCATCTGGCTAATCACGAACACACGTTAGAGACCATACTCGCCACTGCAAAAGCCCACGGGGCAAGCTTTGCCATTATCGGCGTTGGCGAAGATATCGGCCCACGTGCCAATTTAGGCCGCGGCGGTGCAACCGATGCGTTCACAACCAGTATGCGCCAATGGCTCAATTTACAATCGAATCGTTTTCTTTCTGGCGCCGAATGCCTAGTGTTAGGCCAAGTGAACACCGCCGATCTGCAGCAACAAACTGCGGGTAATACAACAGCTAACACTAACGTCACCTTAGATGAATTACGCGATGCGGTGGAGCAACTCGATGAGCGCGTTATCCGTATCGTTAGTGCGATTTTAAAAGCGGGTTTAGAACCCATACTCATCGGTGGCGGTCACAACAATGCCTATGGTTTATTGATGGCGACCTACGGCCATTACCAACGCCAAGTGGCCGCAGTGAATCTCGATCCTCATTCGGATTTTCGTCTGCTTGAAGGTCGTCACAGCGGCAATGGTTTTAGTTACGCGGCCGATCGCGGCGCCTTAGGTTGCTACCATGTGCTGGGTTTACACGAGTTAAAAAACAGCGAAGCCAATCTAAGTCAACTCAGCGAATTTGGTGGTACTTGGCATAGCTTGCAACAAATTTGGGTACGCCACGAAATCAGCCTTAGCCAAGCCTTGCTTGAGATCGCCGCCAGACTGAATGACACAGGTTTGCCCGTGGGGCTGGAGCTCGACGTCGACGCTATCGCTAAAATGCCCAGTAGCGCCTCAACGGCAGCGGGTGTGCCATTGCTAGATGCGGCGCATTATGTCAGTTATATCGCCCGCCACTGCCCTTGTGCTTATTTGCATTTAGCCGAGGCTGCGCCAAGTTGCCACGAAGCAGGGATTGAAGCCGGATTTAGGGATGTTGGCCAAAGCCTCAGCGAGCTTATCTACGCTTATGTGCAGGCTCGGATACAGTTTTTGGCGCAATGAGCGCCATCAGTTACCGCCAACAGGGCGCTAAGCTATTCACCAAATCCTGATATTGTGGTCTAATGCCAGTCCATTTTACGTGGTCGACAAGCACTTAATCCTACGACTGTTAGGGTGTGCCTCAAGCTAAGGCATTGCAGTTAGTTTACTAGCTCGATCACAGAGTGATAGATCAAAGATTCAGCAAATGCAGGCGATGGCTTACACTCGCAACTAATACATTGCAAAACAATAGGAACACATTGATGTCTGAGGGCGAATCTAAAAGTACCCACTTTGGTTACAAAACCGTAGAGGCCGATAAAAAGGCCGAACTCGTTGCCGGCGTGTTTCATTCTGTTGCCGCTAAGTACGACATAATGAACGATGTGATGTCCTTCGGCATTCACCGTTTTTGGAAGCGTTACACCATTGAGGTATCTGGCGCCCGCCCTGGCATGAAAGTGCTCGATTTGGCTGGCGGCACAGGTGACTTAACCGCAAAATTCTCTCACTTAGTGGGCGATAAAGGTGAAGTGGTTTTAGCTGACATTAACGATTCCATGTTAAAAGTCGGGCGCACTAAACTGCGCGACAAGGGCATAGTCAACAATGTCAGTTATGTGCAAGCCAACGCCGAAGCACTGCCGTTTCCCGATAACCACTTCGACATCATTACCATCGCCTTTGGTCTGCGTAACGTGACCGATAAAGATGCGGCGCTGCGTTCAATGAACCGCGTGCTTAAGCCCGGTGGCAAGTTATTAGTGCTAGAGTTCTCTAAGCCTCAGCATGAAATCATGCGCAAAGTGTATGATTTATATAGCTTCAAAGTCTTACCTAAGATGGGCGAACTCATCACTAAAGATGCCGACAGCTATGAATATCTGGCTGAATCGATTCGTATGCATCCAGATCAAGATACATTAAAGCAAATGATGGTAGATGCCGGCTTCGAGCAAGTCGACTACACCAACATGACCGACGGCATTGTCGCATTGCACCGTGGTTATAAATTCTAATGATGCCGCAAGAAGTTGTGCTGCTGGTCTGCGCCGCAATTGAAACGGGCCTGAAAAAACTTCAGGCTCAAGCGGGTGACGACTATTCGCGCCAGCGCCAGTTGCATGGCAAAGTGTTTCGTATCCAATTATCGCAGCTCAGCTGGCCACTCTATTTGGTGTTTGCCAAAGAGATCCAAGTACTGAGCCGCTATGAAGGCGATGTCGATGTCAGTCTGCATGCCGATGCGACCACACTTTATCGCGTGTCCGAAGGCGCAAACCTAACTGAACTTATCAAGCAAGATAAACTCAAGCTTGAGGGTGACCTCAATTTATTACAAAGCTTTAGCCAATATCTACGTGGCATCGAGTTTGATTTTGCCGAGCCAATTTCGCGTTATTTAGGCGATGGTCCCACCCACAAGCTCATCAGCACAGGCCATCAGGCAAAGGGTTTTGCACTTGAAGTGTTGCGTAAAACGCGCTCCCACTTAGGGCAACTCGCCGTTGAAGAGTATCGCCTCGCACCGCACCCAATTGAGTTACTTCATTTTCGCGATCAAATGGATGATTTAGTTGCCGATACCCGCGCGATTGAACAACGGATTGCCCAATTAAGAGACCAAATTAAGCCATGACCCTTACCAGTATCCGCCGTGGTTACCATGTCATCAAGACCTTGCTTCAGTACGGGTTAGATGACGTATTGCCGCCAAAGGTGACACCTTGGTACTTTAAACTCGCCCGTAATAGCCTGTTCTGGATCCGCAATAAGCATAAAAATAAGCCCGGTGGCGAACGCTTAAAATTGGCGATGCAGGAACTCGGCCCCGTTTATATCAAGCTTGGGCAAATGCTCTCGACCCGCCGCGATTTACTCAGCGATGAATGGGCCAGTGAATTAGCCATGCTACAGGACAAAGTGCCGCCCTTTGATGGTGCGCTCGCCCGCCAAGCGATTGAAGCTGAACTAAAAGCGCCGATTGAATCCCTATTCGATGACTTTAATGAAATACCATTGGCATCAGCCTCTATTTCGCAGGTGCATACCGCGACCCTGAAATCTAACGGTAAGGACGTCGTACTTAAGGTGTTACGACCGAATGTAGAAGCTAAAATTCAGGCCGATCTGCAGTTGATGTCGCAAACAGCCAAGGTCATCGATTATCTCCTCGGTGAAGGTAATCGCCTGCGCCCTGCTGAAGTGATTGAAGACTACCGCGTGACCATTTTAGGCGAGTTAAACCTTAAGCTCGAAGCCTTAAATGCAGTCAAGCTACGCAATAACTTCCTCGACTCAGATGCGCTCTATGTGCCTTATGTGTATGAAGAGTTTTGCTATCCGCGCCTAATGGTGATGGAGCGCATTTACGGAATTTCGGTCTCGGATATTGCCGCCCTTAAAGCGCAAGGCACCAACTTTAAGTTATTGGCTGAGCGTGGAGTAGAGCTGTTTTTCACCCAAGTGTTCCGCGATAACTTTTTCCATGCCGACATGCATCCGGGCAATATCTTTATTTCCCGCGATCACCCAGAGAACCCTTATTACATAGGGCTCGATTGCGGCATCATGGGCACACTCAGCGAAGTCGATAAACGCTATCTCGCCGAAAATTTCCTCGCCTTCTTTAATCGCGATTATCACCGAATTGCCCAGCTCTATATTGAATCAGGCTGGGTGTCGGAAAAAACCGATCTACAAGCCTTTGAACAGGCGATTAAAGTAGTGTGCGAACCTATGTTCAACAAGCCGCTCGATGAGATTTCCTTTGGTCATGTGTTGCTGGAATTATTCCGTACTGCACGCCACTTCGATATTGTGGTACAACCGCAGTTGGTATTGCTGGAAAAAACATTACTCTATATCGAAGGCTTAGGTCGTCAGTTGTATCCGCAGTTGGATTTATGGCAAACCGCTAAACCGTTTTTAGAGCAGTGGATGGCCGACCAAGTGGGTCCTAAGGCTATGTTTAAAAAGGTATCCACAAAACTGCCATATTGGGCTGATAAACTACCAGAATTCCCTGAACTGATTTACGATAACCTTAAGTTAGGCAGGAAATTGCTGAGTTCTCAGCAACAAATGCTAGATAAGTATTTGAAATACCAGCAGCAGGCACACAAGAGCAACTACTTGCTTATCACTTCTGCAGTTTTATTGATCTGTGGCACGTTATTGATCAATAGAGACGCTACACTATGGACCCCTTATGTTTGTCTAGTTTCAGGCATTATATTGTGGTTTGTCGGATGGCGATCTAGGCCAAAGAATCGCAAATTTTAGCTAGCACTAATTAATCATAGGTTCATAATAGAGCCGATATCAATTAAGAGGATACCTTCATGGGTGGTATTAGTATTTGGCAACTTCTTATCGTTGCATTAATCGTTGTCTTGTTGTTTGGAACTAAAAAATTACGCTCTTTGGGCGGTGATTTAGGTGGTGCGGTGAAAGGCTTCAAAAACGCCATGTCTTCAGAAGAAGATAAAAAGGCATTAGAAGACACCGAAGCGGCTAAAACAGCACAAACGACTCAACAGGCGACTGAAAAGAAACCTGAGTCTAACAAAGAACAGGCGTAACTCTTTATGTTTGACGGTATCGGCTTTATGGAGCTGCTGCTGATCGGTGTTTTGGGGCTAGTGGTTCTTGGCCCCGAACGTCTACCGGTTGCGGTGCGTTCGATAACGAGTTGGATCCGTGCGATGAAACGCATGGCTAACTCGGTAAAAGAAGAACTTGAGCAGGAGCTGAAGATCGAGCAATTACATGCAGATCTTAAAAAAGCCGAGAGCAAAGGTTTATCTAACCTCTCACCTGAACTCAAAGAGTCTATTGAACAACTGAAGCAAGCGGCACAGTCGGTAAACCGTCCTTATCAAGTTCAGGATCCGGTAAAAGACACGCCTGCGTCAGAGAATCAAATACATTCTCCAGTTGCGAGCCCAGTTCAAACTAGTCCAGCTCAAGCGAGCCAAGCTAATCCGACTGCCACTGTAGAGGCGAGTCCAACGTCGGCATCTCCCGCTACTCCAAATGAGCCATCTCAGGGCGCGGATACCCGTTCTAACCCGAAAGCCAACGGATAATTCATGTCGCAACAGCAGCCACTTATCAGCCATTTGCTTGAACTTAGGTCCAAGCTGCTAAAATCCATTGCCAGCGTGTTATTAGTGTTCATTTGCAGCGTGTACTGGGCAAATGATATCTACCATTACATGGCAATACCTTTAATGCAGTCTTTACCCCTTGGTGGCAGCATGATTGCGACCGATGTCGCTGCCCCTTTCTTCGCTCCTTTTAAATTGACCCTAGTATTATCGTTTTTTGTGGCTGTGCCCTATGTGTTGTTCCAGATCTGGTCTTTTGTCGCACCGGGTTTATACAAACATGAAAAACGTTTAGTGATGCCACTGCTATTTAGCAGTACCTTATTGTTTTATCTCGGTATCGCCTTCGCTTATTACATAGTATTCCCCGTCGTTTTTGGCTTCTTTGCTAACAATGCCCCAGAGGGCGTTCAAGTTGCGACCGACATTACTAGTTACCTTAACTTCATTCTGAAGCTGTTCTTTGCCTTTGGTCTATCCTTTGAAATCCCTATAGCCGTTGTTTTACTATGCTGGGCGGGCGTGACAACACCTGAAGAACTTAAGCAAAAACGACCTTATATCGTCGTAGGCGCCTTTGTGGTGGGCATGCTGTTAACCCCACCCGATGTAATTTCCCAGACTATGCTTGCCGTACCAATGCTGTTATTGTTCGAAGGCGGTTTATTAGCGGCTCGCTTCTACAGTAAGCAAGGTGACGACGAGTCAGACGAAGATAGCGAACAAACAAACGACTAACGTCCTCGATGGCGTTAGGGGAATAATACAATAAGGAACATTCTCATGCGCTTAACTCTTATGGCAGCAGCAATTATGCTGGTATCAGTCCAAGCAAATGCCAGCATTGAACAACAGTTAACCCAATGTGCAGCAACAGCCGATAAACTCGACCGCTTGATTTGCTATGACAAGCTAGCAGAAAGCGTCAAAGGCGTAACACCAGCTTTGGCGAGCACTCAAGTTGCGCCTGCGACTGTAGCAACCGTTGCAGCCCCGACTGCTGTAGCAGTAGCGGCCACCGCGCCCCAAGCGCAAGCCGCTAATATTGTCGATGACTTTGGGATGGAAGCTAAGCGCGTTCAAGAAAATACGGTCGATAAGATTTATCTGGAAGTGCAGTCTGTTGCAGAAGATCCCTACGGTGCTATCAAAGTAACATTCACTAATGGTCAGGTATGGAAACAAACCGACGGCCGTAAGTTCAACTTAAAGCAAGGCGAAAAAGTCTACATTGAAAAAGCAGCCCTAGGCTCTTTCTTAATGGGCACTGATGAGCGCAATGCCAAGGCACGGGTAAAACGCCTAAACTAATGCCCTCATACATAGATATCGCTGTCAATTTACTTGGCAGCGCACTCGAGCCAGACACAGCATCGATAATACAAGCGGCGGCGGACCAAGGGGTTTCGCCGTTAATTGTTATTGGCAGCGATTTAACTGAAAGTGCAGCTGCCATCGCGATTTGCCAACAATATCCCAATCAACTTTATTGCACTGCTGGCGTACATCCTCACCATGCCAGTGGCTGGCAAGCTGACTCAAGCAAGCAACAAGCCGAACTCTGCCAAGTGCCGCAAGTGGTTGCCGTTGGCGAATGTGGCTTAGACTACAATCGTGATTTCTCTCCTCGACCCATCCAGCGCCAAGCATTTATTGCCCAACTCGCCTTAGCCGTTGAACTGCAAATGCCCGTACTGATGCACGAGCGCGAAGCTCACGAAGACTTTATTGCTATCCTGCGGGAATATCGCCCACAGCTTAGTGGCGCGCTTTTACATTGTTTCACTGGCACTCACGCCCAAATGGAAGCCTATATCGATCTGGATTTGCATTTAGGCATTACAGGCTGGGTTTGCGATGAAAGACGCGGCCAAGAGTTAGCGCAACTCGTACCATTTATTCCGCAGAATCGCATTTTAATCGAAACCGATAGTCCGTACTTATTACCTCGCAGCATGAGGCCTAAGCCTAAATCGAGTAAGAACAAGCCCGAATATCTCCCCTATATCGCGAGTTATATTGCAAACTTGCGCGGTGAAAATGCTGATGAGTTTGCAGCGCGTTGCTACCAGAATAGCGTAGCTTTTTTTAATTTGGACCGAGTCCATGCTTAAACGAAACTCGTCACTCATACTCTTGCTGTGGCTATGGATGTGTTCAACACCTTCATTCGCAACCCTATTAAGCATTGATGAATCAACGGCGACACCGTTAAACCTTACGCCTTGGTTGATGGTGAGCCACCCCACTTCGGCGAAGGAATTTACCGAGATCCAAGCCTTGCCAAAAACGGATTGGCATAACTTCACCAATAAAGACATTCAAAAACTCAGCGGCCATGATTTTTGGCTGAGTTTCAGCTTAACCAGCCCAGACGAAACACTTTCACGTATTTTAGCGTTAGATAACCCCTTGTTAGACAAAGTGACTATCTACCATTTAGTCAATAATAAGCTCGCTAATACTGTGCTTATGGGCGACACCTTTCCCTATAACGAACGGCCATTTTTGAGCAATATCTTCCTGTATCCTTTTAAGCTCAACATGGATGATACCCATACTTTTTATTTGCATATTCAGACCGAAGGCAGCGCTGCAATACCGTTAAATCTCTGGTCATCTAACGACTTAGCCCAGATTGCCGAATCCACCGCCGTCGAACATGGTTTCCAACTCGGCGTACTTGCCGCGATTGGTATCTTTAGCCTCTTTATTGCCATTGCATCGGGCTCATTCAGTTACAGCTATTATTCTGGCTACGTCCTGAGCATGACCTTGCTCGTCGCTACCATCAACGGTTTTGCCTTTCGATTCCTCTGGCCAAATTGGCCGATATTACAGCAAGTTATGGTGCCATTTTTACTGCCAATCGTTATGGCGTTTGCGCTGATGTTTACCGAAAAAATATTACAGCTCAAATATTTAAACCGCCGCATGCTGCTGACTTGTCGCTATAGCGCTGTGTATATCCTATGTATTGGACTCGCCACGCCTTTTATCCAATATGGAACTGCGCTCTATATCGAGATCATTTCCGTTGCAGTGCTCAGCCTGGTACTTATGGTCTTTGCCATTACTCAGGCTATCAATGGCCATAAACTGGCACGTATGTACACTATTGGCTGGGTGAGTATGCTGACAGGCGCTTGCATCAGTAGCTTGTTGTATCTCAGCGTGATTGACCTCAATTTAAAACCGCAAACGCCTGTCATGCTCGGCCTGACGTTTGAAATCATCTTTATGTCTCTGGTGCTTGCCATCCGCTATAACGATGAACGCAAAGCTAAGCTACGTATTCAGCAAGAGGCCTTGAGGCAAGCACAGAAAATTCGCAGTGCGCGGGAAGAAGCCCTAAAAGCAGAAGCCGAGAGCAATGAGAAACTCGAGAAAATGGTGCAAGAGCGCACCTTAGAACTTGAAATCACCCTCAGAGAATTGCATGAGGTGAACCAAAAGCTCACCGAACAAAGCACTATCGATAGCTTAACTGGGGTCAAAAACCGCAGTGCTTTCGATAAACGTTTGATCGCTGAAAGCCGGATCAGCCGCAGGCAAGAAACACCCATAGCCCTGTTGATGCTCGATATCGATCGCTTCAAGCTGATCAACGATAGATTTGGCCATCTTGCAGGCGATGAAGCCTTACGAACCATAGCCCAAACATTACAGCAACATTTAAAGCGGCCAACGGATCTCGTATCACGTTATGGAGGCGAGGAGTTTGCTATCATCCTGCCTAATACAGCAGAAGATGGTGCACTCCAAGTCGCTGAAACGATAAGAGACGCAGTTGCCTCTATCCATTTCGAATGGGAAGGTGTAGCGATACCTTTGACTATCAGTATCGGAGTCAGTGCCGATATCGTCACTAACGATCAGCACAGCACCAAATTATTAGAACAAGCGGATAAAGCCCTCTACCAAGCGAAAAATGGTGGACGTAATCAAGTCAGCTTATTTTCATCATTTCAAGCAGTACCAGTACCTAATTAGGAGTCAAATGTGAATATCATTACCAGTGCCTTCCCTCAGCGTAGAATGCGCCGCATGCGTAAACATGATTTTAGCCGTCGTCTTATGGCCGAAAATCAACTAACGGTCAATGACTTGATTTATCCCATGTTTGTTCTAGAGGGCACTAATCGCAGTGAAAAAATAGCCTCTATGCCAGGTATTGAACGTTACTCAATCGATTTACTACTAAAAGAAGCCGAAGAACTGGTTGAGTTAGGCATCCCATTAATTGCGCTATTCCCTGTGACGCCTGCAGAGAAAAAAACCTTAATGGCAGAAGAAGCTTATAACGCCGATGCCTTAGTGCAACGTGCTGTACGTGAGCTTAAAAAAGCCTTTCCACAGCTTGGCATCATGACAGACGTAGCATTGGACCCCTTCACCACTCATGGTCAAGACGGCATCATAGATGAGACAGGCTACATTCTTAATGACATCACCACCGAGATCTTAGTGAAGCAAGCATTGTCACACGCCGAAGCCGGTGCAGACATAGTTGCACCGTCGGACATGATGGATGGCCGCATAGGCGCTATTCGCCAAGCCTTAGAAGCAGCAGGCCACGTAAACACCCAAATAATGGCTTACTCAGCAAAATACTCTTCGAGCTACTACGGCCCATTTCGTGACGCAGTAGGCTCAGCAGGTAATCTCAAAGGTGGCAACAAACACAGCTACCAGATGGATCCAGCAAACAGTGACGAAGCTCTGCATGAAGTCGCACTCGATATTCAAGAAGGTGCCGACATGGTTATGGTTAAGCCAGGCATGCCGTATTTAGATATAGTGCACCGCGTTAAAACTGAACTTGCCGTGCCAACATTCGCCTATCAAGTCAGTGGTGAATACGCCATGCACATGGCCGCCATCCAAAATGGTTGGTTAGCCGAAAAAGCCATCGTCATGGAATCTCTACTTTGCTTTAAGCGCGCAGGCGCAGACGGTATTTTAACTTACTTCGCTAAACGTGCCGCACAGTGGCTTAAAGAAGCTTAGACCTAGCGATAGCTGTGTATCAATTGAAGAAAGCAGCCTTATGGCTGCTTTTTTGTATCTGGTCATTGATAGCTATGGGAACTAAATCAGCACATTTGGTGTTATGGAGAGAATGACGGGAGAAAAACTTACTAATGAAATGGAGATTAGGCAGAATTTCACAAATTG
>NZ_VXCT01000080.1:0-13605 GCF_052850535.1 Shewanella sp. 1180_01
CCAGTTGGCTAGGGCTGCGTATTCTACGCATTTCCCGTTTCGCGTCAAGGAGTTTTTTTAACTTCTTGACGCGATTGAATTAAGTGCTTAAAAGCTACTCAATTCAACCTAACTCGTCAGCTTGCTTTCGCTGTCTGCCGTGTCAGTGGATGCGCATTATAGGGAGATTGAGAAAGTGCGCAACCCCTATTTTTAAGATAATTGTCATTTTCTCACTGTTCGTTGGATATTTGACCTGACCAGCTAGTTTTTAACCTTTATAATGCAAAAAACCACTCAATTAGGGACTTTTCTATGTCAGGGCCACTCAGAACTTACCAAGGTATTCATCCTCAATTAGGCAATAATGTGTATGTAGATGAAGCTTCGGTGCTTGTTGGCGATATTGCGTTAGATACTGATGCCAGTATTTGGCCTATGGTGGCGGCGCGTGGTGATGTTAACCATATTCGTATTGGTAAGCGCTCGAACGTGCAAGACGGTAGCATATTGCATGTGACGCGTAAGTCAGCTGCTCGTCCCGATGGTCATCCACTGATTATTGGTGATGATGTGACTATTGGTCACAAGGCGATGCTTCACGGTTGCAAAGTCGGTAACCGAGTATTGGTGGGTATGGGGGCAATTATTCTCGACGGTGCGATTTTAGAAGATGATGTGATCTTAGGTGCGGGCTCTTTAGTGCCACCGGGCAAGGTATTACAGAGCGGCTATTTATATGTAGGCAGCCCAGCTAAGCAGGCTCGTCCATTAACACCTGCCGAAATTGCCTTTTTGCCAGAATCTGCCGACAACTATGTCAGACTGAAAAACGAGTACTTAGTTGAGTTACAAAACATCTAGTCACTTAGCGCTAATCTCTTATAGTTAGTCGCTTAGTATCGCTATATAAGAAAGGCGGCAGAGACTCATTCAGTCTCTGTCGCCTTTTGCTATTTATTGATTCAAAATCTATCCACTGAAACTCGCGATGAAGCTAGCCTAGGCGTACTGCGCCAAACTCATCAAACTCTTCGGCTTCAATTAAGTCTTCTGCCATTTCTTCGGCGTCATATCTCACCGCATCAAACAATGCCAGCATAGCAGCCGCTTCATCGGTACTCGGCTGTTCAGAGAAATCATTCAGCTCACGTAATTTGGCGGCACTGATATAGCACTTGATGTTCATCCCCTGCGATTGCGCCATAAAACAGATTTGCCCTTGGGCATCGTCCCAATATTGCAGATCGGGGAAAAGAATACTTTGATTCATGCTTCCTACTTAGGCTCTGCCATTAGTTTGTCCCGCAAAAGCGTCAACACCACTTGGGTGTCGGGCTCAATACCTCGCCATAAGGTAAAACTCTTAGCCGCTTGTCCGACTAACATACCTAGCCCATCAATGACTTTCGCAGCACCTTGGGAGAGTGCCCATTGGTTAAACGCGGTGACCGAGGCGCCATACATCATGTCATAACAAACGGTTTGGGTGGTGATGATATGTGCTGGCAAAGGTGGCAACTCGCCCGCAAGGCTAGCCGAGGTTGAATTGATGATGATATCGAACTCGCCCGCAAGCTCACTCATTTCTACGGCGGTGACTTTACTCACGTAAGCGCCGTTATCCACAGAAGTAAAGATATCGACCAAAAGCTGCGCCTTTGTGTGGGTGCGATTGCTGATGGTCAGCTGCGCAATTCCCGCATTTAATAACGGCAGAATACAACCGCGCGCCGCGCCACCAGCGCCAATGAGTAACACGCGCTGATCTTGCAAGCTACCTAAGTTAGCGATGAGATCGGCCACCAGCCCTAAGCCGTCGGTGTTATCACCGCGAATAGTGCCATCGGCCAATAAACTTAAGGTGTTGACTGCGCCAGCGAGTTTGGCTTCGGGGCTGATACTGTCACACAGCGCAAAAGCTTGCTCCTTAAAAGGCACAGTCACATTGGCGCCCTTGCCGCCCGCATTGAAAAACGCCGTCAATGAGGCTTCAAAACCATCGACCGGAGCGAGAATGGCTTCATAGGTTAATGACTCTTGGGTGGGCGCGGCAAATTGTCCATGGATGAACGGCGATTTACTGTGGCTAATTGGATTGCCAAACACTGCGTATCTGTCTGTCATAGCGATATGAAATTTTAGGTTCAATGGCTTTGCAGTCTACCGCGCTTTTGAGCCCACGCAAGACGAATTATGCTCAACTAAATTTCACGCTAGGTTTCACGCTATAATGCGCCATCGGCTCAATACACTCTATTTAGTGAACGACTATTCCAATGAACTGGCTTAAAAAGATTTTTAGTAAACACACTCCGCAGGATGATCGCGATCCGAGTCAATCTAACGCCTATGACTTAATCGGCGGCGAAAAAGTGATCCGCGCTATCACTAAATGTTTTTATCAGAAGATGGCAAGCTCAACAGAAACGACAACACTGCTTGCCATTCATAGGGCGCCCATTGCGGAGTCTGAGCAGAAGCTATTCGAATTTTTAAGTGGTTGGCTCGGCGGACCACAGCTCTACCAGCAAAAATATGGTCATCCGGCATTACGAGCACGACACATGCATGTCGATATTGATGAAGCGATGCGCGATCAATGGCTGTTTTGTATGAAGTTTGCGATTGAAGATAATATTAAAAAGCCAGAGCATCGAGCCACCATTTTTGAGGCGATTTCAACTCTGGCCGATCATATACGTAATCAATAACGTGGATATGGCATCCACTTTTTATGATTAACGGCTAAACCCAGTCGCGTGGTTTGAGGTAGTTATCGTACAAATCTGCCTCTGGGCTTCCCGCCTCTGGCGTATAAGCATATTGCCAACGCACTAATGGCGGCATCGACATTAAGATAGACTCGGTACGACCGCCTGTCTGTAGACCAAACAGCGTGCCTCTGTCGTAGACTAAGTTGAACTCAACATAACGACCACGGCGATAGAGTTGAAACTGACGTTCACGCTCACCGAACTCAGTATCCTTACGACGCTCAACAATCGGCGCATAGGCCGTTAAGAAGCCATTGCCCACGGCTTGCATAAAGCTAAAGCTTTGATCGAATCCTGCTTGATTCAAGTCATCGAAAAACAGTCCGCCCACGCCGCGGGTTTCATTACGATGCGGCAGGAAGAAATACTCATCGCACCATTTCTTATACTTGGGATAAACCTCATCCCCGAAAGGCGCACAAATATCCTTAGACGTTTGATGCCACTCGCGCACATCTTCCTCAAATGGATAATAAGGTGTTAAGTCAAAACCACCGCCAAACCACCATACAGGATCGGCACCTTCTTTTTGCGCGATAAAGAAGCGCACATTGGCGTGAGTCGTCGGGATATACGGATTGTTAGGATGGATCACTAAAGACACACCCATAGCTTCAAAACTGCGACCCGCCAATTCTGGGCGATGCGCCGTTGCCGACGCCGGCATAGCGGCGCCAGTCACATGGGAAAAGTTAACTCCAGCTTGCTCGAATACTGCACCTTGGATTAATACTCGGCTCGTGCCACCACCGCCTTCGGCGCGGGTCCATGAATCGGCAGCAAACGTTGCTTGGCCATCCAGAGCCTGTAAACCGGCACAAATTCGGTTTTGTAAATCGAGTAAAAACGCTTTTACCACTGCAGCATCAGGCACACTCATCTTGTTATCCTTATTATTGGTTTGCTCATTGTCCATTTCGTAAAATTTTGCCGCTTCGTGCATCGATAATGGTCGAGGGCTGACGTTGTTCGCCGAGTTCGCCTAATACCAGTGCATCGATTTTACCGGTAAAATCAGCGAGGATTTCAGCGGCAGTTAATGCGGGATCTTCACCTGCAAGGTTAGCACTGGTCGACACTAAAGGTTTATTAAGCGCGCGGCACAGGGCTTGTACCCCAGCATGGGCCGACACTCGCACTGCGATAGAGTCAAATTCGCCACAGAGGTATTTTGAAACATGCGCTTTGATTGGCATGACAAATGTAAAAGGCCCGGGCCACTTGGAAAATGCAAATTCAAGCTGCTCAGCCGTCAATTGCGATTCATCAACATAAGCTAAAAGCTGCTGAAAATCACTGGCGACTAAGATCAGTCCTTTCTGCCATGGGCGCTGTTTTACCTCCAATAACTTTTGGATAGCAGTGTCGTTATCAGGGTCGCAACCTAGGCCATAAACCGCCTCGGTTGGATAAGCGATAACACCACCGTTAAGCACAATATGTTTTATGTCAGATGGGTGCAGCTGCAACATCTTAGGATCACCTTTTAAGTATTGTCGATTTCAACAATCAAATTATTGGATAAATTCGAATACTGACCGCCCCATCAGCGGTCAGCCGAGGATTATACGCAAGCCACTTTCATCGGCCAAATATTAAGATGCAGGTCACACAATAAACTAAAGTGGTCTTTTGTATTTACAGCTTTTTTGCGGACATTCTAAACGCATCCCCGCCGCACCTTTACGCTCGACTAAGATCCCAAAACCACAACTTGGGCAATCTTCCGCAACTGGAGGATAATTCACAATAAACTTGCACTTAGGGTAAGCGCTGCAGGCATAAAAACTCTTTCCGAAGCGGTTCGTTCTGTGCTCCAGTTTACCCGTTTTGCATTCTGGGCAAGGGATGTCAGGCTTGTCACCCGCTTGATCCTGTTTTTCAATATGCGTGCAGCTAGGGTATTGAGTGCAACCGATAAAGATCCCAAATCGACCAGATTTTACCGCCAGCTCGTGGCCGCATTCAGGACATACAGAACCTTCAATCACTTGAGTTTCAATAGATTCGTGCTGCACTAAGGGACGAGTGTAATTACAGCTAGGGTAATTATTGCAGCCAATAAAACCGCCGTGCTTACTGTGCTTGACCGATAACTCGCTGCCACATTCAGGGCAAAGTTCGTATTCTTTTTCCAGTGCGTGTTCGTGGGCACTAAATAATTGTTCATCAATCTTAGACATAATCATTCACCACCTGTCGTAGCGCATTAGGATATCAAGCGCAGTGCCATCAAGGAATTTATGGCATCAAAAAAGGAGGTCTTAGCCTCCTTTCTCTCATAATTCATCTTTCACAACGATTAAGAATGTAGTCGGCCTTCTGGCTGTTCGAAGATTAAATCTTCCATTTGCTCATAAGCGGACTCATGACCAGGAGCGTTAAACAACACCATTAAGATAACCCATTTGAGATCTTCTAAAATCAGGGTTGGCTCATCCAACTCCATGACTCTATCGATCACCATTTCACGGGTTTCGACATTCAGCACTTTAACTTGATCTAAAAACAGCAAGAAACCGCGGGATTCCACATCCAGCTTGTCCATTTCGTCCTTTGTATAGATACGAAACGAATGCTGATCGTGATTACAAAGATAAGGTTTATCCCCTTCTTGTAATTCAGCTAAGCGCTCTAACCAAGTTAACGCTTTTAAAATCTCGGATTGATGAAATCCGGCACGAGTGAGTTCCTTGGTTAACTCGTCTTCATCAACTAGTAGTTCAACTTCACTGTGAACATAGTTTTCAAATAGATACATGAGGATATCAAACATGGCTAGCTCCTCTTTACTCTGACGTAACCACCGGGTACTGCAATCACCCAACCTTGCAACTCAAGTTCAAGCATTTGTTCTAACACCAGATCTATCGTTTTCCCACTATGTTCAACTACTGCATCAATGGATGTAGTTTCATAACCTACACTAGCTAACAGAGACGAAAATGGCAAATTACAAATCTCGCCTTCCTGTATATGGTGGCATAACTTCAATTCTTCAAGGTGGTAAGCGGTTAAACTTGCCAACTCCTCCACTATATCGGCGGCTGTTTCCACAAGTTTTGCCCCATCACGTAATAAATCATGACAGCCTTGATGGTAACCGCCCAAGATTGAGCCCGGAACGGCAAACACCTCACGCCCTTGCTCCATCGCCAACCTCGCTGTGATTAAAGAACCGCTTTTACGACAGGCTTCAACCACAAGTGTCCCTAAAGAAAGACCGCTAATAATCCGATTTCGTTTCGGGAAATTCCCTGCAAAGGGACCGACATCTGGCCAAAACTCGCTAAGTATACAGCCTTGCTGCTGAATATCATGATAAAGCTGCCGATGTTTTCGTGGATAGACAGTCTCAATGCCAGTCCCGAGCACAGCAATGGTTCGCCCTTGATGTTCAACACAGGCTTTATGCGCAGCGCCATCAATCCCCATCGCCATACCGCTACAGATACCAAATCCCATTGAGGACATCTCCGCAGCCAGCTGATAAGCGACCTGCAATCCACCTGGAGAAGCATTACGACTGCCAACAATTGCAAGATAAGGAAGGGCTAACGCCTCCAAACAACCTTTAACGAACAGGACCGCGGGCGGATCTGAGAGTTGTTTTAATAACGGCGGATAAAGCGGATCGGAGAAACAAACAAGATGATGGTCAGCGGCTTGCTGCTGCCATTCGAGGGCGACATCGATTTTTTGATAATCAATAGCGAGACTATGGAGCAGATGGTCAGATAAAGGTAGCGCTTCTCTCTCGTGCTCTAACCTTTGTCTGAGGTCGTCCACTTCCATGTGCGTTAATAATTGTTGGATCCGAGCGGGTCCCAGCCCAGATACAGCGCAAACAACTAACCAATCGACCAAATGTTCAGATATTACTGACCTCTTAAGGCTAAAGACTCAGGGGCAATTAACTTATCGTCGACACGCACAGGCCGCTCGGTGGAGACAATCAAACCTAAGCTCGCTTTGTCGAATACTTTGAACACCAACAGTTTGCCATGATAGATATCTGGCATTTGAATAGCGCGATCCGATGAGACAGATGCCATCAGGTTATCGTAGGCGGTGCGCTCATTAGCAGGCACTGGCATACCATCATTGTTGATGACGATGACTTCTCCATCACGGTAAATAGAGAACACGACTCCGGGCTCAACCCCATCTTGGGTGCCCTTATCTAAGTACACCACATCCAACTTACCCGCTTCACGCATCTTCGATTCGATAGCAAGTACAACAGCTGGCGTCTTTAACTCTGCAGGCTTTGGGGTGAAGTAAGCTGACATCAAGGAATCACTTTCCATCGGCATGACTCTGAAACCCGCTTTGGTTTCACGAAAGCTGGTTAACAACTTAATTTTTGAAACCTTACCAGACTCAACCACTTGCCCAGTTGATGCTAAAATGGCCTCTTGTCCTATCGCTTCGCCTGACGCTTTATTGAAAAACTCGCGACCACGTTCGTAAACACCGTACTTTTGATTCATCGGCAGTTCAGCATCAATATAAATCACATCACCCACAATATGGTGACGCGATGGGCTTTCACCTGCTAATACCATAGGTTGCTCGGCAAGCCAGTCGGTTGCGACAACGCGATTCTGCACTAAATACTGTTCAATCAAAGCCAAGTCGACGGCAGGAATGGCATTGCTCTTGGCAATGATCCGTCCTTCAGGACTTTTCTTCACATGGGGTTTAGCACTGTCGACCATGTCGCCATTGCGCACTAACCGAGGCTGACCATCGACAAACACGAGTGTGAGTTGATCGCCAGGATAAATAAGATGGGGATTGGCAATCTGTGGGTTTACATCCCAAAGACGTGGCCATTTCCATGGATCATTTAGAAACGCTGCGGAGATATCCCAAAGAGTATCGCCCTTTTTCACCACATATGACTCAGGATGCCCCGCTTTCAGCGTAAGGGTATCGGCGGCAACAAACGTGCAATTGAATGTCATTAACGCGAGTAAAATTAACCGTTTCATGGGTATTTCCATGTTGTTTGGCTCTTAGTTTGAGCTTTTACTGTTATTGATAGGCACTAAAGATTAAAATTAACCCATTAGCATCAGTCAGTATAACTAACTGACAGAGATTTGACAGACTTGTTAAGAGTTTATGTATGGCACAATTAAAAGTATTACAATTCCCTGACGAAAGATTGCGGACACAAGCGACCCCCATCACAGAGTTTAATGCCGAGCTGCAAACTCAAATTGATGATATGTTCGAAACCATGTACCAAGAAAAAGGTATCGGTCTGGCCGCGACCCAAGTGGATTACCATAAACAACTTATTGTCATGGACTTACAAGATGAAGTCGAACGACCGAAAGTGTTTATTAATCCCGAAATTATCGCCAGCAGCGGCGACTTCTGCAATGAAGAAGGCTGCCTGTCGGTACCGGGTATTTATGCCAAAGTCGATCGCGCCGAATTTGTTACGGTAAAAGCCTTAGACAGGCACGGCAACGAATTTATTGTTGAGGCCGATGAGCTTTTTGCTATCTGTATTCAACACGAAATGGATCACCTCAAAGGCAAATTGTTTGTCGATTATCTGTCGCAGCTAAAACGTCAGCGGATCAAACAAAAACTTGAAAAAGCGGCCCGATTGGACGCCAAAGAAGCATAGGATCAGATTTGAAACCACTCAACATCATCTTTGCCGGAACACCGGATTTTGCCGCTCGCCACTTACAAGCACTGTTGAACTCACATCACAATGTGATTGGCGTTTATACTCAGCCCGATAGACCCGCTGGCCGCGGCAAAAAACTGACCGCCAGCCCAGTAAAAGAACTCGCCGTCGCCAACAATATTCCTGTGTATCAACCTGGTTCATTACGTAAAGAACCCGCGCAACAAGAACTTGCCGCGCTGAATGCCGATATCATGGTGGTGGTTGCCTACGGTCTGATCCTGCCAAAAGTCGTATTAGATACGCCGCGTCTAGGTTGTATTAACGTTCACGGTTCTATTTTGCCACGCTGGCGTGGTGCCGCACCGATCCAACGCGCGCTTTGGGCCGGCGACAAAGAAACCGGCGTGACCGTTATGCAGATGGATGTGGGTTTAGATACCGGCGATATGCTACTGAAAACCACTCTGCCGATTGAAGATAACGACACCTCAGCCAGCCTTTACGAGAAACTGGCGGAACAAGGTCCTGTTGCCCTATTGCAAGCCCTCGAAGGTCTAGCAAACGGCACCTTAGCCGCTGAAAAACAAGATGAAGCCTTAGCGAACTACGCAGAAAAACTCAGTAAAGAAGAAGCCAGACTCGATTGGAATAAATCTGCCAAACAACTCTGGCAAGAAGTCCGTGCCTTTAATCCTTGGCCTGTGAGTTACTTTGAGCACCAAGGCAATACCATTAAAGTGTGGCAGACCCAAGTTAGCGAAACCACCAGCACAGCCGCTCCCGGCACTATTATCAGCGCCAGCAAAAAAGGCATAGAAGTCGCCACCGCCGACGGCGTATTAACCCTGCAGAGTATGCAGCTGCCGGGGAAAAAGCCGCTCAATGTTGCCGATATTCTCAATGCTCGAGGTGAATGGTTTAGCCCGAATACTCGCCTCGCAAACGAGGCACAATAGTATGAACTTGCGCGCGCTGGCTGCGAAAGCCATCTTCGAAGTATTAGAAAAAGGCGTGTCACTCTCAGTGGCATTGCCCGATCAGCAAAAGTACCTTGCCAGCGGCAAAGATAAAGCCCTACTCGCCGAACTCTGCTATGGCGTGATGCGCACTCTGCCGCAAATAGAGAAACGCATCAGTGAATGCCTAGCGAAACCACTCAAAGGTAAGCAAAGGATTATCCACCAGCTGCTTATCATAGGTTGCTATCAACTTTATTTCACTCGCATTCCAAGCCACGCCGCGATTTCAGAAACCGCCGAAGCCTGTCGCCAGTTAAAGTTTGAAGGCATGGTCAAGGTCGTTAACGGTGTACTGCGCAACATTCAGCGCCAGCTTTCGCCGCTGAGTACTGAGTCAGATACCTTAAGCTACAACACGCCCGCTTGGTTGATTAAGCGCTTGAAAGAAGCCTATCCCGAGCAGTGGCAAGATATCATTCAACAAAGCCATGAACGCCCACCTATGTGGCTGCGTAACAATCGCTTATCCCAGAGCCGTACCGAATACCTTGCTGCCTTAGCCGAACTCGAGATTGAAGCGAGCGAAGGCAGCAGTGCCGATGCCATCCTTTTAGCGCATCCAAAAGACGTCGCCACACTGCCACGCTTCCATGAAGGCGCGGCCTCAGTGCAAGATGGCGCGGCGCAATGGGCGGCGACATTACTGGCGCCACAAGCAAATGAATTAATCCTCGATGCCTGCGCGGCGCCCGGTGGCAAAAGCTGTCATCTACTTGAACTTGAACCAAGCATTAAACTGGTTGCCGTCGACTTTGATGCCAAACGCCTCGAGCGCGTACAACAGAACCTTGACCGCTTGTCATTAAAAGCGGAGCTTATCCATGGCGATGCGGCCAATATTGACTCATGGTGGCAAGGTGGACAATTTGATCGTATCTTACTGGACGCGCCATGCTCGGCCACGGGAGTGATCCGCCGCCATCCCGATATTAAATGGTTACGCAAAAACCATGACATCGAAGAACTGGCTGAACTACAACAGCAAATTCTCGATCATTGCTGGAAGTGGCTCAAACCCGGTGGCACGCTTCTTTATGCCACTTGCTCGATTTTACCACAGGAAAACCGCGACCAGATCAGTGCGTTTTTAGAGAGAACGGCAGATGCTAAGCTAGACACACTCTCCCAGCAAAATTCGCCACAGGATATAGGTTGGCAAATCACGCCAGGACAAGACAATATGGATGGGTTCTATTACGCCCGTTTATTAAAAGCGACCGATTAGGAAGTAAGCAAGGCCATGAAAATTATCATATTAGGTGCGGGTCAAGTCGGGGGAACCTTGGCCGAGAATTTGGTAGGTGAGAATAATGACATCACCATAGTCGATCATGACAAATCCAGACTACGCGCCCTGCAAGATAAATATGACCTTCGCGTTGTGGCGGGCCATGCAGCCCACCCCGATGTGCTCAGAGAAGCGGGCGCAGAAGATGCCGATATGCTGATCGCGGTAACCAATAGCGATGAATGCAACATGGCCGCCTGTCAGATTGCTTACACACTTTTCGGCACGCCAACAAAAATTGCCCGTATTCGTTCAGAACCTTATCTGGCGATGCGCGATAAACTCTTTATCGATAGTGAAACCAAAAATAGCGACGGTCGCCCCCGCGGCGGCTTCGTGATCGATGAATTAATCGCCCCTGAACAGTTAGTGACCGCTTACATTCAGCGACTCGTTGAATATCCCGGCGCGCTACAAGTACTCGAATTTGCCGAAGGACGGCTAAGCCTAGTGGCCGTTCGCGCCTATTATGGCGGTCCACTGGTGGGGAATGCGTTAGCGGCACTGCGCGAACACATGCCGAATATTGATACCCGGGTTGCGGCGATTTTCCGCCAAGGCCGCCCTATCATGCCTCGCGGTACCACGATTATCGAAGCCGATGATGAAGTCTTCTTCGTCGCCGACAGTCGCCACATTCGCGCTGTTATGAGCGAAATGCAAAAGCTCGATAACTCTTACCGCAACATTATGATCGCCGGTGGCGGTAACATAGGCTTAGGTTTAGCCAAACGCCTTGAGCGCACCCACTCAGTTAAACTGATTGAGCATAAGTATGAACGGGCTGAAGCCTTATCGGAGCAGCTGGAAAATACTACCGTGTTCTGCGGTGACGCTTCAGATCAAGAATTACTGCTCGAAGAACACATAGATCAAACCGACGTATTTATTGCGGTAACCAATGACGATGAAGCCAATATTATGTCGGCATTGCTGGCAAAACGTATGGGCGCGAAAAAAGTCATGGTGCTGATCCAGCGCGAAGCCTATGTGGATATCGTCCAAGAAGCTAATATCGACATTGCTATCTCACCCCAGCAAGCCACCATTTCGGCACTGTTAACCCATATCCGTCAGGGTGATATCTGTAACGTTTACTCCCTACGTCGCGGCGCCGCCGAGGCAATTGAAGCGATTGCCCACGGGGATGCCAGCACGTCTAAAGTGGTTGGCAAAGCCATTGGCGATATTAAGTTGCCACCGGGAACCACCATTGGTGCTATTGTCCGCAACGACGAAGTATTAATGGCTCACGACAAAACCGTGATAGAGCAAGGGGATCACGTGATCTTATTCCTAGTGAATAAAAAGTTTGTCGGCGAAGTCGAGAAGCTTTTCCAACCAAGTGCTTTCTTCTTCTAAGAACCTAAGTAAGCCAACTTATGCTGAACTTTAGACCACTATTGTTTATTTTAGGGCTGTTTTTGTCCATGCTGACAGCCTTCATGTTGATCCCACTGCTTCTCGCTGTGTTCAATGCCGAGGAAACCGTGGGCTCTTTCATGCTGTCGGCGTTAGTGACAGGCATTAGTGCCAGCTTGTGTTTACACAATGGCCAGAGCAAGACTATTAACCTCAATATCCGCGATATGTTCCTGTTAACCAGCTTGACGTGGTTGATCGTGAGCCTGTTTGCGGCCATGCCCTTTACCCTATATCACGGGATTGGCTATACCGACGCCTTCTTTGAGACTATGTCCGGCATCACGACCACAGGTTCTACTGTGCTCTCGGGGTTGGATACCATGGATCACAGTATCTTAATCTGGCGCTCTTTATTGCAGTGGCTTGGCGGGATTGGCTTTATTGTGATGGCGGTGGCCATTCTGCCCTTCTTGAACGTCGGTGGTATGCGGCTGTTCCGCACTGAATCTTCGGATTGGAGTGATAAAGCCGTACCACGCACCCAGAGCATGGCTAAGTACTTATTCTTTATTTATATTTTGCTAACTGTTGCCTGCTGCGTTGCTTATCATCTGGCGGGGATGACTTGGTTTCAAGCCATCAACCATGCCATGACCACCCTATCAACCGGCGGCTACTCAACATCTGATAGCTCAATGGCCGCGTTCTCCCACTCGGCTCACTGGGTTGGCGTGTTCTTTATGGCGGCGGGTGGCTTACCGCTACTCATGTTTGTGCACACCATACAGCAAAGGGATCTGCGGATTTGGAACGATGCTCAGGTCAAAGGTTTCTTGTTTTTCCTGACCTTCGTGTCTTGTTCTATTGGCTTTTGGCTGTGGCAAACCCGCGATATTGAACTCCTCGATGCACTGCGTTTATCCAGCTTTAACGTGGTTTCTGTGGTGACCACTACAGGTTATGGCTTAACGGATTACGGTGCTTGGGGCGCCTTTGCCAACATCGCCTTTATGTTCTTAATGTTTGTCGGTAGCTGCTCTGGCTCAACTTCAGGCGGGATTAAAATCTTCCGGTTTCAAATCGCTGGCGCCATTATGCGCGAGCAATTGAAACAGCAATGTCATCCAAACGGTATCTTTAGGGAACGCTACAACAATCGCATCATCAGTGAAGATATCGTGCGCTCGCTGATCACTTTCGTGCTGTTGTTTGTAATGGTGATTGTAGGCTTGTCGGTAATTTTAGTGCTCACAGGGCTCGATCCTATGACCAGTTTCACGGGCGCTATCACGGCGGTCACGAACGTAGGTCCTGGCTTAGGGCCGATTATTGGCCCTGCGGGTAACTTCTCAACCCTGCCCGATGTGGCGAAATGGGCGTTGTCACTCGGCATGTTACTCGGTCGTTTAGAAATTCTAACCGTAGCAGTGTTATTCCACCCGAGTTTCTGGAAGTATTAATTCAGTAGAGCTTGGATACTAAAAAGGCGCTTAACTTGTTAAGCGCCTTTTTTATTAAGCC
>NZ_VXCT01000081.1:0-13438 GCF_052850535.1 Shewanella sp. 1180_01
CCTCTGGAATGAGTTATGAGCAGTGGGATCAACAGATGACAGATCTGTATCGTAAAGCTGCCCATACTGGGGTGTATCAAGGTAAGTTTGAAAGCACTCAATTAGATGGCTTGGCGTCGACGCTACTTGTCGATAACGGTGATTTTTCGGTCGCTATGGTCGGTGGTCTTGAATATGAAATGATCAAGTTTAAGCAAACCAGTGATCCAGAATCAGCGGCGGGGATTATTTCCGGTGGCTCGGGTGGTGATGATGTCGATGCCACGCGTGACCGTAGTGCTGCGTATCTCGAGTTTCAAGTGGGTTTACCTGCTAATGTTGAGTTCTCAGCCGCGGTTCGTTACGAGCGCTATGAGCAGGAAGGCTCTCTGACTGGGCCTCAAGGTGAAGTGGTCAACTCATCGACCTTCGATGCCGTGGTGCCTAAATTTGGTTTGAGCTGGCGCCCAGTGGATAGCTTGTTACTGCGTGCCAGTTACGGTGATTCGTTCCGTGCGCCAAATATGAGTGAAATGTTCTCGTCTCAATCCTTGAGTTTTGAGAAGGCGGTGGATTCCCTATGGTGTAATGAACCCGGTAACGTGGATGCCATATATTGCGCTACCAATAATCAGCATAAAACTTGGTTTGGTGGTAACCCAAACTTAGAGGCTGAAGAGGGTAACTCGTTAACCTTTGGTGGCGTTTGGAATGTCACTGATGCATGGAACTTGGAGTTATCTTATTACTCAATCACCTACGACAATAAAATCGAGTCGATCGATGTAGATGATATTCTGCGTGATGAAATCAAGAATGGATCGTCTCCCTATGTGACCCGTGGTCCAGATGGCAAGATTGAGTATATTGAGGCCGGAATACGTAATTTAGCCACAGTTGAGACCTCTGGTATCGATTTTGTAACGGCTTATAACTTAGAAACTGGCTTTGGTGATTTCAATTTCAAACTGGATTTGACTCACGTGCTTGATTTTAAGAAGCAGGATAATGCCGAATCAGAGATGATCGACTACGCAGGAACGACGGACTCACCCGATTGGCGTGGCAACTTTGCGACAAGTTGGAAATACGATGATTTCTCTGCCGCATGGACAGTCGTCTATATTGGTAGTCAATCAGCAAGTTATTTCAACGAGTTAGAAAAAACCGACCGTTATGTCGATTACGATAATTACTTTAAACACAATATCCAATTTGGTTATACCCATGCTTATAACGGCTCTATCACAGTAGGGGTGAATAATGTGTTTGATGCTGAAACACCAAACTATTATACCTACGCCGATTATCGCGATGTGAATGTGGGTTTATATGATGTGTTAGGTAGAACGTATTACCTGAGAATAAACCAGAAGTTTTAGGTTGTCCGCCCTCCCTGGATAACTCAAACCTCCGCTTGCGGAGGTTTTTTTGTTTATTTTTTGCCTACTTATCAGGCCGCTTACCGGATATCGAATCAGTGCTATCAATGGGTGAGGCGCAGCTCGTGGCGGTGTTCGTGTTGATAATGTTCGGCGCAGGAGGCGCAGCGTTGTTCTGTGGGATCTTGGCTTAAGCGTTCGGTTTCGATTTCCGCTTCGCAGTCGGAGCAAAGGCCGTAGAGGCCTAAGTCGAGCTGACAAAAGGCGGCATCAAGTTTATTCAGCTGGCAAAATAGCGGGTGATCGGCCAGTGGCGTTTGCGCCAATGTATCAATTAACTCTGTCAGACTCAGGCTAGCATAATGCTCCCCTATGACTTCGAGGAACGGAGGGAGCGCGCCGAGTTCTTTCCTTAGATTAGCTTCAAGCTCTGACAATTCATGTCTGATATGGGTGGTGCTCACGTAAAATCGCCTATTTCATTTGACTCTAGGCGTCCAGTCTAATAGTTCCACTACCAACGACTATGATAAAGATCAAGTATCTGCCACATTTTAGGTTTTTCCACCGTTAAAAATCGAAAAAGTACTTCATTCCTATCGCATTATGTGTGCTATGGCGAAGTCCCTTTCATGGCTCAGATTGCCGCGCATTGAATCTCGATTTCTAACGCTTATATGGCTTGTTGCCGTTCTGTGGTAGCTCACTCTTCTATGATTCGTTGCCTAAGTTTCGCTGCGCAGCTTCTAATACAGCGACGATTTCTTCTGTGGTTTTAAATACGCGCAGCTCCCTGAACAAGGTATCGGCTTCGGGATATTGACGATTGAGATAGGTAAACCACTGTTTGATTCGGGCGGGATAATAGTCGCTCTTGCGGCCATTGAGTTCCCTTTGGGTATAACTGAGCATCAGCCCTAAGGTTTGCGCCCAAGTATAAGGGGTTGCACCTGTCTTGATGGTATCGGCCAAGTTCGGCAATGAAATCGCCCCACGGCCGATCATAATACTGTCGCAGCCGGTGACTTCGATGCAACGCTTAGCATCATCGCTGTTCCAAATCTCGCCGTTGGCGATCACCGGGATAGGCAAACGTTTGCGTACTTCTGTGATGTATTCCCAGTAGGCGGGCGGTCTGTAGCCGTCGACTTTACTACGCGCATGGATGGCAAGCTCAGTTGCGCCGGCTTCATACACAGCGATAGCATTTTCCATGAACAGTGACTTATCTTCGTAGCCCAAACGTATTTTGGCGGTCACGGCATGTTCTTTCGGTACCGCTTGACGCATGGCTTTGACAATATCGTGCACACTCTCAGGATATTGCAGTAATACGGCGCCACCTTTGCTGCGGTTAACGATTTTAGCCGGACAGCCAAAGTTGGCATCGACACCGTGTGAACCGAGTTCAATCGCCCGCAGGGCATTTTCGCCCATACATTGGGGCTCTTGGCCGAGTAACTGCACTCGCACTGGCGTACCCGAAGGGGTATTGCCGTTGTTGAGCAGCTCAGGACAAAGTTTGAGAAAGACTTTTTCAGGCAGCAGTTGGTCTACCACACGCACAAATTCGGTGACGAGCAAATCGTAGGGATTGATGGTCGATAGAATATCACGCATCAAAGCGTCTACTACGCCTTCCATTGGAGCCAAAATCACACGCACTGCAGTAAACCCATATCTATTTGCAAAGGGCGAGCATTCTACCTTATCGGCCTTAAGTTACAAAGTGGTCGAGTGAATGCGGATTAATAGGCGCACTCATAAATAAAATCCACGCTAAACTGATTGTCCTAGCAGGATATTTTGACCATTTCTGTGATTTAGTGATATTTTTTTGCAATAGAATTGAAATAGGGCAGGTCTTTTGCAGTAAGCCAGCTACTTCTACTGTTGTTGGTCAACATTACTCAATAAACAAGAAGGAATTATTTATGAATTCAGTTAAAAAAACAGCAGTTGCAGTAGCCTTAGGTTCAGTCGTCATGAGTTCAGCTTTTGCTGTCAATGCCCAAACTAACCCGTTTGGTTTTGAAGTAATGGATGCGGGTTATCAAATTGTCGGCTCAGAAGGTAAATGTGGTGAAGCCAAATGCGGCGCGGATATGAAGAAAGCCGCCGCTGAAAAAGCCAAAGAAGGCAAATGTGGCGAAGCGAAATGCGGTGCCGATGTGAAAAAAGCCGCGATGGCGAAAGCACACGAAGGTAAGTGTGGTGAAGCGAAATGTGGCGCGGATATGAAGAAAACCGCTGAGAAAGTTGACGCTAAAGTCGAAGCCGTTAAAAAAGAAATGAAATAAATCTGACTGCACTGAGCCCGCTGTGATGGGGGTTATTGAGTCTAAAGAGGCCAGCCCGCGCTGGTCTCTTTTGTTTTATCCTAAAGCGATGACCAAGCGTTCGTGAGGTTTTATGAATAATCAAAAAAATGCGGTACAGGTAGGACTGGGCTTACGGCGAGAAATGCTCAGTGAGTTTTGTACACAGGTGCCTGATGCTATTGATTTTTTTGAAGTGGCGCCTGAGAATTGGATGACCTTAGGTGGTAAATTTGGCCGCCAATTTCGAGAACTAACCGAGCAACATACTTTCTACTGCCACGGTTTAAGCCTATCGATTGGTAGCCCTAAACCCTTAGATCTCGCGTTTGTAAAAAACATCAAAACCTTTATGAATTTACACCAAATCCAAGTCTATTCCGAACACTTAAGTTATTGCTCTGGCCAAGGTCACTTATATGATTTAATGCCTATCCCTTTTACCGACGCAGCGGTAAAGCATGTGGCGGCGCGGGTGAAGCAGGTCGAAGATATTTTAGAGCGGCCACTTATTTTAGAAAATGTGTCATTTTATGCCGCCCCCGGCGCGCACATGAGTGAACTTGAATTCGTCAATGCTGTGCTGCAAGAAGCCGATTGTAAGCTGCTACTCGATGTGAACAACATCTATGTGAACTCGATAAATCATCAATACGATGCCGATACCTTTTTACAGGCCATGCCGACGGAGCGTATCGCTTATCTGCATATCGCTGGGCACTACAAGCAAGCTGAAGATTTACTCATCGACACCCATGGCGCCGCCATTAACGATCCCGTTTGGGCACTGTTGCAACGTTGCTATGCCTTACATGGGGTAAAGCCGACCTTGCTTGAGCGTGACTTTAATGTGCCGACAACTGCTGAATTGTTGCTCGAGCTAAATCAAATCCACGCTTATCAAGCGGCGGCGCCCAGCTCTCACATTCAAAATAGCGCTCATGTTGTAAAGAGGATCGCCTAATGGATTTTAAGCAAGTGCAGCAATCCTTTATCGATTATATCCGCGATCCGTCTCGGCCATTGCCCGCGGATACTGATGTCCGGCGCATGCAGGTTTACCGCGAGTTATTTTTCAATAATGTGCTGGGATTTGTGTCGAATGGCTTTCCCGTGCTGAAAAGTTTGTATTCTGAGGAAGAGTGGTTGGCATTAGTGCAAAGCTTTTTTAGTCAACATGATTGCCAATCGCCGATTTTTATCGACATTGCAGGCGAGTTTTTAGATTTTTTACAGCAAGAATATCAGCCCACGGCAAATGATCCTGTTTTTATGCTCGAATTAGCCCACTATGAATGGCTAGAGTTAGCTGTTGCGGTTGCACAGGCGAGTGGGGATGAATCTCAACTTAGCCCAGCGCAAATTCCGATGCAGGCCTTATGTTTATCGAAGACGGCGAGGGTGGCGCAGTATCATTTTGAGGTGCAGCACATTCGTCATGATTATCGTCCGCAGCAACAACTCGATACGCCAGTGTTTTTTTGTCTCTATCAAGATGCCGATTGCGAAGTGTGTTTCCTACAGTTAAATCCCTTAAGTGCACAGGTGCTGGCATTTCTTCAAGCTCAAGGCCAAGCGAGCTTTAAAGAGATACTTGATTGGTTAACAATCACTTATCCTAAAATGGCGCCAGAGATTATTGCGCAAGGTTGTACTCAGTTACTCGAGCAATTAGCGGCCAAAGGGATAGTGCGCGGTCGTCAGTCTTAAGGTGGGGATTCTTGCCGAAATAAATGCAATAACCCTACAGTTAGAGGGTTTTTATTAATTTGACAAACCGCTACAATGTCGGCCGTTTTGTGATCTCAATCACTGTACGATTCCTGCGCACTTATACTTGCACATACTAGAGGAGCTGTAATGAGTAGTCAGCCGTTCAAAGACCCATTTAATTTTTTGTATTTTATTGGTTTTATTTTAGTTTTACTGTTGCCGACTCTGCCAGCAAGCCTGTCTTGGTTAAAGCACTTAGGTCTAATTTAAGCGAGCGTTAATCTCGAGCGCATAGACTATTGGCCACTCTTAGAGTGGCTTTTGTTTTTCCGATAAAGGGTAAGTAAATCGATGGTATTAAAGCGCGGATTATTTTTATTGTTAGGTTTAACCGCGTTAGCCTTGGGTTTACTCGGTATTGTGCTGCCTTTGCTACCGACCGTGCCGTTTATCTTGCTTGCCGCTTTTTGCTTTGCCCGCTCCAGTGAACGTTTACACCATTGGTTGATGACTCATCCTTGGTTTGCCGATGCCTTAACCCAGTGGCAAGAGCAGCGAGCAATGCGTAAGGGGTTGAAACGCAAAGCCATGGTCGTCAGCGCGCTGAGTTTTAGTGTCAGCATTATTGTGGTGCCTATCCTTTGGGTAAAAGGTTTGCTGCTCGTGATGGCACTCGTCTTACTCTGGTATCTCAAAGGGATCCCTGAAATAGAGGGATGATTGAGCGACACTATGGATTCAATGTGTGGCAAATCGTTTTCGCCGCGTCATGGGTGAGGGGATGTAACACTGTGCCGACAGGGTTTGATCTAAGGCACAAATTGATAACCTTTCCATCACTTGTGCGTTGTGATTGTTGCAACTAAAACTAAAGCGGCATAAGCTTTGTCCGACTTTCGACAATGCGTCCACCCAGTGTGGACGTTTTGTTTTATACCGCCAACGCTAGGTTGGTGAATTGATTAAGTAACTTATTAAGTAAATATGATGGCTATGAATACAGAAACCTTATCCTTGATAAAGCAAAGCATTAAAACGATTCCTAATTATCCTAAGGAAGGGATTTTATTTCGAGATGTCACCAGTTTGCTTGAGAATGCAGCCGCCTATAAAGCGACCATCGACTTGTTAGTTGAACATTATCGTGGCCAAGGCTTTACCAAAATTGTGGGCACTGAGGCCCGTGGTTTCTTGTTTGGCGCGCCGTTGGCTTTAGAATTGGGTGTGGGTTTTGTACCTGTGCGTAAACCGGGTAAATTACCGCGTGCGACTATCAGCCAAAGCTATGAACTGGAATACGGTCACGATAGCCTAGAAATTCATACCGATGCGATTAACCCAAATGACAAAGTGCTAGTCGTTGACGATTTACTCGCGACTGGCGGTACTATTGAAGCGACCGTTAAACTCATTCGCCAACTGGGCGGTGAAGTTAAACATGCGGCCTTTGTGATCTCATTACCTGATTTAGGTGGTGAAGCACGTTTAACCGCTTTAGGGCTTGAGTTGGTTAAACTTTGTGAGTTTGAAGGCGAATAAATCTGCAGCTAAAGGCGCCTTGGGATAGTTTGATGGCATGTCAAATCATGACATGTTATCTTTCAAAGTTCTCGGGGCGCATGCTCCCGCTCTTGTATCACATACTCTGGGGAGTTCCATGTCATATCAGGTGTTAGCCAGAAAATGGCGCCCTGCCACATTTGATCAAATGGTTGGCCAAAGCCATGTTTTGCATGCCTTGACCAATGCGTTAAGCCAGCAGCGCTTACATCATGCTTACCTGTTTACGGGAACGCGCGGTGTCGGTAAAACCAGCTTGGCGCGACTCTTTGCCAAAGGCTTAAATTGCGAACAAGGCGTGACAGCGACTCCCTGTGGTGTTTGCGGCAGCTGCGTGGAAATCGCTCAAGGCCGTTTTGTCGATTTAATTGAAGTCGATGCTGCGTCCCGCACTAAGGTCGATGACACCCGTGAGCTGTTAGACAATGTGCAGTATCGCCCGACCCGTGGCCGTTTTAAGGTTTATCTCATCGACGAAGTGCATATGCTGTCGCGCAGCAGTTTTAACGCACTGCTAAAAACCTTAGAAGAACCCCCCGAGCACGTTAAATTTCTTTTGGCGACAACTGATCCACAGAAACTGCCCGTGACTGTGTTATCCCGTTGTTTGCAATTCAATTTAAAAAGCCTTACCCAAAGCGAAATTGGCACTCAGCTCAATCATATTTTGACTCAAGAGCAATTTCCCTTTGATGTTGAAGCCCTAAAGCTTCTTGCTAAAGCCGCCAATGGCAGTATGCGTGATGCCTTGAGTTTGACCGATCAAGCGATCGCCTTTGGTGGCGGCAATGTGATGCTCACTCAAGTGCAAACTATGCTGGGCAGTATTGATGAGCAGCATGTGGTTGCCTTGCTTAAAGCCTTAACCGATGCCGATATTGGCGTGTTAATGCACACTTGTGCCCAAGTGCTCGCGTACGGCGCCGATGCCCAAGAAGTGCTGCGCAGTTTACTTGAACTGTTACATCAAATTACCTTGACCCAATTTGCCCCCGCGGCCGCGCAGCAATCTTTGTATAGCGCGCAAATTCGCGCCTTTGCCGAGCAGCTGACACCGGAGCAAGTGCAGCTTTATTATCAGATTTTATTAACGGGCCGCAAAGATTTACCCCATGCACCAGACCCTAAATCGGGTCTTGAGATGGCGCTGTTACGGGCTGTCGCATTTGTAGCAGAAAAGCCGGTAAAGCGTTGGCAGCCAGATGCGGTCGCTGAGATCCGTTTACCCGAAGGGCAAACGCCCGTTGCGGCAACTGCTGCGCAAGCTCCTCATGTAAATGAACAACAGTTTGCTGAAACACATACTGCTGAAACACATACAACTGAACCGCATACCACTCAAACAGTGCCTGCTGAAAAAAAAACAGCATTAATTGAGCAAACTAGCGCTAACCAGCAAGTTGAAACCGCGCAAGCGGACGCTGTTGACATGGCTGACGTGTCAATTGAGCCAGCAGATACTGTAGAGCAGGCGCTTGATGCTGAGCTCGAAGCGGATGCGGCATTAATTGCCGAACAGGCGGTGATTCTAAGTCAGGCGCAGAGTCAGGGATTTAACGCTGACAGCTTAAACGCTGACACAGTGAATGCTGAGGTAGAGCCTCAAACTCAAACAGTATCAACCGCTCAAGCGCCTTCTTTACACATTTCTGAACCCGTTGCTGACATTGAAGCATCGGTTGCCAGTCTTGATGCTCATAATAGTGAAGTTCCTGAATTAATTGGGGCAACTGCCGAGTCGAGTATTGTTAATCTAGCAGCGGCTGAAACGCTTGTAGATTCAACACCTGCTGTTAACAACAGCGCAGCTGAGAACACACTGGATAACAATCCCACCGCTAACAACACGCTTGAGCAAAAAGGGCTTGATGAACATAGTCCCTATGGAACTGAAGCAGCGCATTCTTATCCAGCGATGGGAGTTTATGCCCAAGAGTCAGCGCCGCTCGATTCCTATCAAGATGCTTATGTTGAATTTTCTTCTGGCTCTTACAATGATGACGACTTTCATCACAGTTTTGACGCTCATGCGGTACCTGATGAAGTTGAACACTCAGATAGTGTTCAACATTCTGCTGATGTTCGAAGCGCAGCAAGTATTCAAAGTGATGTAGGCATGCAAGGCTCAGTTGATAGTCAGTCAGCTGCAATGGCTCAAGTGTCTCCTCAGACACCAACACCAACTCCAATTTCAATTCCAACACTAGCCTCCGCATCCTTAGCCGATGATGATATTCTCTCGGCGGTGTTGGCTGCGCGAGATTCACTGTTATCAGATCTCGACGCCTTAAGTGTTAAGGACGGTGATGAAAAAAAGTCGTCACTGGACTCAAAATTAAAGACACCAAACAGTAAAGCCAATGGGATCAGTTTATCAAAACATGCCAGTAAAAGTGATGCAAGTCAGACAAGTGCGTCATTCTCTGCCGATCCCGCCGCTGATTTAGACCCCGATTTAACAATAGATTTCGATGATGATTTTGACTTAGATCTTGAGCCAATGGCTCAGCATCAATCAGTGTCTTCGGCTGCAAGCGCATCAGGTTCTGTCCCTGCTGATCCAGTCAAACCGGCAGCATATGATCGTCCGCCTTGGGAGGCTGCGCCAGAAATAGTGTCAACAGCTGAGCTTATCGAAACGACTCAGGTTGATAGCGGCAATACTAATATCGCTGATGCTGTGATGGCTCAAGGCTCTGATATAAATGATGACTCTGCCAGCAGTGGTCAAGGATCTTTAGATACTAGCAATACTACCAATAACGTGCCTGATGGTAATGACTCCCAGAGTGCCGAACAGGGTTCAGGTTCGAAGTCACAAGTGCTTCAAACTCAAGCAAGACATCAAGATAAAGTGCAAGCTACCGCATTAACGCCAGCTAGCACGACTGCACAGACTCAGACGGCTAGCGCTGTTGAACGTACGCAGGAGAGGGAAGTCGCGCTTAGTACACTTCCGATCAGTGGTCATCCATTAGATTTGCATTGGTACAAGTTGATGGCGAGCTTAGAGGTCGGCGGGCGAGTGCGGCAACTGGCGGTTAATTCCGTTTGCCAAACCCAGAGCGATCCTTTGCCGCTGTTGCTTAAGCCAAATCAGAAACATCTTGCGGCCGATGTCGCCATAGTTCAGCTTGAGCAAGCCTTAAGTGCTGCGCTCGGGAACCCAAGACGGGTACAAGTGGTCATAGGAATCGATGCGCAGCGGGAAACGCCTTTAGAGTTACGTAAACGTTTCCACCAAGAGTTGCTGCAACAGGCGCATCAATCACTGATCCATGATGACAATGTGCAATGGTTGATCCAACGTATGGGCGCCGAACTCGATGCCGACAGTTTAGTGTATCCGCCCGAGTTGTTGAATTTACGCAGTCAGCAAATACAAGCGTTACCTGAGTTAACTGAGGCGGCGAGTTAACCATTATTGACGAGCCCTTGGGTAAAATGTTCGTCGTTAATTTGTAACCTTGTGGTTTAAATTTGAGCTTGAAGTGCATATTTATAGTGATGCTGCTGAGAAACTCGGCATCGAGATCATAAGTTTATTAACAAGATAACGGCATTGATTGCCAATCCCATTTATTTAAGTAAGATTAGCCGCGTTAATGCTTGCGACTAACCCTAATAGAAGAGAAAAGACTATGTTTGGAAAAGGCGGTATGGGCAATCTGATGAAACAGGCCCAGATGATGCAAGAAAAAATGGCCAAAGTGCAGGAAGAAATCGCCCGTATGGAAATGGTGGGTGAATCTGGTGCAGGTTTGGTGAAAGTCACCATGACTGGCGCGCACACAGTGCGTAAAGTTGAAATCGACCCAAGCCTGATGGAAGACGACAAAGAAATGCTGGAAGATTTGATTGCTGCGGCTTGTAATGACGCTGCCCGTCGAATCGAAGAAAACCAAAAAACTAAAATGGCCGAAGTCACTGGTGGTATGCAATTACCTCCAGGCATGAAAATGCCATTTTAATTGAGATAGCCGATGAAATTTAGTCCACTGTTAGATGAGTTAATTCAGTCCCTGCGTTGTTTACCTGGGGTTGGGCCTAAATCGGCGCAACGTATGGCGTTTCAGTTACTCGAGCGCGACAGAAAAGCAGGGCTTAAATTAGCCAGTGCGCTGTCCAGTGCGATGAGTGACGTCGGTCATTGTCAGTCTTGCCGAACCTACACTGAAGAAACCCTCTGTCCGATTTGTGCTAGCCATAAACGCGGCACGTCTTCTACCATTTGTGTGGTGGAAACGCCGGCCGATGTGTTAGCCATTGAGGCGGGTGGACATTTCACCGGTCGCTACTTTGTTCTTTTAGGTCATTTATCGCCACTCGATGGTGTTGGGCCAGAAGAGCTAGGTTTAGCGTTACTCGAGCGCCACTTGGCTTCGGGTGATGTGGCCGAGTTGATTTTAGCGACCAATCCGACGGTAGAAGGCGAGGCAACAGCGCATTTTATTGCTGATATGGCCAGACGCCATAAGGTGATGATCAGTCGCATCGCCCACGGCGTGCCCGTTGGTGGCGAGCTTGAATACGTGGATAGCACGACGTTAGCCTTGTCATTCAATGGCCGTTTACCGCTTTAACAGAACACAGTGACTCAGTTTAGTTAGTGTAATGCGATTGATTATATTAGCTTAATTTAAATGCTGAACTGTTCGACTCGACTCAATTGTCGCGATATCCCTTAAACCCGCCAAGAACCTATCTTGAGCGGGTTTTTATTTGCCCAGT
Organism: Shewanella sp. 1180_01; assembly: GCF_052850535.1. Lineage (NCBI taxonomy): Bacteria > Pseudomonadati > Pseudomonadota > Gammaproteobacteria > Alteromonadales > Shewanellaceae > Shewanella > Shewanella sp. 1180_01. Next base: position 11,684 of record NZ_VXCT01000081.1, read on the forward strand.
GTTTTAACATCGGTGTCGAGGCAGAGTTGTGGTGATAGGGCCGTGGAGATAGCGCTGTGCTTCAATCCTCATTTCAATTGATATCTACCCATATAAAAACTAGGTTTATCAATAGTTTTTTAAATTTCATACTTGTCTTATGCGAGCTTCATCCGTAAAGTCGGTTTGATAAGAAGCGGGCTAAGTTGCGATTTACCACAGTGTTCGCGCCTTTGTGCCTAAGCTAATTCGTGGATTTAGATCTGTGTGCTTAGCTCTGTGTACGTTGAACCGGACAGGTATTTTTTATTAGAAAACCATGGAGGGGACTCATTGGAAAAGATTACGATTAGGCATGCAGAGAAGCGTGACGCCGCAGCTATTCAAGCCGTATATGCCTGCCCAAATGCCTATACTGGTACCTTACAACTCCCTTGGCCATCGACCGATAAATGGGAGTCACGCCTTGCGGCAACATCGAATCATATTAGTCGCTATGTCGCAGAGATTGAAGGTGAAATTGTCGGCGAGTTGGGTTTTGAGGTGTACGAGCAACCCCGTCGCAGGCATGTTGCCTCCTTTGGAATGGGGGTAAAAGACAGCTACCAAGGCCGCGGTGTTGGCAGCGCCTTGATTAACGCTATGCTTGAGCTTACCGATAAATGGATGAATATAAAACGAATTGAATTAACGGTTTATACCGATAATCATGCCGCCATTGGTCTGTATAAAAAGTTTGGCTTTGTGATTGAAGGTGAGTCGAAGGATTTTGCTTTTAGAAATGGTGAGTTTGTCAGTGTGTATCATATGGCGCGGATAAAGTAGCATGCTGGTCTTGGCGCTATTTTAACGGTTGCTTAAGGCATTTACTTTAAGAATGGACTCTAAGCGCTCATTCCAAGTCCTAACTTTCTATAGGATCTGACGCTAAGTGCTCAATCTAAGAACTTACTTCAAGCGCTCACTTCACGAACTGAGGTCTGGGATAGCATTAAGCGCCTATTTTCAGAGCTCGCTTTAGGTGCTAAGTGTGTGTCTATCTCAACTTTTAAGGATAAAAAATGGGACTCATTTTATTGCCACTACTGATACTTTGGTTGGGTGTTGGTATTTATGCCATTCGTATCGGCTATCAAGTCTTGGCTGGGACGTCTCAATTAAGCTATGTACTCAGTGTTTGTGCTATTGCTATCGTGGCATTACTGCTTTATCTCTATTTCGGTTTCGCTCAATTTAAGGAAAATAAAGCGTTGTGGGCGTTCGAAATTCCGATGTTTTTTGCCGCGAATAAGCTCGCTTTTGGCGTCATGATCCTTGGTCTGTTGCTGCACTGGTTCGGTCAAGGTGTTCTCACTTCCGCTTATTTGAAACCTCTACCTTTCATCATGATTTTCACCGTTTCCTTTGGTGCTATGGCCGGAGTCATATTGTCCGATACCTTCATGGCGAAATTTGAAATCCAAAAAACGCATTGAGATCAGCTAATCAGGTTAAATTTTTAGTTCGGATGCTGTTGCTGAAGTGGATTTGAACTGATGACCTTCGCCCGTTATTTATAAAGAGTTGAGCCCGACGAGTTAGCATGCCGCTCTATCCCATATTTTACTGTGGGTTTCATTGATTTTTAGGTACAAAAAGACCAGCTTATGCTGGTTAAATTGGTTGCGGGAGCCGGATTTGAACCGACGACCTTCGGGTTATGAGCCCGACGAGCTACCATACTGCTCCATCCCGCGTCCGATTGTTGTGCTAGTTTTTTAACTTTCACTAGTAAGA